>DASXSR010000025.1:0-13621 GCA_036505875.1 Blastocatellia bacterium | reverse complement strand
ACGCGGTTGCACTGAACGCACTTGAGTCCGCTGCCGTCCGGCTTCAGCTCCACTTTAACTTTGCAGACTGGGCACGCAAGTATTTCAAGCAGTCTTTCGCTCACGGGCATCTGGCGCCTCCTGATCGAGGCGTCAAGTCTAGCACTCGATTTCCTTGAGCGTCAATTTTTAGGATGAAGGGGCCGTCGCAGGCAGTCAGACTTGCAAACAAATCTCTGACTAAGATTTGCTGGTCTTTGCGGAACCCCCTGGCGTCCTCCTCAGCATTGCGTAGACCGCCGGCGTGACAACAAGGGAAAGCACCAGGGCTATAGCCAGGCCCCCGATCACCGCAATTGCCAAAGGTTGTAACATCTCGGATCCTGACCCGATCGCAAACGCCAGCGGCGTCATTCCGAGCATCGCCGCCAACGATGTCATCAACACCGGCCTGAACCGTCGTCTCCCCGATCGCAGCAACGCCTGGCGCAGCGTGTCGCCCACCGCAAGGTGATCATCGACAGCATCCAGCATCAAGATTCCGTTCTTCGCAACAATGCCCACAACCATGATCATTCCCATGTAGGAGACCACGTTGAGAGTTGTGTGAGTTATCAACAATGCGGCTAGCACACCGCTCAATGCGAGAACCGCGCCGGCCACTATCGCCGCCGGATGAACGAAGGACCGAAACTCGATGAGCAGCGTGAGAAAGACCAAAGTAATCGCGAGCCCCAATGCAAGCGTAAGCTCGCGGAAGCTCTGTTGCTGCTCTTGGTAGAGGCCGCCGTACTCGATGGTCATTCCCGGCGGCAACGTCACTTCCTTCGCAAGTTTCGCCTTGACTTGTTTTATTGCCGTGCCCAGATCAAGCCCTTCCAATCTTCCTGTGACCGCGACGGTTCGCCGCAATCCGTCGCGAGAAATCTCCGTCTGGCCTTTGTTATAGTCGATGTCGGCAACTTGATCGAGTCGGAACAGCGTGTTCTTCGAAGGCGAGCGGATCGGAAGCGCCCGCAAGGCGTCCAGCGACATGCGCAGCTCCTTCGGCAACACGACTCGAACGCCAATCAGCCGGTCCTGCTGCAAGATCACCGAACTCGCATCGCCGGTCATTGCGGTAGACACGCTATTCGCAACGTCTGTAGCATTCACGCCAAGCGCCGCCGCGCGCTGGGGGTCGATCTTGAAAGTGATCGCCGGGCCGCTCACAACCACGCCGTCGAACGTGTCCACCACTCCCGGAATCTGTTTGATCACGCCTTCGATCTCGGCGGCTTTTTGATGAAGCGCATTGGCGTCTTCGCTGAAGAGTTTTATCTCGATGGGCTGAGGCTCGCTGCTCAGGTCGCCGATCATGTCGCTCAGGATGCCAGGCAGCTCGACGTGATAGAGCGACGGCTGCGTCGATAAGATTTGCTTGCGAATGTCGTCCTTCACTTCGTCCGTAGAACGCTTGCGGTCGGGCCTCAGCTTTACCGCGAAATCTCCTCTGTTCGGCTCGGTAATGAAAAGTCCCAACTCCAAACCCGTCCGCCGTGAGTAGCCCTCGACTTCGGGTGTGTCCTTCAACATATCCTCGACGTGTTTGAGGATCTTGTCTGTTTCAACAAGCGAGGTTCCCGGAGGCGAGTTGTAATCAAGCACGAACGCTCCTTCATCAAACTCGGGCAAGAATTCCGAGCCAACATTTCGGTAGATGAGATAAGAAACCGCGATCACGCAAAGGCAGACGACGACTACGGCGGCCCGATTGTCGAGCGCTCGTCCGAGCAGCCATTCATATCGGCGCACGATCCCGCCCAAAATCCTTCCTTGTTCGGCAGTTTCTTCACGCTCCTCGGCAGCGAGCTCGCCTTCCAGCTCGACGCCGCGCAGGCTGTCCTCCGAAAGCTTTCGTTTAAGCTTGACCTTGACGAATCGCTCGGCCAGCACCGGGGTAAACGAAAGCGCAAGCACGAGCGAAGTGAGCAGGGCGACGGCCATCGTGAGCGCAAGCGAGCGGAAGAAAACCCCGGTGACTCCGGTGAGCAGGGTCAGCGGCAGGAATACGACAACCGGCGTGATCGTGGAGCCGATGATCGGGATGGTTATCTCCGAAACGGCGACTTGCACTGCGTCGCGCCGAGACTTCCCGCGCGCGCGGTGGGTGTAGATGTTTTCGACCACGACTATCGCGTCATCTATCACCAGCCCGATTGCCGCAGCGACTCCGCCCAGTGTCATCAAGTCGAAGCTCAACCCGGCCAGCCACATCGCGAGAAATGTCGTAAGAATAGTGACTGGAATTACTAATATCGCCACCAGTGTGGTGCCGACGTTTCTGAGGAAGCCGAAGAGTATGGCTACCGAAAGCAAGAGTCCGATAAATATGGCCTCGAGCACCGAACGGATAGAGGCACGGACCAGCAGCGACTGGTCGTAAAACGGGGCGACCTTGACGTCCCTTGGAATCTGAGAGCGCATGCCCGCAAACTCGGCTCTGACTTCGTCGACGACTTCGACGGAGTTTGCGTCGAACTGCCGGTTGATGTTTAGCAGGACTGCCGGGTGACCATCGGCGGTTACGGCGGTGTAATTCGGAGCGAATCCTTCGGTGACTGCGGCTATGTCGGCGATCGTGACTGGCGCGTTGTTAACAACCGCAACGACAACCTTGTTCAATTCATCCGGTCGTTTTGCCTGCCCGTTTACCAATGCGAGCTCGAGCTTGTGGTTTTCTTCGACGAGCCCTGGCGAAGCAATGATGTTGGCTTTGTTCACTGCATCGACTGTCTGCTCCAAAGAGACGCCGTGCGCGACGAGCCTGGCAGGATCGACGGTCACGTGATACTCGCGCTTTTGGCCGCCTGCGATAGTCACGCTGGCAACGCCCGGAAGTCTTGCGATTCGAGGTCTGACTATGTAAGTCACAAGGTCGCGCAAGCTGGTTGAGTCGCGTTCATCGGACGTAAAGCTGTAGCCTGCGACCGGAAACACTGCGAACGTCAGGCGCTCGACGTTGCGTATTTGAACTGTCGACGGCAACGTCGAAACCATTTGCGCCAGGCGCTCCTGAACCATCTGGAGCGCCTCTTTTATGTCAATCTTCCAGTTGAAAAAGAGATCGATGGAGCAGGCGCCGCGCTCGGTTGTGGATTTGATTCGAGTGATCCCGGGCAGCCCGTTCATTGCCTCTTCGACAGGACGCGTGACCGACACCAGGACTTGCTGAGCCGGGACCACACCGTCGTCGATGATGATCACGACTCGAGGAAAGTCGGTTTGGGGAAAGATCGCTACCGGGAGTTGGAATGCGGCAAATATCCCCGCTGCGCATAACAGTCCGACCAGCACCACTACCGCGCGCTTTTGGTTGGATATAACTCGTGCAAGAGTCATCTTTAGTTGAATGTGCTTGATGAAAGCGGGAGAGTCTCAATCTCCTCACGCCACCTCGAGCTCGCGACTTCGCAGATACTTGATCCTGTCACGAAGCTCCGCCGCGCGCTCGAATTCGTACTTCGCAGCCGCAGCTCGCATCTGCCCCTCGAGCTTCTGAATCGTTGCGGCTATGTTCTCAACCGAGTACTCCTCCGCTTCTTCGGCGACGCTCGGCAGCTTGAAGTAGTCAGCCTCGACGATCGACACCAGAGTCGAATCGATCGCCTTCACAATCGTCTGCGGCGTGATGCCGTGATCGCGATTGTAAAGCGCTTGCTTTTCGCGACGACGCTGCGTCTCGCCCAGCGCTCTTCGCATCGAATCGGTCACGCGGTCGGCGTAAAGAATAGCTTTGCCGTTCAGGTTGCGCGCGGCCCGCCCGATCGTTTGAATCAACGACTGCTCCGACCGCAGGAAGCCTTCTTTGTCCGCGTCTAGAATCGCGACCAGGGAAACCTCCGGCAGGTCCAATCCTTCGCGCAGGAGGTTGATTCCGACTAACACGTCGAACTCGCCCGCGCGCAAGTCGCGAAGTATTCTTATGCGTTCCAGCGTCTGAATCTCCGAGTGCAGGTAGCGCACTCGCACGCCCAGCTCCGCATAGTATTCGGTAAGGTTCTCGGCCATCTTCTTGGTCAGAGTTGTGACCAGCACTCGCTCGTTTCGCGACGCCCGCATTCGCACTTCGTTCAGCAAATCGTCGATCTGTCCTTTGACCGGCCGCACGTCCACAACCGGATCGATCAAACCGGTCGGGCGGATCACCTGCTCGACGAACTCACCTGAAGTCTTAGACAGCTCGTACGGCCCGGGCGTCGCCGATACGAAAATCAGTTCATCGACGCGCTGCTCCCACTCCTCGAAGTTGAGCGGGCGATTGTCCAAAGCCGAAGGTAATCGAAAGCCGTACTCGACCAATGTCTTCTTGCGCGACTGATCGCCGTGGTACATGCCACGAATTTGGGGAATTGTTTGATGGCTTTCGTCCACCATCACGATCGCGTCACGAGGCAGGTAATCGAGCAACGTCGGAGGCGGCTCGCCCGGCAACCGACCCGTCAGGTGACGCGAATAGTTTTCAATGCCGTGGCAATAGCCGAGTTCCTTCAGCATCTCGATGTCGTATAACGTCCGCTGATGCAGCCGCTGGGCCTCCAGCAGCTTGCCTTGTTCGATGAGCTGGGGCTCCCACCAGTCAAGCTCCTCTTTGATCGTTCTGATTGCGCGCTTAAGTCTGTCCTGAGGCATCACGAAGTGAGATTTCGGATAGATTGGCAGGCGCTCGTGGGTTTCGAGCACTTCGCCCAGTAGCGGATCGATCGTGGAGATTGCTTCGACCTCGTCTCCCCAGAACTCGATGCGAATTGCGCTTTCCTGATAGACGGGATATATCTCGACAACGTCGCCGCGCGCTCTGAACATTCCACGCTCGAAGGACGTGTCATTGCGCTGATATTGAATCTCGACCAGCTTTCTGAGCAGCGCCGTGCGCGATAGTTGCTGTCCCCGCTCGACGAACGCGATCATCCCGTAATACGCGTCCGGATCGCCCAGGCCGTAAATGCAGGAGACGCTTGCGACTATTATGCAATCGCGCCGCTCGAACAGGGTTCGCGTCGCCGAAAGCCGCAATCGATCTATGTCTTCGTTTATGGTCGATTCCTTCTCGATATAAGTGTCCGTGGAAGGAATGTACGCCTCGGGTTGATAGTAGTCATAGTAGCTGACGAAGTATTCAATCGCGTTGTGCGGGAAGAAGGACTTGAACTCTTGATAGAGCTGCGCCGCCAGCGTTTTATTGTGCGCCATCACCAGAACGGGTCTGTTGACGCGCTCGACTACTGCGGCCATCGTGAAAGTCTTGCCGCTCCCGGTCACCCCAAGCAGCACTTGATGTTGAATGCCTTCTTCGACCCCGCGAACCAGATTCTCAATGGCCTGGGGCTGATCGCCTTGGGGAACATAGTCGCTTAAGAGCCTAAAGTGCATTTCTTCCTTTCACGCTCTATCATGCGCGCGTCAGCGCGTCTGAATACACGACTGACGAGTATACAAGTACGCCTGAGGTGGGAGCAATCATCCCGGAAAAAATTGTCGCGTAAAAAAATCTTGAAATAAATTTGTTCTTCGTGCTGATTGTGCTTGACATCGATTCAACTCATGCTGATAATGCGGAGTGCCATCACACAGGTCCTTAGCATCAGCAGTTCCAAGTAAGTTGACAGCTTAATCCAAGAGCAGAGGTCGCGACTATTAACCTAGTCACGCAAAGTGATGTCCCTGGTGTCGAGTTATTCAGACGCGGCAAAGTTCGCGACGTTTATGCTGTCGGGGACAAGCTGTTGATCGTCGCCACCGATCGCATTTCAGCTTTCGACGTCGTGCTCCCGAACCCGATTCCACACAAGGGCGCCGTCCTGACGGCGCTGTCGGTGTTCTGGTTCGACTTCCTGAAGCACACTGCAGCGAATCATCTGATCACCACCGATGTCGAGCAGTATCCCGAGCCGCTCAGGTCTCACCGCGAGCAGCTCGAAGGGCGATCGATGCTGGTCGTGCGCGCCGACGTCTTTCCCATCGAGTGCGTCGCTCGCGGGTATCTTTCGGGTTCCGGCTGGAAAGAATATCAGAAGACCAGCCAGGTGTGCGGCGTGAAGCTCCCCGCCGGGCTCAAAGAATCAGATAAGCTGCCCGAGCCGATTTTCACGCCTGCCACCAAGGAAGAGACTGGACACGATATCAACATCAGCGAGCGCGAGATGACGAATCGCGTCGGTGGAGAAGCGACGAGCAAGCTTAAGGAGTTGACGCTAACGCTTTACTCGCGAGCGGCGGACTACGCCGATTCGCGGGGCATTATTATCGCCGACACGAAGTTCGAGTTTGGTGGGAAAGATGGAAACATAGTCCTGGTTGACGAGGTGCTGACGCCGGATTCATCCAGGTTTTGGCCCAAAGAAGCCTACCAGCCGGGTCGAGGGCAGCAATCGTTCGACAAGCAATACGTCCGCGATTACCTCGAGACGGTCAAGTGGGACAAGCAGCCCCCGGCGCCGAGCCTGCCTGA
Source organism: Blastocatellia bacterium (assembly GCA_036505875.1). Lineage (GTDB taxonomy): Bacteria > Acidobacteriota > Blastocatellia > UBA7656 > UBA7656 > Onstottus_A. The sequence continues at coordinate 7,152 of DASXSR010000025.1, read as the reverse complement.
AGAGGTGGTAGCGCGTACTAGTGAAAAGTATCTTGAGGCATACAGGTTGTTGACTGGCGGGACGATTGCAGATCAACCACAAAGACACAAAGCCCCAAGGGACTGAAGTCTCCCTTCGTGTCTTTGCGGCTTTGTGGTTGAGTCCGCATCAATTATGACGTTCCTCGACTACTTCGTTCTGCTGGTTGTATTGGTATCGGTCGCCTCAGGAGCCACAAAAGGAATCATCAGGGTAATCGTTTCGATTGCGTTCGCTGTGGCCGGAGTAATTCTGGCAGCGTTGTTGTACACCTACGCTGCGGCGTTGCTTCGCGTTTTTGTGGCCGCGTGGCTGGCGGACGCGCTCGGCTTCGTGCTTGTTTTCACGATCGTGGTTGTTGCTGGAGCGGTGCTGTCGTGGCGGTTGCGTCGAGGGTTCAAACGTGCGCGACTGGGATGGATTGACCACGGGCTGGGCGCGGTATTCGGGTTTGTAAGAGGCTGGCTTATATGCTCGGTTGTTTATCTTGCGTTGACTGCTTTTCCCGTGAGGCCCGAGGCGGTCGAGCGAGCTATTTTAGGGCCCGCCCTTCTGGATGGTACGCGGGTCATCGCTTATCTGACCTCGCGCGAAGTGAGAGAACGTTTTTTCAACGGCTATGAAACCGCCAAACAAACACAAAAGCGTTGATTAGTGAGGTGGCGGAGGAGAACGGAAATGAAAAATAAGTTGGAAGTACTCGTATCCGAGATGGTAGAGCACGGAATATTGTTTGAAGACGCGGTCGCGGAATTTGAAAGGTGTTTCATACTCGCGGTGCTCAAACGCACAAATGGGAATTTATCAAAAGCTGCCGAAGAGCTTCACATTCATCGGAATACGCTCTCAAAGCGGGTGGGCAAGTACTACCAAAATCGACACATGATCGGCGCGCGACATCGTCGGCCCCGCGTTCAAGCTGCTAAAGCTGCGGCGGCCAAGAGCAGAGGGTGAGCACTCAATTCATTGCAAGCAGCTTCTGAATGTCGTCCTCGATCTGCGCCGCCTTTCTCGGGCCTGCGCCGTAGTATCTTCGGTAGATTTTCAAGTCGCGGGTGATCAGATACGTAGTAGGAAATGCTATGACGTTGAAATCGTAAGCCTGGTCATCGTCGCCCATCAACACCGTGTACTTCATCTTATTGCGCGACACGAACGGCTTCACCTCCTTGGGTTCTCCCGAGTCCATAGTCACGCCAACAACTTTGAGTCCCTTTTCACCGTATTTTTCCTGAAGCCGATTTAGCGCCGGAATTTCAGCGAGGCAGGGCCCGCACCACGTCGCCCAGAAGTCCAGCACAACGATGTTGCCCTTGAATTTTTCCGCGGGCACCGTTTTGCCGTCGAAATCTTGAAGGTTGATCGGCGGGAGCGTCTTGAGATCAACGGGTCCGTTGGATGCCGCTTGCATTGATAAAGCAGGCGCCGCAATCGCGATCGACATCAGAACAGTCAAGATCAGTTTCACGGGTTCCTCCTGAGCATTAGACTCGGGCCGACTTCCCAAGAGCTCGCACTCAGATTGTAGACCATACGGAGATCAAACTACAAAGAAGCCACGAAGACTTTTTTGGCTTTGTGCCTTGTAGTTGGAGACTCCTAATACCCCAGCGCCATTCCATCTTTTCGCGGATCGGAAGCTCCCATCAAAGTGCCGCTCGACGGATCGATAATAATCGCCTGACCGCCTCCCATCGACGCTCCTGCTTGAGTCGCGCGTTGATGACCTTTTGCAATCAAACTGTTGATGATGGGCCCGGTCATCTCGTCTTCAAGAATTACACGATTGCCGTCGAGGTACCTGAACCGCGGAGCTTCAATCGCCTGCTGCAAATTCATGCCTAAGTCGATGAGGTTGGTCAGCACCTGGACGTGTCCCTGCGGTTGAATTGCCCCGCCCATCACACCGAAGGACATGAAGAGCTTGCCATCTTTGAACACCATCGCCGGTATGATCGTGTGAAAGGGCCGCTTGCCGGGCTCGATTCGATTTGCGTGAGACGGATCGAGCGAAAACCCCGCGCCTCGGTCGTGTAACACGATTCCGGTGTCGCCCGCTACAATGCCCGAGCCGAACTCCTCAAACAGACTGTTGATGAATGACACGGCGTTGTGATCTTTGTCGATCACCGTGAAGTAAGTCGTATCACTTTCGCCTCTCACTATTCCAGGCTCGGGCGCCGCAAGAGCATGATCCGGATCTATTAACGCGCGGCGGCTCGCAGCGTATTCCTTCGAGAGCAATTGACGCACGGGCACTTTCGCGAACCCCGGATCCGCGATGTATTTGTTGCGGTCGGCAAAGGCGAGCTTCGTAGCTTCGATCAGCGTGTGATAGTAAGCCTCGGGCCGCGCGTCCATCGACGAAAGGTCGAACCCTTCCAAGATATTCAACATCAACAACGCGGTAAGCCCCTGCCCATTCGGCGGGCACTCGTAGAGTTTGTAGCCGCGATAGTCCGTCGAGATCGGCTCGACCCACTCCGAGCGATGTTCGGCGAAATCTTGCATCGACAGAAACCCGCCGTTCTTTTGGCAGTAATCGACAATCGATCTGGCGATCTCGCCCTTGTAAAAAGCGTCGCGTCCTCCGCGAGCGAGAGTGCGAAGCGTACCCGCGAGATTCCTTTGGCGGAACATCTCACCGGCGCGCGGCGGTCGTCCATCGATTAGGTAGTTTGACGCTGCCGCCGGGGTTTTCTTCAGCTTCTCGGTGGAAGCCTCCCAATCGCGCGCGGCTTTTTCCATTACCGGGAAACCGTTCTGGGCGTACTCGATCGCCGGGGCGAGCAGGTCGGCGAGCTTCATCGTCCCGTACTTTTCAAGGAGCGTAACCCATCCGTCGACTGCGCCCGGAACCGTGATCGGTTCCATGCCCGTGAGCGGCATCGTATTGATGCCCTTTTTCGCAAAGTAATCGAGATTCAACGCGCGGGGCGCGCGGCCGCTCGCGTTCAATCCCTTCAGCTCGCCAGTCTTCGCCCAATAGACGAGCGCGAACATATCACCGCCGACGCCGGTCATCATCGGCTCGGTAACATTGAGCACGGCAGCCATCGCGATTGCGGCGTCGACCGCGTTGCCGCCGCGTTTCAAGACCTCCAGTCCGATCTGTGAGGCGAGCGGCTGACTGGACGCGACCATGCCGTGTTCGGCGCGAACGATCGAGCGCCCTGCCTTGACCTGGGAACTCCAGCGCTTACCATTGGAATCAGAATGAACGTTTGCTAGAAGCATAGAGATCACGGTCGCAAGAGACGCTGCTCTGCGCAAGTGCTTCGGCGGGAAGGCCAGGTTTGCCATTGCCATAACTCCTCCAACACGCGAGCGTAGCCTTCTATCCTCAATCCTCGATTCTCGGTCGCTATTGAAGTGGTCGTGTCTGACCACGGTGACACGTGAAGCAAGTCACTCGTCCGATGCCGCCAAGTTTGGCATTTGTATCGCGCACCAACTGAATCATCTTGCGAGCAGTTTGCTTCTGCGGCTTGTCATCCTTTTCGAACTGGTCCTTGATGTGACAGTAAGTGCAATCAACCCCAAGCGACGATTTGAACGCAAACATCACCTTCAACAATCGCTCGGACGGGATTCCTCTGAGAAGCTGAATATTCTTGTATTTCTGTTCTGCGCGCTCTTCTTTGCTTCCTGCCGGAAGCGGGTCGAGCGAAGGAAGCTCTGCCGATGCTCCCGTCTGACTCGCTGATCCCATTGTGTCTGCTGCAGACGATGGCAGCGGCGGCGCGGGAATAGTTTCACCGCTGTTGATGGGAGGATGATTGGGCGGAAGCGCCTGACCGGTATTGCTGCTGTTGACCGATGCCGCTTTGGGCTCACTGCTTGCCGCTGATGATAGCGGCGCCGCGCCACCTCCAGCTGACCCGACTGAGTTGGCAACAATGAAACCTAGAACCAACCCGGCCACGATGCCGACGATTCCATAGCTGAGGTATTCCTTGTTCATTTCGTAAGACTCCGGATGGCCTGAGTTTTGACCCGCAATAACGGCGACTAATATAATCGAGGCCCTTAAAGATGAACCATTTTAGCATGATGCAGGGTCGAATTCGAAACGCACTTGGGCGCGGCACAGTCTATTTCGCGGTTCTGTAATTGTCGTGCGATGTAGCACAGACTTCAGTCTGTATGTCTTGTCATTATCAATATCGCAAAGGACAGACTGAAGTCTGTGCTACGTCGCGGGCTGATTCGAACACTGACAGGTGTTATTAGTCATGTTCTTGTCGGTGATCTGGCATCGGATGTTGTTCGGGCCTAGTTCAAGAATGGCAGTGCCCGCCCCGTTGCCGCCTTCGGCAGTCGTATCCCATTTGATCAGCACCCTGCGATCACCCTTGTTGTGCTCAATGCTGCCAATGCAGCCTTTTGCATTTAGCGTGCCTCTGCCGCTGGCGACCGTGACTCCACCGCAACAGAAGATGTAGTCTCCGGTTTGGGGAATGACCAGCACGACATTGCCGGGATTGGTTTCGTCCTGCAGGCAGAGACTGAATACATTTACTTGAAACGTGCACTGAGCAGTATTTCCCGAAGTATCGGTTGCCGAGCAGGTTACAGTGGTCGTGCCCACTGGGAAGGGTGAACCTGAAGGCGGAGAGCAACTGACTGTCGCGATCGCACAGTTGCCACTGAAAGTTGGATTGGCAAAGGTTGCAATGGCAGCAGTCTGCGTCGGACACGAAGCGGCGGCCGCTACGTTGATGTTGGAGGGGCAGGTTATCGAACAAACGGGAATGCAGTTCGAGAACTCCGACGTATTGCCTGCCGGATCCGTTGCAGTTGCTGTGATGAACTGACCTGCGGCGGCTGGAACTGGAAGCGCAACATTGAAGGCCACGTTGCAATTAGCGTTGGTCATAACCGAGGTCGAACCAATGAAAGTTTGGCCTTCACCAAAGCCCGAAGGATCGCAAGCAGCATTAGAAAAGAACTCAATCGTGAACGTAGTGCTGGGTGCGCTGTTGAGGCTCCCTTGGACATTCGTGCTTAGTCCAGTTGAAATGGCCGAAGCCAGCACCGGGAAGTTTTGCAAATTATTTGGTCCGCTGTCGGTATCACATGGATCATTAGGTGTAACGCCATCAGATATTACTGAATCGGATGGAATAAAGAAGGGGGTAAGAATCAGATCGATCCCCAATCCACCGTTTGAAAATATGGAGTTACGGCGAATTGTGTTGCTAGTGCTGGAGAAACCACCCTCCTTAAATGCGACAACAGTCACTCCATTGCGTCCATTGAACGCAATAGTATTGGCTTCACCAACCGCTCCTCCAATTGTGGTATGAGATCCTGAATTGATAATTACGCCATCTTGTGAGTTGCCCAAGGCGGCGGTGCCAGATACGTTTGTGCCGATCCAATTTCCCTGAACTAAATTACCTCTCGCTATTTCACGATCCAAAAAGAAGTCGGTGATATCTATCCCGCTAAAGCCATTACCTGAAATAAGATTGCCCGCACCGGCTACGACGCTCCCCAGAATGTTATTGCTAGCTACGAATATGTTTACACCGTAACGTCTGTTAGGAAGGGCAGCGGTCCCGGTAGCATCCGTGCCGATAAAGTTGCCTTGCACACGGTTTCCTGTGGATACGACAATATCGATTCCATCATCTTCTTCTGCAAACTGGAAGGAACCAAAGCCATTACCCGAGATAACATTTCGGGCCATAGCGGACGTACCGCCAATTGTGTTGAACCCACTACCCTCGATGACTACGCCGCTTCTATTAGGTATGGCGGCGGTGCCAATAGCGTTAAGCCCAATGAAATTCCCCTGTATCAGATTTCCACCTCGCGTAGCAAAATCATCGGAAATCAAGATTCCCTCTGTCAGATTGCCAGACACGATATTCCGTGCCGCAGACGTTGTTCCTCCTATTCTGTTATCAATTGAAAACTCGACGACTACGCCAGGAGCACTATTAGCCTTGGCGATAGTTCCAGTGGCGTCAGTGCCAATAAAATTGCCTTCGATCATGCTGGTGTTTGCATAAACCAACCAGATGCCACCGTACGACCGATTGATGACTAAGCCGCGCACTGAACTATCCGCGGCGTAGTAAAAAACCAGCCTCCCGTTTATGCTCCCATTAGTTCCATTTAGCTCAATAACTGGATTACCTGCGAATCCTGGTTGCGTCGTTCCGTCTATAGTAACTGCGTCGGTAATGTCCGGAAATGGAGAGGCTGGAGTTATAGTATGCACTTCTGCCCCTGGAATGCTGAACGTAATCATATCCAGACCTGGATGAGCATTCGCATCTAGTATAGCCTGCCTGAGCGAGCCGGGGCCGCTGTCATTGGTGTTGGTTACTGTGAAGGTCATGGCTGCAGTGGTCTTCACCACTAACGGGCCGCCGTTGCCTGAGCTGAGAATAACAAGATCGGTCAACGCGTCGGTGTTCAAACGCATCGGCAGCACGGTGAGCGGTTCTCTATCCATATCAAGCGTGGCGGTAGCTCGAACTGCGGCGGAAGCAGAGGACGCCGTCGGCTTCGCCATCCCAGTCTTCAAAATATTGAGCTGATGATAGTTCCTGTTCAGCACGAGCAGATCATCAGCCGGGCCGGTCGAGACCCGAGCACAAGCCAACTGACTGGCTCCTTGCCATTTGCCCATAACTTCAACGTCCTTGGATTTGTGCTTTGTTCTCGTAGTTTGTCTCGCTTGCGCGGGAGTCAAATAGACCGTTCCGTCCGGCGACAGTAGAGCAAAGCTGATCTTGTTCTCGCCGGTGAAATCAGCAGCGGCAAACGACCGAATCTCGAAATCAAATGAACGCCGTTCGACTCTTGCGGGAAGCACCTCCGCTTGTCTGATTTCATCAAGTGACAGCTTTCGATCCCGGCCGTGAATGATCACTAACTCGGAACCGGCTCCCACAGCCAGATCCAGCGGATAGTCATCATCGAACTGCCCGAGAGCGAGCGCCTTCGGGTCGCCTGGCAGGGAGAAGATTTCAGGTTTCGCTTTGAGCGCGCCTTCCGGTCCTTCGAAGATCAACGCTTTTGGGCCGTCATCAGCCACGACCCCGACCACGATGTCAGTAAGCCCGTCTGCCCGATTGATCTCGCCCGTGATAAGCGAAACCACCGCGCCGGGCAAA
>DASXSR010000024.1:0-18842 GCA_036505875.1 Blastocatellia bacterium | reverse complement strand
GGCGACGGCATTCAGCTACGGGTCGGGGATGTCGGGAGGCGTGCTTGGCCCGTCGCTGTTCGTCGGCGGCATGCTCGGCGCGGGAGTGTGGCACGCGCTCCTGTTTGTTGAGCCGGACGCGGCGATCGCTCGCGGGGCATTCGCGCTTGTAGGGATGGGCGCAGTGTTCGCAGCGGTCGTTCGGGTGCCGATCACGTCCATCCTGCTTGTGTTCGAAATGACCTATAACTATGAAATCATCTTGCCACTGATGATTGCCAACGCGATTGCTTATGCGGTCGCCTCACGGTTGTCGCCACTGTCGATTTACGAAGCGTTCATGTTTCAGGATGGCATTCAACTCGGCACTGCCCCCAGCACCGATGTGTTGTCTCGAATAACTGCGGCGTCGGTTATGACCCAAGACGTCGTTACCCTGCCCGACGACATCACGGTGAAAGAAGCGCTAAGAATCGTCGGGCGGCTGGAATTCAACGGCTACCCGGTGCTACGCGACAGCCGTATGGTTGGATTAATCACCACCGGCGACATGAGGCGGCTAGAAGCGGAGGACCGCGATAACGAGTTGGTGGGTGATGTGATGACCAAGAAAGTAGTCCACTCGCATCCTGACCAAACGCTTGACACGGTAGTGCTGAAGCTGGCTCAGCGCGAGCTGTCTCAATTGCCGGTAGTCTCGCGGGTGGACGACTCGCGACTGCTGGGCATCATTACCTTGCGCGACGTTGCCCGCGCGCAGGCAAGACTAGCTTCGATGCAATACTCGCTTGGACCAGACGACACCATCCGTCCGGCGAGCGCTTCGCAGGGTTCAGACCGGTCAATGTTCTAGTAGTTACTTCTTGAAGAGATTATCGAATGACGATCGCGGATCCTGCGCAGAACTCTTTGCGGAGGCGCTCAGTTTGTTGGCAATAAAGAAGTCACAGAAATTCGCCTTCTCGCGATCGGTCACCCATTCAGCTTGCGGCTCGCGGCATTTGTTGTGCGCGTGAGGATCGTAGTTTTCGCAGTTCAGACAACTGTGGACGTCGGCGCCACAATTCGGACACTCTTCAGTCCTCGAGATATATCCTTCGATCTTCAACTCACTTCGACAGTGATGGCAAATCATAGCTGCCGTTCATTCTAACATAGGGTCTGTGACATCTTCCGTCCGCCTCAGCGCGGAGGCGCAACCAGCGCGTGGGCCCGATCTGTTTTTTCCAAAGCCTTTTTCCACAACCCGGCAAGCAGTTTCTCTACTGACAATCTGTTGCCCGCTGCGGCGGGCCCGCGCAGGTCGGGATACAGAGCAAGCACGTCGCCAACCGGCGAATCCGTTTCAGAAACAGTGCCGTCGCTCGAGCGGCCAAATTTCAGAGTCCAAATGGTTCTCGCCCAACTGTAATCGTTTAACGCTGCCGCAAGCATAGCGAGTACGCGGGCCTCGGCGAAACTCTCGGTCGCGCTGTACTTGTTGATAAACCGCTCCGTCGAGCGGCGCAGCTCAGCAAGTAGGCGTCCGTAGTCGGTGTAATCAAAGCCTGGCTTTAAACTCGATTCCAAGGTTTGGAAGGATCCGAGAAGTGCGGTTGCATCTTTCGAAAACTCGGCTCGCGGGGCGCTGATCGATTGATTGGCTCGCTCGCCCGACACAGGTCCGCTGCCGAATGAAAGCGATGCGATTGTGTCCAGCGCTATCGTAGATTCAAGATTGTCGGCCTTGATCCGAATGCTGTAAGCAGTCAGCCCAAGCAACTGGCCGGCGAGGCGATCGCCGTTCTTGGTGACAACCGTGACAGTCGAGCCGATGAGGGCCGGCTTCGCAGCATCCGCCTCCGCGGATTTGGCGGAAGTTGAGCGCGACCGCCGAGTCGGCTTCTTACGCTTCTGCGCGCTGGCGCCTGAGCCGGCGAGAAAGAACAGGATTAGAGTTGCCGCTAGAAGTTTCATCGTCAAACCGCAAACAAGCAAAAAAAAGCCGGTCGTGATGCTGTTCAATCGGCGGCGCATTCAAAATCGCGAGCGGCCGCCTGGACGACCGGCGGTTTCGTTGTGGCATACACGTCTTGGGCGGCGGACTCGGGTTTGGGCATATTCGTTCGCGCGCTTTCGAGAGCTTCCCCCGCAGCTCGCTCAACCTCGTCGATCACCTGCTGCTCCAGACGTCGAAGCACCTCGGCGTTGCGCTCGCGGAGTGCGTCGCTTCGCTTGACACGGCGTCCGGTCTCGAGATCCATCGTCGCTTCGATCAAATAAGTTTCGTAGAGGCCGATGGGGTCGCGCTTGCCCCAATGTGAGAAGAGCGCCGTGTCAAACGTGGCCCTCGCCTCGCGTTCGTCATGCGTTGCGTGTCCTCCCATTCTGAAAGTGTCGGCAATCAACAATACCGGGCCGCGGCGTTCGCGGCACGCATCTGCGGCGAGCTTGGTTGCGGCGTAGGCATCAAGCACGTTGTTGCCGTCGAACGCGGCGCCTTCAACTCCATAAGCCGCAGCCCAGTGGAGAAACGAACCGCGATGGTGCTGATCAAGCCGAGTGCCGAGCGCGACTTTGTTGTCCTGAATAATGACGATCATCGGCAGTCGTTGAACCGCGGCGAGATTCATGCTCTCGTGAAACACGCCTGATTTCGTCGAACCATCGCCGATCCACGTGAGCGCGACGCGGGGCTCTCGTCGCAGCTTGAATGCCAGCGCGACGCCGACCGTAACCGCCATCAGGTCGCCAACGTGACTGATCGGCGCCAGTACGCCGCACTTGAAATCTCCAATGTGAAGATCGCGCCCGCCAGTCGGCGAGTCCGCAGTTCCGAGATAACCACGAAGCATATCCGGCAGCGCCATTCCCATCTCGTGGCACGCTCCGGCGTTGCGAATCATCGGCGCAACGAAATCGACTGGTAATCCATCCGGCGCGATCGAGCGATCGAGCGCATGAACGGGCCCGATTGTGGCGGCTTCTTCGCCGACGCCGAGCCAAGCCTTCGAGGTCACGCCTTGCTTGACCCATCGCTTCAGCGCGATGTCGTGTAGTCGATTGCGCAGCAAGCCCTTGTAGAGCGCAAGCAACTGATCGACGCTGAGCGCGCGTATGAGCTCGTAGCGCGCGGGATCCTTCTCTATCCTTCCAGTGAAGTCAGCGACGACATCAGGATCAGGTTTCCAGTCGATGTACTCGGGAGGATCAAATGCAGGATAACGAATCATGCTCTGTTTACAGGATTTATGGGATTGACAGAATAAAGGAAGTAGTCCCGTCAATCCCTTTTCCATCCTGCCTATTATTCCGTCGCGCCGAGCTGCGATTTGGCGTCGGCCATGGCGATCTCTACCTCGTCACCCACTTCGACTCCCAGAGCTTCTGCTGCACCCGGTGAGATGCTTATGTCGAGTCCGGTGTTTTCGTGCGGTCCGTAATCAACGGCGCGCACTATGACAGACTTGCCGTTCTTCGAGTTAGTCACCGTAAGCTTTTTGCTGGCCCACCATCGCTTGACTTCTTCGGGAGTCAAATGCTGAACGTGATAATTCCAACGCATCGCGCAGTAAAAGCTTTTAGGATTGAGGCTGCGAATACGCTCGTAAACACCGTGCGGACCTGTTGGCAGCGCCAGCTTGTCATCGGGTTTGATGCCGCGGTCTTTCGGCCCGCCGAACACGCCTACTTTGCCCCGAGTGGTTGGCAGCTCGGGTTGTTCGGTGCTCACTGGGGCCCTGGCTGCGGGAGCCGCGACTTCACGTTGCGTTGCCGGCGGTCTTTGAGCAACAGCAGTTGCATCAGCGCTAACTGCCTCTGGCTCCTCGGATTTGTTCGCAATGCTTTTCTTTGGCGCCGGAACCTTCTTGGGAGTAGATTTGTTTTCACGCGTTGCTGAAGCGACCTCGTCGCTCTTGGCGCTTTTGGCAGGGGCGGACTTGGCCACGGATTTCGTTGCCAGCTTCTTTTTCGAACTTGTCTTAGCCTCTTTCATACCTCTCCTGACAGTCACGGTAAGTCTTCCAGCCTCCGGTATCTTCCTTCCTGATACTGTCGTCTTGATTCTGAGACGCGAGCTAGAAACCGCTCATCTTTCAATAAGCGATATTCCAACCAGTCGTCTTCATCCTCGAATCCGATGATCACCGCAGCGGGCCTCCCGTGGATTGTTACTACCACGTCTTCTTTGCCAGCCTTCTTTATGATCTCAGAAAAGTTGTCCTTAACCTTCGAGAGGGGCACCTTGGTCATCTCTTTCCGTGTTCCTCTAGCCATCTTATGGTCCTTTCTTTCGACATAATCGCGATGATGACATCATCAGTGCCTGTCACATCATAAAACACTCGTGCATCTCCCACCCTAAGCCTGAACTGTGGATGTCTCAAATACCGTAACTTCTTGATTCGAGTCTTACTCTGTTTAGTCGGCTCATGAGCCAAATGAGTCCCAATAGCATCCCGAACTATTGCACGCAGTCGAGCGTCCAGAGCCTTGAAATCGTCAATCGCATTTTGGGTGAAGACGATTCTGAAGCCCACGTGACAATTTTGGCCTAGTTCTGGCCAGATTTCAACTGGTTTGCCGCCGCGGCTTATTAGCGCATCACCACAACTTGGCCGCCCTTCATTACGAACACGACATGCTCGAGCACTGACACGTCTGTTGTCGGATCGCCGTTAACCGCGATGATGTCGGCGAAGTGGCCCGGCTCGATTGAACCGACGCGGTCCGACCATCCGAGCAAATCCGCCGCGTTGATTGTTGCCGCTTGTATCGACTGCATTGGCGTCAAGCCGAGCTTCACCATCACCGCGAACTCGCGCGCGTTTAAGCCGTGCGGATAGACCGCCGCGTCTGTGCCGAACGCTACTTTCACTCCAGCTTTGAAGGCGCGGCCGATGTTTTGCCTGGCTGCAGGCATCACTACCTTGGCCTTCGCGACCATGAAATCGGGAACACGCATTCGCTCATAATTCTCAATAAACCAATCCGCAAGATAAAGAGTCGGCACCAAGTAGGCGCCCTTCTCTTTCATCAAACGAATCGCTTCGTCGTCGATGTACGAGCCGTGCTCGATCGAGTCGACGCCCGCGAGCACAGCCTGCTTTATGCCGGCAGCCCCGTGCGCGTGAGCCGCTACCTTGCGGCCGAGCCGATGTGCTTCGATCACCACCGCGCGAATCTCTTCGTCGCTGAATTGAGTCGCTTCGGGCGAATCGCCTTTCGAAAGCACGCCGCCGCTCGCGCACACTTTTATGCAGTCGGCGCCATATTTTGTGATCTCGCGGGTCTTCTGCATAAGCGCGGGCACGCCGTCGGCGACGCCGTCGCCTTTGTGACTAAACTCGGGGGCGAGAAGGCTCTCATCGCAATGGCCTCCGGTAACCCCGATCGCAGGACCTGAAGCGTCGATTCGCGGGCCCGGCACGTCACCGGCGTTGATCGCGTCGCGAAGAGCTATGTCGGAGTAACCACCGGCGCCGACGTTGCGTACTGTCGTGAAACCGGCTTCCAGAGTCAGTTTCGCGTTCTTGGCGCCGTAAAGCGCCTGGCGCGGGGTCGATATGCCCAGTGATTCGTATCCGCTGTGCGATGGCTCGAAGGTGAGGTGTGTGTGGCAATCGATCAAGCCGGGCAAGACAGTCGCATTAGAGAGATCGACCACACGAGCGCCGGCTGGCGCTTTGATTGATTGGAACGCGCCAACCTGTTTGATACGGTCGCCTTCGATGAGAATGGCTTGATCGGTTAGTACGCGACCAGCGTGCACATCGATGAGTCGCCCGGCTTTTATGAGCACAATCTCTCTGGGCGGAGACTGCGCGACAAACGGCGCCGAAATTGTTAGGAGCGCCAACACAAGCACCAGTGTTCTTTTCATTATGAATCTCCAGGTCTTCATTCGATGATATTGCGCGCGCGGTTGAATATGCGATCGAACATCGGTTCGGTCAATTTACCCGTGAACGTATTCTGCTGGCTCGGATGAAATGATGCAATCAATCTGATGTTCCGCTTCAATAGGCATTCGGTTCCGTGCTTGAACTGGGGCCGTTTGCTCTCGTCCTCACTCAAGCCAACCGACGCTATCGCGGCGTCGAACGCAAAACGGCCAAGCGCGACGATGACCCGAAGCCTCGTCAACAATTCAACCTCGCGCAGCAGGTATGGCCTGCAATTGGCGGTTTCATTCGGCGCCGGCTTGTTCTCCGGTGGAGCGCAACGCACGGCTGCCGTTACGTAACAGTCTTTCAGCTTGAGACCATCATTTCGATCGATCGACTGCGGCTGGTTCGCAAATCCGGCCTTGTGCAGAGCCCGAAAGAGCCAATCGCCGCTTCGGTCTCCGGTGAATATGCGCCCGGTCCTATTGCCGCCGTGAGCGGCCGGCGCAAGGCCTATCACTAACAAGCGCGCCCGCGGATCGCCGAAGCTTGGAACAGGTTTGCCCCAATATTTCTGATCCGCGAAGCGTCTCACCTTTTCTTTCGCGACCTTCTCTCGCCATTCGACCAGGCGCGGACACATGCGACACCTAATGATTTGATCCTGCAGCGAGGCAATCGTACGAGAAGCGGCGCTAACCCTTTCGCTACGCGTCATCTTGTGAGCTTACTTGCAGTCGATGCCAACAGCCTCGAACGTCGTGGAGCCGATGTTTTTGAGCGAATGCGTAACCGGCGCGGCGCGCCATCGGAAATCGCCCCGCTTGTATTCTACCGTTTCAGGGTTCTTGCCCGGCGACTCAACCAGTATCTTGGAGTTTGTAAGGAACACGCTGAGCGCCGACAAGCCGTGCGTGTGCATGTTAGTCGACTGGCCCGGTTCGAGCACCAATCGCTCGACGTGAACGCGATCGTTGTCGAGCACGTTCGAATGCCCCGGCGAGGTATCGGGCGTCGACGCGGCGGCTCGGCCGGGCGAGCCCAATATCTCGACTGTAATATTGTGAAAGGGCGTTATCGCGACATTTGTTACTCGGTGTGTGAATGGCCCTTTGGTGAATCGAACCTCGCGGTCCTTCAAGATCAAATCAGCGGCTTCGCTGCCCGTCACCTCATTTATCAGCAGCGCGTCTCCGATCGTAACGAACACGTAATCACTCGAGTGGACATGAAACGAGGTTGCGTCGCCGGGAGGAACGATCACATCAAAGACCCGCACATACTGATTTTCGAACTTTAGATGATGTCGCGGCTCGTTGGCGACTGGCATCGGAGATTGAACCGGCAACGGAAGAAGACCGGCCAGGAAAAGAGTTGCCACGATCATTCGCATGAATCAAATCCGTCTTGCAGTCAACGCAATAACTCAGTAAATGACGCCGAGTTGCTGCATCAGCAGCGCGCCTAAATTTTTTCAGCGCGTAAATTATCATAGTTCTAACGAACAATACCAATTGATTGTCGATTCGATCAGGCTGCGGCCAGCTAACACACGATTGAGCGATGCGCAGGGAGGAGGTAGCATAGACGGCGTATTATGAGCGCGAATAGGAGTAAGTGCCTGTGCCGTTCGTTACGATTGATGAGTCGCAGCTAGCGCCAGGGATCAGCCCTGTCCAGATCCACTACCGCGACACGGGTATCGGCAAGCCGCTTGTGTTTCTGCACGGTGGATGGGGTTATCAGATTTACCCGTTCGACCGCCAAGTCGAGGGGTTTGGCGACGGCTTCAGAGTCATTATTCCAGACCGTACCGGCTATGGCCGTTCGTCGCGCATCGATCAACTGCCAACAGACTTTCATCGCCGCGCCGCTCAGGAAACCTGGCGCTTGCTCGAAGCTTTGCACATCGAGCGACCGATTTTATGGGGACACAGCGACGGAGCGGTGATCGCGGCGATGATGGGGCTCGCCGATCCAAATCGGATTTCGGCACTCGTTCTCGAAGCGTTTCACTTTTATCGCAAGAAGCCCGGTTCGCGAGAGTTCTTCGAAACGATGGCCGACGACCCCGACCTCTTGGGTGAGCGAGTCGCGACGAGGCTCTCCAGCGATCACGGCGAAGATTATTGGCGCAAGCTGATAGTGATCAACGGCCGCGCATGGTTAAGCATAGCGGAGGAAACGACATATCCTGGACAAGATCTCTATAGCGGCAAACTGTCAGAACTCCATGTCCCAACGCTTTTCATTCACGGCTCGCGCGATCCCCGCACTGAGCCGGGAGAGATGGACGCCGTCAGAGGTGAGTTGCCCAACGCGCGAATCGAGATAATGGAAGGCGGCGGGCACAGCCCTCACAGTGAGAGCGTCGTTGCCGAGGATTGCAATCGAATAGTTAAGCGCTTCCTGGACATGACCTAAAACCACCGAATTATTGCGAGCTATGTTAGACTGGCTAAGGCGGGTAACGGGAATGCCAACGAACTATCCAACTCAATTCGATCCGGACAGCGCGATTATTGACGCTGATTTATTGGTGAAGTATCGAATGACCAATCGGGCGATCGACACTCTCGAGCGGGCGATCGACATCGCGCCGCGTCATATTGGCCTGCGCGAGAAACTTCGCGAGATATTGGTTGACGCCGGGCGGCGCGATCAGGCTGCGCAACACTGCCTTGCGCTCGCAAGCCTCCACATCTCGGCAGGCGATCTCGAGCTTGCAAATGAAAGGCTGTTGGAAGCCAAGCGGCTTGATCCCAGGATCTCGGTCACCGGACAGCTCCACGACGCGCGACCAATTGAGTCCGCCCCGCAAAGTCCAAAAAAGATATTGTCTGGCAGCCTCGCGGACGTGAACCTGTTTGACATCGTTCAGATCATCGAGAACAGCAGGCTCACCGGAGTGCTCGCTGTAACCTCCTCGGAGGCAATAGGCGAGATACATTTCGACGAGGGTCTGGTTGTTGGAGCTAAGTCCGGGCATGACTTCGGCAGGAAGGCGCTCAGCCTGTTCGCCGGCGCCGCGGACGGGAGTTTCGAGTTTGAAAAAACCAGCCAGGCTTACGACCGCACAATTCAAACCACAAGTAACACCGCGCTGATTCTCGACTTGCTTAGAGTGAAAGACGAGGAAGACCACGGCCTCGGCAGGCTCGAACTCGCAAATTGACATTGACGCCAACCAACTGAGAACTTGTAGGGACTCCTTTCTTTTGTTTGATCCTCATCGACTCATCGCTTAAGCTCAACTAGGCTCGAGCTCGTCTAGCCAGGTCACGCGATGACAAAGTCATTCGTTTTGTGTGAGGGAGATTTGCAATGGGAACCAGAATAAGCTTCTCTCGACTGCTCACGCCAGCTATATTAGTTACACTCGTTGGAATGCCGGCGTCAATGGTCGGATCGGCTAGGGCTCAAACAAATGCTTTGACTGCTATTCGCTGCGGCAAGCTGATCAATCCCGTCGACGGCTCCGTGACCCAAAACGCTGTCATAATCGTGCGAGGGGAACGCATCGATCAAGTCGGCCCGGGTCTCAAGATTCCCGACGGCGCGAAGTTGATCGACCTCTCGGCTTACACAGTGCTGCCGGGGCTGATCGATTGTCACACTCACGTGATGCTACAACCCGAAGATGAGCGAGGTGCGCCGCCAGTCATCACCAAATCGCAAGCCTTTCGGACAGTGCAAGCGGTGGCTGCTGCGAAGCGCGATCTCGAAGCTGGTTTTACGACCATGCGCGACCTGGACAGCGAAGGCGCGGGGTTCGCTGACGTCGCTCTTCGAGACGGAATCAATCGCGGAATCGTTCCCGGGCCTCGATTGCTGGTTTCGACCTACGCGTTGACGATAACCGGCGGGCATATGAACAACGCGGGCTTGAATCCCGACATTCAGGTCCCTGAGCCGGCGATGTTAACTGATTCGCGCGACGCGATGGTCGCCGAGATTCGCCGTGAAGTGAAGTACGGCGCCGACTGGATCAAGCTCTATGCGACTGGGACGCTTCGTCATGTCGACCCAGTCACACTCGAACCGCTCAGTCAGGTTTCGCTTGAAGACGTGAAAGTAGTCGTGGCAGAAGCAGCTCGTTGGCATCGCGACGTCGCAGCTCACGCTTATGGAGGCGAAGGCGCAAAGAACGCAATTCGCGGCGGCGTTCGCTCGATCGAACACGGGATGTTGATGGATGACGAAACCCTGAAGCTTCTGGTCGAGCACGGAACTTACTGGTGTCCGACGTTGTCGGTTTACCTTCCAGAGTCGTCTGAAGACAATACCGAGATGCGCCGACGAATCGTTGAGCATCACAAAGAAGTTTTTCAAAAAGCGTTGAAGATGGGCGTGAAGATTTGTTTCGGCACAGACGTGGGCGCGTTCGAGCACGGCACTTCAGCTCGCGAGTTCGTCAAGATGGTCGAGTACGGGATGAAACCGATCGACGCGATTCGTTCGGCGACCGTTCGCGCGGCTGAATTGTTGAGAATGGAAAAGCAAATCGGTTCAATTCAGAGCTTGAGGCTCGCCGATGTCATAGCGGTCGAAGGCAATCCGCTTGATGACATTCGCGCGTTAACTCGCGTGACGTTCGTGATGAAAGCCGGGCAGGTTTACAAGTCGCCGCACTGAATGGTTGTGGCAGAATCCTCATTTTTCGAAATAGCTTCGTGCCGGTACTCTAGCTGAGCGATACGTTGGAGGGAATATGAAGACCAGAATAGCAATTGTCGTTGTGGCTCTAGGTCTGTTGTTGTCGATTCTCGGAGATGGCCCTTTGAAGGCGCGGTCGGTGATTGCTCAGAGGGAAGCAGTCACTCTCGATGTTCGCACTTCAGTGCTCGACGCTTCCTTTCAGGCGTTGAAGGAAATCCCTCTGATGGTGTCCGTCATCAAAGACGGAGAGGTGGTCAAACAAAAAGAGGCTCGGATTAATTCCAATGCCACTTTCTCGCTGCCTGCTGGGCTGTACGATGTGAGGCTCGAGGGCGACGGAATGCAGACGCTGGTCAAGCGCGGCATCCACGTCAAGGAGGGCGAGAGGACGGACATCATTGGAGGGCCGATGCGCGTCGGCGCTGGCGTAAAGATAATCGAATACGCGGCTGGCGGTCTGTCGCGCGAGGAGATTGCTGCTCGACTCGCCAAGCTGGAAGCAGGCCTTGCCGAGCTACAGAAGGCGCGTCAGAAGTGACCTCTCCCGGCAATCACATTCGAGTGAACGACGAAAAGAAGGCAGCAAGCATGATCTTCTGCTTACTGCCCTCATTGCCGATCTCATTTTACGCTTGGGCGCCACCCGGAACCGGAGGAATGATCGGATTCAGTACCGACGGTTTCGCTTCAACTTTGGGCTTGCCCTCACGCGTGGCTGTCGGCAAGTCATCGTCCAAGGGCAGGCCCGCGATGAGACGTCGAATCTGAATCGAGTCCAAAGACTCGCGCTCCAACAGCGCCTCCGCCAACCGGACCAAAGCGTCCTTGTTCTCAACGATGATCTGACGCGCGCGAGCGTATTGATCGCTTATCAAGCGACCCACTTCCTGATCGATCTTGATCGCGGTGTCTTCGCTGTAGTCTTGATGCTGGGCGATCTCGCGGCCGAGGAAGATTTGCTCTTCCTTCTTGCCGAACGTGATCGGTCCAAGGCTCGACATCCCGAACTCGCACACCATCTTTCGCGCAAGCTCGGTTGCCTTCTCGATGTCGTTGGCCGCGCCGGTCGTCATGTGATTCAGGAAAATCTCCTCGGCGATTCTGCCGCCCATCATTATCGCGATCTGGCCTTCGAGGTAATCTCGCGTGTGCGAATACCGGTCCGCTTCGGGCAGCTGCATTGTTACGCCGAGCGCCATGCCGCGCGGGATTATCGAGACTTTGTGAATCGGATCGGCGTTGGGAACCTTGATCCCAACAAGAGTGTGGCCTCCTTCGTGATAAGCGGTGTTGCGCTTCTCCTCGTTGGACATCACAATCGAGCGGCGCTCGGAGCCCATCAATACTTTGTCCTTGGCCCATTCGAAATCGATCATCGTAACCGCTTTGCGACTGTAGCGAGCCGCATTGAGCGCGGCCTCGTTAACAAGGTTTGCCAGGTCGGCCCCGGTGAAGCCTGGTGTGCTGCGAGCAATCACGTTGATGTCGACGTCGTCATTCAACGGGATCTTGCGCGTATGAACTTGCAGGATGCCTTCCCTTCCCTTCACATCGGGTCGTTGCACGACTACTCGTCGATCGAACCTTCCAGGACGAAGCAGCGCGGGGTCGAGCACGTCCGGTCGATTGGTCGATGCGATCAGGATCACTCCGTCGTTTGACTCAAAACCATCCATCTCGACCAATAACTGGTTCAAGGTTTGTTCCCGTTCGTCGTGACCTCCTCCAAGCCCGGCGCCGCGATGACGACCGACCGCGTCGATTTCATCGATGAAGATGATGCACGGCGCGTTCTTCTTGCCTTGCTCAAACAGATCTCGAACGCGGCTGGCGCCGACGCCTACGAACATCTCGACGAAATCAGAACCCGAGATCGAAAAGAAAGGAACATTCGCCTCACCGGCGATCGCGCGCGCAAGAAGAGTTTTGCCCGTTCCGGGAGGGCCCATCATCAACACGCCCTTGGGAATCCGCCCGCCAAGTTTCTGAAACTTCTGCGGCTCTTTGAGGAACTCGATAATCTCTTGTAGCTCGTCCTTGGCTTCTTCGACCCCTGCGACGTCTTTGAAGGTGACGCGCTTCTGCTGATTGCTGAGGAGCTTCGCGCGAGATTTGCCGAACGAAAGGGCCTTGTTGCCGCCCGATTGCATCTGGCGCATCATGAAAATCCACAACCCGATGAAGACGAGCAAAGGCGCGTAGCTTATCAGCCCGACCAGCCACTGACTCGATGAGCTACTCTCAAACGAGACCTCGGGAACGCCGTTTTCCTTCATCGCTGCGGCAACGTCGCGCTGCACGAATTCGTTGGGAAGTTTGGTGGTGAAAGGCTCGTTGGTCGTAAGCTCACCGGTTACGACATCCGAACCGATTACGGCCTTCTTGACCTGCGTCGGCTTGGCCTGCACGCGGTCCATGAGCGCCGAGTAACTCAGCTTTGTTTCCTTGGGGTTGTTGCGCCCGGAAAAAACCTGATAGAGAAGGAAGGCGCCGCCAATTATCAGCACCCAAAATATTATCTGCCTCACCGTCGAATTCACTAGGAACCTCCAACAAAACCTGAACAAATTCTAGCTTAGAGCCCGGCCATTCGCAATCAATTACTTAATTCAGATGCGCGCAGCACCGCTAAACGTTTGGTCTGGGTCGAGGGTGCGAACTCTAAAGCCGGGGGCAATCCCGGCGACCAAACATAGTGGCCATCAGGAGTCATTAACAACGGCCAATCGGCTCGGCGATCGGCGGGAATCCGATGATCGATCATCAGGCTCTTCAACTTCTTAGCCCGACGGTGACCGATGACCTGCATGCTCTCGCCTGCTCGCCGCGGCCTGACGACTAATCGGTCAGGCAGCGCGAGGTCGTCAAGCGCCACGATCATCCAGTCGCGGGCAGCCTGTTCCTTTTCACGTTTGGTTTGCTCTACAATCGAACTCAGCAACACGCCGTCCAGCCCGCGCTCCAGAGAAAGGTTGAACCCTCCCGCCTCTATGCAACCGGATGATGAGCTGATCGATGATTCGTAGCCTGCTTTGTTGCCGGGGTGTCCGCGCCGTTTCAATACAAGCGTGTCGAATTCGCGCCACGCTTCGAGCCTCCCGGGCAGTGTTATGTGTTTGCCGCTTGCCTGTGCATCGAGCAAAGACTCAACCGCCAACACGTGAGCCGACGTGATCTCGTTAGGTTCGGCGCCGACAGTGGAGTTGCGTGCTGATCTTATCGCTTCGATGATCATACGGCGTCGCATTTCCGGAGGCTGATCCAACAACGCCGCCGCTGAATAAGTCGCGACGTTCTGGACTCGCGACGGTGTTCGGGCTTTTCCGAGAAACGAGGATGCAAGATGCTCGAGTAAGTCCTCGTCGCCGCCTATTGTCTCGGTCGCGCGAGCGATGGCTTCAACGACGCGAGGATTGATCTTTTTGAGCGCCGGAAGGACTTCCTTGCGCACTCGGTTTCTGGTGTAATCCACACTCTGGTTGCTTGAGTCGGTGCGGAACTCGAGACCGCTCTCGCGGCAATAATCTTCCACTTCTTCGCGAGTTACGCAGAGCAGCGGACGGATGATGAAGACAGTAGGCAAAAGGCAGTCGGCAGAAGGCAGTTCTTGATCCTCCGCCTTCTGCCTACTGCCTACTGCTTTCTGAGGCGTGCCGAAACGATGAACAGGAATGTCCGGGCGCATCGCTGCGAGGCCGCGCAGACCCGCGCCTCGAATCAGCCGCATCAGAAAAGTCTCAGCCTGATCGGTCATGGTGTGGCCAACAGCAATTCGGTCGCAACCTGTCTGGTTAGCAACGTCGAGCAAGAACTGATACCGGATCTCTCGCGCAACTTCCTCGATTCCACGGTCGGAAGCTTCGGCCGCAGCGAGAACATCGATTGAATTTATGGTCGCCGCAAGCCCGAGGTTATCCGCTAACACACGGACGAATTCTGCATCGTCGGCCGATTCGGGACCTCGCAACTGATGGTTCAGGTGCGCGACGTGGAGATGGGGGATGGAGGTTGGGGGATGGCGGTTGGAGGCAAGCCGAACGAGCACCTCGAGCAGTGCACGCGAGTCAGCGCCGCCTGAGACTGCCACAACAACACCGCTCGCGCCGTCGAGCAAATGATGCCGTTCTATGTATCGGTCGATTTTCGCCAGCACAGACTTCAGTCTGTTTCTTCGCCTTGTTCGACCACGTGCCTTCACAGACTAGAGTCTATGCTACTTCCCGACGTACTCCCAGTGCCACGGCTCGTAGAAGTAAGGCCGGAACCCAAAACTACCTGCGTTCTTCACAAGCCAGCGATAGACCGGACCATGAGTCTGGAGCGCTCGGTTCTCGTCCTTAGTGTTGACCGGCTCGCCGCCCACGTACAGATCAAGCGCGCGCCCAGTTGAATGCGGACTGTGAGTGGCTAGTCCCGCGCTTCCGCTGCGCGGTGATTGCTTCCGCAGTTGGTCCTGGTACTCTTGCGAGCGATAGGCCGAGACTATCTTCAGAAACTTTTCATCCGATGAGAGCTGACCGTCCTGGGTGACTTTCAATCCCAGGGAGGGATCGGCAGCGGCTGCGGTTACCATGCGCCTGTAGGCCGCGTACGTCTCGCTACGCGCCTTGCGAAGCTCTTCCGGTCGCGACGGATCGTAGCAGTCGGCTGTTGGAATCGTAATCAATTCATCAGGGTTTGGATGAGTCCAGTCCTTCAGCCTTTGCGACTGGAAAGTAGAAATCATATGGGACCAGACATCGCCGTCCAACACACCGCCTGGCGCGATGCGCTGTGTGCCTTCCCAAAGCGAAATCTGTCGAGCGAACTCGCTTGAAGCGACTTCCGGCTCGGCGCCAATCAGGTGCGCTATAAGCGGAGTGTAAATGTGCCAACCACGCTGTTGCTTGCCGCCAAACACCCAGGCGAGGCTGGTTCCAAGCTGAACGTTTCGTGCTGCCGCGCCGTCGAAGGCTGCGAGGGCCGAAGCTGTGGAACTGGCTCCAGAACCCGGTTTCGCGGCGGCCGATAACCTGACGATCTCGTTTCGCTCCGGAACGGGAGCGCTTGCAGGCGCCGACGGTCGCTCGGCTCTGTTTTGAGCTGTTGCCTCGAAACCAATAACGACGAGTACGGTTGTAACCAGAGCAATCGCCCCGACTAGTGCTACTTTGTGCGATTTCATTATTACTCCCACTTAATAAAGCCGAAGTCATGTTAACGGATCGTTCGATGGCTTATCAATAACTTTCTCGCAATTCTATCGCTGCAAGAAAAATACAACAAAAGCCCGCCCTACGAGGCACAATGGGCGGTCGCGACGGTAGACTGCTAAACTTCAGCGCTCGCGAGTCGGCGGCTTTGTTTTGAACAAGGCTTCTCGCACGTAGAGTGCTGAGCTTGGGCGGGACGATTCATCGGGGGTCAGCAACCCGAGCTGCTCGAGCCTCGGAGCCCTGGCGCTCTCAATGCGGGCCGAGATAGCGCCGAGCATCGGATGGTCGACCTCAATTTTATATAAGTTGCCCTCCGAGCCAGCGTAACCTACCAGTCGATGAGTTATGAAATCCGGCGGAGTGTCCTCCGAAGCGGCGTCCGGGTGACCGGGAATTACTGCGCGAACCTCAAAGCCCGGCGATCTAAACACATAATCAACATCGCCAACCGTCTCGATGGTCCCGGTGGTCAACACAATATCTTCAAACTGGATCGGTGCGCGCAAAAAGGTGGTCAACGCAGCAATGGCTCGGGAGTTGACCTTCATATCGAAGAAATAAACCGCTGGTACTTCGCCCATTCTGATATAGGCGCGGTAGTTTACCTGTTCGAAGCTCAATCGTGGCAATCGCAGAAGACTGGAACTCACTTCGGCGACGCGGAAGCACACCGCGGAAACGAAGGCAGTCTCTCGGCCGGCAGAATCAATCCTGGTGTCTGGTTTTGAATGACGAGGAACAAGATCGACGAGTAGTTCCGGCTCAACTCGGTAGTTGACAAAGAGGAGCTCGCGCATGAGCATCTCGATTTGTGCGCTGGAAGCCATTCAGTGTGCAATAGTATCTTAACCTATGACCCGGAGAGAGGAGAACCGATGAGGAACATCCTTGAGAGATTGGTCGGTATTCTGCTTGTGGCAAGCGTCGCGGTTGCGGCCGGATGCACAACTGCCTCCCCCACAAAGAACGGCGGGAGCAACGAGAACGGAGGCGCGGCACAATCGAACGTCTCGAAGAACACGGCTACTAGGAAGTCAGATCCGACTAAAGGCTCAATTGAGGTGACCTCGATACCGGCTGGCGCGAAGGTGCTGCTGATACCCACTGATGAAGCGGGAGCCGGCGAACCTCAATCGAAAGGTGTGACATCAACAACTATCGAGGGTCTGGAGCCGGGCAAATACACCGTCGATCTGGAAAAGCCCGGGTATAAGTTTTTTCAAAAAGAGGTGGCCGTTAAGGCGGGCGCGGTTACGAAAATCAAAGCGACGCTCAAGAAACATTGATCGCGCGCGGACACCAATTCCCGAGGAAGCGGTCGCCGCCGTTACGCTTACCCAAAAAAGGGCAGTCCCCGAATCCGAAGAAGTATTGACATTCGTAGGTGTTCGTTGATAGGCTAACCGCTATTGCAGTTCGGACATGTACTTCGAATGCGAGGATTCATTCAGTAGTCATCATTGGAGGTAACTATGAGAAAAGTGATTTCACCAGGCCGCTTCGTGGTTTTGGCATCGGTCTTTTCGGCGCTCTTGCTCGGCCCGTCGCTTTTTGACGTCAGCGGAGCGAATCCTTATCAAAGCCGCAACACTCACTACGGCGTCTCAGGCGGAAACGTTAACGACATTAGCAGGGCGTTTTGTTGCAGCGGGACATTGGGCTCACTTGTGCAAGATAGCAACTTGGTCCAATACGTCCTGAGCAACAACCACGTGCTTGCCCGCACGGACCAAGCCTCGCCCGGCGAGGACATCTCGCAACCGGGCCTGGTAGATACCAGTTGCAGACCCGCAACGACCGTTGCGGACTTCACCAGCGCGGTCCCGCTCGGGAACAATGTCGACGCCGCGCTTGCTCAGGTGGTTACTGGCCAGATGGATCCCTCGGGTTTCATCGAAGGTATTGGCCTAATCAGCAGCGTGGTAAAGGCTCCATCGGTCGGACTGGCAGTGGAAAAGAGCGGTCGCACTACAGGCACTACAACAGATACTATTAGTTCGGTCAACACCAGCGTGAGCGTGCAGTATCAGAGAGGCTGCAATCAGGGCAAGAAGTTCGTCGTCTCCTACACCAACCAAGTAGTGATCAATAGCACCACCTTCAGCGCTGGCGGCGACTCAGGCTCGTTGATTGTTACTAACAACGCCTGCGCTCAGCCCGTTGCATTGCTGTTTGCTGGCAGCAGCTCGACAACGATCGGCAATCCGATCGGCGAAGTGCTCAGCAAGTTATCGCCCGCAGTGAGCTTTGTCGGCAGTGTCTGCTCAGCTTCCACGTCGGAACAACCTGTCTCAGATGGCCAGACTGCACCGTCTATCGAATCAGTCGCGCGTGCAACTAAGGCCATGAGAACTCAGGAGGCCGACCTGATGTCGCGGCCCGGAATCATTGGAGTCGGTGTGGGCGCGTCGGATACGGGCTCCACCGATGCCGCCATCGTCGTTTACATTGATGTAAACTCACCAGTCTCCGCGAAGGTAGCCAAGAAAATCAACGGCGTGCGGGTGAGGAAGGTTTTCACCGAACCGTTTGTCGCTTATTGATTTTTAGAGTCAGTACGTGTTCTGGTCTAACAGAGCCAGTTCTCCTCGCGGAACTGGCTCTGTTGTGTTTATTGGCGACACGTAGAGCAGACCTGCAAGAACTCTGACTCGCCGCTCGACATCACTCACGATTGCTTGTGGTCGACAACGCTGATAAGTCAGACTATGATCCACTCGATGCAACCCGATTTGTCGGTAGTCGTCCCGGTTTATCGCAGCGAAGCCTGCCTCGAAGCCTTAATCGCTGCTATCAGCGACGCGCTCGATCCCACCGGGCGCGAGTATGAAGTCGTGCTGGTCAACGACTATTCGCCGGACGACTCGTGGTCGATCATACAGGCGCTATGTCAGGATAATCCAAACGTTGTCGGCGTGGACTTGAGGCGCAACTTCGGTCAGGATAACGCCTTGATCACCGGACTTCGGTTGGCGCGTGGAAGATATGTTGCAATTATGGATGATGATCTTCAGCACGATCCGCGCGACCTTCCGGCTCTTCTGGATAAAATAGAAGAAGGCGCCGATGCCGTATACGCCGACTTCCGAACCAAGCGGCAAAAGCTGTGGAAGAACGTCGGCAGCTGGCTCAACGGCAAGGT
>DASXSR010000023.1:0-13641 GCA_036505875.1 Blastocatellia bacterium | reverse complement strand
GCGACATTGGGACGTCAAGTGTGAGATGGACTCGTTCACCCACACAAAGCGTGCGCTCGATGAAGCGGCGTCGCTTTTCGCCGACCTTTGTAAAGCAAGATGCATAACGATCATGCTTGCAACGTTGTGTCACGACTTGGCAACAGAAGCTTCCGGTGAGCGCGATGCTACGAGGCACGCCAAGTCACTCTTGGGCAGACTGGGAGTGCACACGATCGCCGGCTACGACGTGCGCTCGCAGGTAGTGGCACTGGTCGGCGAACAACTCAAGCCGATGACTTTCTACCACGAGCACGCGACAGATGGAGACTTTCGCAGGCTCGCTCAGAGAGTTGAAATAGACCTGCTCTACCGGCTCGCCAAGGCCTGCGCGCTGGGCGGCGGCAGCGCTGGGTCCAACGATGCTGTCGAATGGTTCATCGACAGAGCGAGATCGCTTGGAGTGGAACACGGGCCACCAACGCCGCTGCTGCAGGGTCGTCATCTGCTTGAGATCGGATTTGAGCCGGGTCCACAGATGGGTAAGGTGCTTCGTCGAGTCTTCGAGCTTCAGTTAGACGGCGAGGTAACCAACTTAGAGGAAGCGCTCGCTGCCGCATGGCGGATTGAGCTGCTTAACAGCGCTTGACATTCCAGGGCGCTCGCCGTAGAGAATTGACTTGGGAAGGTTGGTTGCGAAATGGAGGTAGCATTGAACTGGCAACAGAGAATTGTAATTGATCCGAACATCTTGGTCGGCAAGCCTGTAGTAAAAGGGACTCGGCTCGCAGTCGAGTTCATCATCGACTTGCTGGCACAGGGTTGGTCGGAAGAGCAAATTCTGAGCAACTACCCGGGGCTGACGGGCGATGACATCCTCGCGTGTCTCGCCTATGCCAGCGCTGCGCTTCGCGACGAAAAGGTCTATCCGCTCGAGGTGTAGCAGTTGCGCATATTGGCAAACGAGAACTTCCCTGGCGTTGCCGTTGCCGCACTCAGAGATCGAGGACACGATGTTGTTTGGATCCGGACCGAATCTCCAGGAATCAGCGACCAGAATGTACTGGCTCTGGCTCAATCAACCTCGCGGCTCCTTGTGACGTTTGACAAAGACTTTGGTGAATTGGCATTCCGTTACGGTCTACCATCGTCCTGCGGAGTGGTCTTGTTTAGGATTAGTGCACGGACACCAGAGCGAGTTGCGAGCGTTGCGGTAGCAGCGCTCGAATCGAGGAGTAGGTGGGAAGGCTACTTCTCGGTCGTCGAAGATGCCCGGATCCGAATGACCTCTCTGCCTTAGTCGTTGACTGAGCTAAGCCTTGCGGGAGAATTAGCGGTAAGTCAGCGCGTCGTCAGGAGCGAGCTCGAATCCCGTGTTTCAAAATATTAGGGCGCGGTCAGTAGCCGGAGTCGCCGTTGTCAATCTCCCCGTTAAGATTCGCCGGCGGTACAACGCCTATGACCGCGCCCGTTTCGATTCCTTCAGTTTTCAACCTCGACTCATAACATCATTCTCTCAAGCGGGCCGCGTGAACATTAGCTCGTTTGATCGCGTGCCGTCGGAGTTCACGACTTGAAGCGTCACCGACTCGCCGGGGCTGATCTTCTTGCCTGATTTCCTGGCTATCAGAAGAGTTGTGGGGCTGGTTGGGTCGTTGCTTGTCTTGCTTTGCTGCTCGCCGTTCATGAGCAGCGCTGCTCCGCTGTCGAAGTTCTGGCCGGCCACCATCAATTGCTTGCCGGATACTGCTGCGCCCAAAATCACCGGCGCTGGATTTATTGCGGTGATCCCTTGCAACGCAATATCGAATGTGGCTGCATAACCTTCTGAGGTCTGGCTTACATTGAGAAGAAGCTGCGACCCGCCGCCGTTGTAGATTCCATCTTGATTGTTTCGAGTGTTGCGCGCTCCCTTGGTATTGTATGGAGGTTGCGTGTAAACCTGATCGGTAAACGAATCGTTGAAGAAGAGCTGCGACGTGAACTCGTAGGCGGTCTGAGACCCGGTGAACTGCCGAATCTTGAAATGAATGTGGACGGCCCTGCCGGAGTACCAACCCGGATAGATCGTTTTGAACTGGGCCGAGCCGTTGCCGTCGGTCACCTGATATCCGCGCAGGAATTTCTGACCCTTGGTGTTAAAGCTTGGGTCGCTGACGTCGGAATAGATTCCCAGCGCGTCGCAATGCCAAATGTCCACGTACGCGCCAGTCAAAGGGGTGCAAATACCGCTGTTTAATCGCGTGACGTTAATGTTCAATACCAATAGCGATCCCGCTTTGATTGCGCCGTCAGTCGGATCGGTTCTGATATCCGAGCGATTGAGTCTCTCGTCAACGAAGTAAGGCCCTTCGGTGAGCTGGGGCTTCACTACGCAGGTCTGCTGTGCGAGGATCGGCGAAAGGGGGCTTGCGTTTATCACTGAGCCTCGCCGTTTTGCGCTCCAAAGATTCCCCACAAGCGCCGTGGCGCCCGCGGCTCCTATCAGGCGAAGTGTTTCCCGTCGACTGATCGAATTATTGTTTGCTTTCTTCATCTCCGCCTTTTCCTTCTTGGGCAACCGCTGATATATGCGTACACGTCGCAACAAACGAGGGATCATTCTCGTCTCGTCTCAGCCTATGTCAGAATGAGGCTAGTGGGCGGTGCACGGTAAGAGCCGCACTAGGGACTTGCTCGTTGGCGTTCACATTTCAGGAAGCATCGCTAAGAACTCAAGATCGAATGCCTCATCCGTTATGCCTTTGAGCGGGGCCAACAGTTCCACTAAATTTCCAGCTGATTTCCGATCAGTCTTCTCTGTCTCTTCTCATCCTACGCATCTGGTCAGGCCCGGGCGGAGGAGTTCTCTCCTCGATTTTGTAATCCGAAGGCACCTCGAATAGCGATCTTGGTGGCTCGCTGCGGTTAATGTTAGTCAATCGGTACACAGTCTCACCCATGCGCGGGTCTTTGTGCTTGCTCAACACGACAACCTGGAGCGTCTGGGAATACCATCGCTCGGAAGCAATCTCCACCGGGCGATCATTGCCGATCTGCCCGGCCGGAATTGTCACCGTCGAGCGCGTACCTTCAGCCTCCACGCCTTCAATCGTTTGCTTGCCGAGCGATTCGGTCTTGCTCTCCGAGGCCGGCGGTGGTTCGTGATGATGCGGCGGAGGACCACCGCTGCTGGACATCTTTCGCGCAGTCTTGCTCTGCGGATCGAGAATATAATCAACGCCATTCACCGGATCGTTGATTGATATCATGCGCGGAGCGTCGCCAGACACGGCGAACGGACCCAAAGCATCCATAGTCTGCTCCCGGCGCGTGCGTCCGTCACTGTCGCGATAGAGCAAGGCGGTTGACTTGCGAGTGATATGAGTTCCATCACCGAGCGTTTGCGTGCTTTCGAGGACAGCTTGCGCCGAATAGGGCACGCTCTTTACCACTTTGTCGCCAAAGCGCATTTCGGATGAAAGAAACTCGAGGCCGCCGAAAGGCCGGCCTGGTCCAGGTCCTCTATCGCCCTGTGGTCCTGGGCCGCCGGGCCCGTGCCTGGGAGGCGGACCCTTTTGCGCGACGACGCCGGTGCTCCAAGTGAGCACAATTGCCACTGATGCAATGAGCATCCACCAATTCCTACTCGTGTTCATTGTTTCTCCCATCGGTTTGTCAGTGATTGCGAATGTAATCGAATTCCGTGCGCCACTCCTTCATCGCTCAGCAACAAGTCAGCTTCAACGAAATCGTTCGCGTGGTCCACGTTCATCGCCAATCCCATCGAGATCAACGTCGAGCGCGGAACGCGAACGTGCACCACTTGTCCGCTTCTCAAGGCACTCGCATCGGCGACGTACGTGAGGGGAATGAAATCCGTCTCCGAATTGTCTGCCTTGTTGCGCACGGTGACACGACGATTAACGTACCGCTGCTTATGCTGCGTTGTACGTTTTATCTCCTCCGTCCCCGGGTTATTCGAGACAATCAGATCTTTCGGGCCGGTCTGCGCCTGGTCAGGCATTTCTTTTGTAGCTGGAGTCTCCGGGATTGATTGCGCCTGTTCGGGGGATCGTCGTGGAATGAGCTCCAACGAGATTATCGCAAACAGGATGACTGCAGCCGCCGCTGCCGCCCATACAAGACGTGGCCGGAGTTTTGGCTTTGCCGCGAATGGCACAACCGAACTTGCCGACAGCGCTTGCTGATCCGCAAAAGCCTTAAGCAGCGACCCGCGAACTCGATCAGGCGCTCTTTCAGTCTCCGCACTCGCGGCCAAACGCAAAGCCGCGCTAAGATGTCGCTCGTTGGTAAGACGCGCCTCGCAGCTCTCGCAACCATAAGTGTGCGAAAGCGCCGCCCTGCGCTTTACGGCCGGTATCAAATGCCCGGACGCAAGATCGCCCACAAGGATTTCAAACTCTTCACAATTCATAAGGCACACCTCACCTGATTAAAGGCGCCGGTAATCGAGCCGGTTTCTCTTCGAGTCTGCAGTTTATCGATCAACATTGCGCGAGCGCGGTGCAGCCGCGATCGCACAGTCCCGACGGGACACCCAATCACCCTCGCCGCATCTTCATAGTTCATCTCTTGAAGATTGCACAAAACAACAACTTCTCGGTAATGCACCGGCAAGGCCGAGATCGCTTGACGCACCGATTCGATTGTTTGATTGCGAGTGATTTCTTCCATCGGGTCTTGGTCGACGATCAACCTCGCATCCATCGGCGCGTCGTCCTCCTGATCGTCGGATATGGGGACGAACGCGCGGTCGCGTTCCAGACGGCGCAGCACCCGGTGCCGCGCCATTCCATACAGATAGGCCTGAAGCGATCCCCGCGCCGGATCATATTGGTTGCTATCTCGCATCAACGCCATAAAAACATCCTGAGTAACGTCTTCGGCCACTGCTTCAGAGCCGCTCATCCGCAAAGCAAATCGGTAGATCCCGCCCTGGTGCCGCTCATAAAGCTGTTCGAGCGCTCGGGCGTCGCCGGCTGTCATAAGCCGTAGCAGGTCGTAGTCAGCGGGAGTAACGGGCGCTCTCAGCATGAAATCGGTAAGTGCTAACACCTTTCTAAGAATGAAAATGCTGGTGGGCCTACTTATGGCCCACCAGGATAACCGTTATGATAACATCGAACGCGACGTTGGCCCCATCCCCTAGTTTTTTCGGGGCGGCGGCTGGTCTCCGCCAAACACGTGATCGGCAACGAACTGGCCGTTCGCGTTTGGCGCGCCGTCCGCTCTCACGTGGTCGCCCGCTTTGAAATCTCCGATCGTCGCAGGCTGCCGGTTGCGATTGAATGTAGTGTTGGCGGTCGTATAAATCACATGGCTCGCATCGTCGCGGCCCTTGACCGTGATCGTGCCTGCCGACGCGTCAACCGATACTACCTCGCCGCCGACGCCTCTGCCGGGGCCGCCACGTGGTCCGCCCGGCGGGGGTGGCGCGTCACCACCCATCACGTGGTCCGCGGTGAACTGCCCGTTTGCGTCCCGTGATCCGTGCGCGCCTACAAAGTCATCCACCTTGAAATCGGACAGGCTCGCCGGCTGCCCGTTTCGCTCGAAAGTTGTTTTGTCGGTTACGTTGATTACCTGACTTGATCCGTCCCTGGTTTTGACTGTAATGCTGTTACCGCCGATTGCGCTGGCCTGGCCCCCGACGTGATTGGCCGGATCGCCTCCTCGCCGCGGCCCCTGGGCGACGACCACAGCGAATATCTCAAAACTCAGCAACGCCACGAGCGCAAGGCCGGCAAGTGCTTTCAACAACGTGTCTTTCATTCAGATTCTCCTCGAACGCGGATTTGATGGACCGGGGTTCAAGACGGGGTGTTCAGCCATTCTGTTCTCGGGTCGAGGTCGCATTGCTCGAATTGATTGTGAACACCCCATCTGAAATTCCATCCTCACAGATGATGCCCGCGAAAGTGTCGATTAGTTCCACAAATGTTTGCGAGGCGGGTTGGCTTTCTGCTTACCTGCTTTCCTGCTAATCTACCGAAAGAACGATGATTACAGTCGATCAAGCGCTCAGCATCGTACTCGACCAAGTCAAACCACTTGGCTCCGAGACGGTCGAGCTTGAAGAAGCTCGCAGCCGTATTTTGGCCGAAGACGTTCGCGCGGACATCGATCTCCCGCCGTTCGATCGCGCTCGAATGGATGGCTATGCCGTTAGGGCCGCCGATGTAACAACTGCGCCGGTAAAGTTGCGACTAATCGGAGAAGTCGCGGCCGGCGCAAAATTCGACCGCAAGCTTGATCACGGCGAGGCCGTGAAAATCTTCACCGGGGCGCCGATCCCCGATGGAGCCGACGCCGTGCAAAAAGTCGAAGTCACCCGCTCGGACAACGGCTCTGTAGAGATACTCGAAGCGGTAAAGCCTGGCCAATTCATCACACCTCACGCAAGCGAGGTCGCAGCGGGAGAGATCGTTTCTGAAGCGGGTCGCGAGATTGGTCCCGCCGAGATGTCGGTGCTTGCCTCGTTCGGATATGCCCGGTTGAAAGTCGCGCGCCGGCCTCGTGTTGCCGTGATCTCTACAGGCAGTGAGCTCATAGATGTATCGTCAAAGCCTTCGGCGGCACAGATACGCAACTCGAACAGCTATACGCTCGCGGCCTACGCAGAACGGGCCGGGGCGACGGTCGACATGCTCGGCACAGTCGAAGACACGCCCGAAGCGACGCGCGACGCCTTGATCCGATCCGCAGACAACCGCGACGTCGTCATAACCTCCGGCGGAGTTTCAATGGGCGATTACGACCTGGTCAAAGCCGCGCTCAAAGCGATAGGGGCAGAGATTTACTTTGATCGGGTGATCATCAGGCCGGGCAAGCCGATCGTTTTCGCGAAACGTGGCGAGACTTTTTTCTTTGGGCTTCCAGGCAATCCGGTCTCGACATCCGTGACCTTTAATGTTTTCGTCAGGCCGGCGATTCGGAAGATGCAAGGCGATGGTTATCCAACTCTTAAAACCGTTCGCGCGCGTCTTTCTCAATCCTTGAAGGATCCGTCGAGCCGAAGAAGCTATCTGCCGACGCGCGTCTTCATCGAAAACGGCGACGCGTTGGCTGAGCCTTTGAAGTGGGGCGGCTCGTCTGACCTGGTAGCGTTCATGCGAGCGAACGCGCTCATAATCGTGCGCGAGAATGTGCACGAAATCGCGGAGGGCGAGCTTGTCGATGTAATGTTGTTATGACTCTCACTCACACAGACGAACAAGGTCGCGCTCGAATGGTTGACGTCGGCGACAAGCCAATCACTACTCGAGCAGCTTCGGCCAGCGGATTCGTGCGAATGTCACCGGCAACGGTTGAAGCGATTCGCGCGCAGAGCACGCCCAAAGGCGATCCGCTCGAAACCGCAAGACTGGCTGGCATAATGGCTGCCAAGCGCACCTCTGAGCTGATCCCATTGTGTCATCCGCTTCCACTTAATCATGCCGACGTGCGGCTCGACCTCCGAGATGACGGCGTCGCTATCGTTGCAACCGCCCGAACCGACGCCAAGACCGGCGTTGAAATGGAAGCGCTCACTGCTGCTTCTGTAGCCGCGCTCACGATCTACGATATGTGCAAGGCCGTGGACAAAGATATGTTGATAACGGACATTCGGCTTGAATCGAAGAGTGGCGGTCGCTCCGGCGATTTCAAGAGAAGTGATGAGTGATTCGTGATCCATAATCTTAGAGTCGATGCGCTCACCACGCTTGATTGAAACTAAACAAGTTGTACGGGAGAAGCTTGCCCGCACGCGGTTCTTCATTCTTCTTGTCGTGTTCACCATTACATTCGGCGGGTGTGCGCCACACGAGAATCGAGCGAAGACGGAAGCTGCTGCGTCGAGCACGACCCGTTCCGGAAACAACCAACCTTGCGTCAACTTAAACCAAGCCACGGCAGACGAATTGAAAACTTTGCCAGGAGTCGGCGAAATCACAGCAAAGAGAATCATCGACTATCGCCAGCGGAACGGGCGCTTCCGCCGTCCCGAAGAGATAATCATCATCCAGGGCTTCAGCGAGAAGAAGTATCGCGCGATTGCCGACCTGATCTGTGTCGAGTAGAGACTTGCGAGGGCTCTCATTTCTGAGCCGATGTAGTTGATTGACGTCTTGGTCGTTCGCAATATCGTGCGGTACAGTTAATGTGACGGGACGGTCACGGTTCCATTCGAATGCACGATCAGCTTCCGATACTAGTCGAGGTCAGGCGAGGCGCAATAGTTGAATCAAGACATCGAGGCGCGATCGTGGTCGCCGAACCCGACGAGAAGATTATCAAGCGCCTCGGCGATGACAGTTTCGTCACTTCCACGCGCTCGACTATCAAGCCGATTCAAGCGATTCCTTTTATCACCAGCGGCGCGGCTGATCACTTCAACATCATCGATCGCGAGCTTTCCATCGCCTGCGCTTCGCACGAAGGCGAACCGATTCACACCGAGACGGTAGCCGCGATGCTCGCCCGCGCGGGGCTTGACGAGTCCGCTCTCAAATGCGGTGCTCACGCTCCGTACAACGCCGACATCGCCAAAAGCCTTGAAGCCGCAGGCGAGCCCTTCACCCAGCTTCACAACAACTGCTCAGGCAAACACGCGGCGATGCTGTTGACCGCCGTGCATCGAGGCTTACCGCTTGAGGATTACTATCGTCCTGAGCATCCGGTGCAGCGCGAGATCATCTCTGTTTTCGCGCGAATGGCAGGCGTTAACCAAGACTTGCCCGTTGCAATCGACGGCTGCAGCGCGCCAACCTTTGGAGTCCCGCTTCGCTCGCTCGCCGTGGCATTCGCGCGGCTCGTCAACCCGTCAGATCAGGAGACGTCGGTAGCGCGAGCACCACGTCGCGTCGTTTCGGCTATGATCGATCATCCGGAGATGGTCGGCGGAACCAAAGGAAGGTTTGATACTGAGTTGCTACGCGCCGGTCGCGGCAAGCTGGTGTGTAAGATCGGCGCCGAGGCTGTTTACTCCGTGGGCGTGCTGCCTTGTGAACAATTCCCGCGCGGCGCCGGCATCGCATTTAAGATGGAGGACGGCTCGTACCGAGGGCTCGGTCCGACAGTTGTCGAGACGCTTGTTCAACTCGGTGTTCTCAGCGAAGAAGAAGCTGCGGAGCTTGCGACATATCATCGTCCGCGAATCGAAAACCATCGACACCTGCTAGTCGGCGAGGTCCGCACGGTGTTTAACTTGTAGGGGCAGCGTGAACCAAGAAATTCGCTCTCTTTTCCCGGTCACCGAGAAATACATCTACATGAATCATGCGGCGGTTTCGCCGCTCTCAACTCGAGTGCGTGATGCGATGAACGCGCTGGTCGACGATGTGATGCGTAACGGCATTGCTAACTATGACGCGTGGCTTCGCACTTATGAGCAGACTCGCGAAGCGGCGGCGCGATTGGTTAACGCGCAACCGCGTGAGATCGCTTTCATGAGAAACACTTCGGACGCGCTTTCAGCAGTTGCTAATGGCATCGACTGGCGGGAAGGCGATAACGTCGTCACCTGCAAC
Organism: Blastocatellia bacterium; assembly: GCA_036505875.1. Classification (GTDB taxonomy): domain Bacteria; phylum Acidobacteriota; class Blastocatellia; order UBA7656; family UBA7656; genus Onstottus_A. The sequence goes on along the minus strand of DASXSR010000023.1, from coordinate 4,150 downwards.
GTCGAGTTCCCATCGAACATTTATCCCTGGATGCGACTATGCGAAGAGCGCGACATCCGTTTGAAGCTTGCAGAAGAGCGCAACGGCCGGATCGATCCCGATGAATTGCTCTCGAAGGTCGACGAGCGAACGCGCGTGGTTACGATGAGCTGGGTTCAATTCGCCAGCGGCTTCCGTTCGGACTTGGCTCGCATCGGAAAGTTCTGTCGCGAACGCGACATCATCTTCGTAGTCGACGCGATTCAGGCGCTGGGCGGATTGAAGCTCGATGTCGAACGAGACTATGTCGATGCGTTCGCCGCCGACGCGCACAAGTACCTGCTCGGGCCTGAAGGCGCCACGCTGCTTTACGTCTCCGACCGAGTCATCGGTCGCATAGAGCCCACCGTCGTTGGATGGACCTCAGTGAAGAACTACGAACAGTATGTCGATTACAAACTCGACTATCGCGATGGAGCGGGGCGTTTCGAGTGCGGGACCTTGAACACCGCTGGAGTCTATGGCCTTGGCGCGGCTATAGATCTTTTTCTTGAAATTGGTCCCGAAAAAATCGAGGCATATCTTCTGGGGCTAAGCGATTACCTGGCCGGACGACTCACCGCGAAAGGCTACGACGTAATCAACTCGCGAAAGCCCGGTGAGACATCGGCCATCGTAACTTGCAGGCACGAACGACATTCAGCGAGCGAGCTGTACCGCCAGCTGCGCTCGAAGAACGTCATCACGGCTCCACGCTTGAATCGCCTGAGGATCTCGCCCCACTTCTACAACACTCGCGAAGAGGTGGACGCGCTGATCGACGCGCTGCCGGTTTGAAGATCGGACCGCTCCCGTCAAACCTTAAGCGGTCACCGACTCAGAACTCAGCTTCTTCCAAACAGCCGCACTCGCGGGCGTCTCGATCCGTAGCTCGCCTTCTCGTACCACAGCTCAACGCTCTCGATAACTCTGTCAGCACCTCGAAGGTCGATGTCACGCGTCGAGCCGCCGGCGCGAATCCTCTGACGAACCTGAACCTCTTCGCTGGTTCCGTTTGCGTAATGAACCACCACGTGACGGAATTCTATCGCGGCGCGATCGACTCGGAGTTGGATTGCTCTGAATCTTCCCTCCGACCGTCCAACTTTGATCTTGTCGTGATCGACGGCTCCGTCGACGTGCGCCTCGCCCAGATACACCCAGCCCTTCGCGTAAGACGCCGAGCTGATACCCAGCAGCAGCAGAACTGCTGCAACAGTTGATAAAAGTTTTCTAGCGCTCATCTCCAACTCCTCCTTTCAAATCCAACCAGCGCGAAACTATACTATCGCTGTAATCGACGGGCAAGGTGTTCGGCAACATGCCACCGACGCGACTGCGAAGCGCACTATGATTCGATCACTCGTCCTCTTAGTTTGGTCGTGTTGGTGCGCTGCAGCCCTTCTTCGCTCCGATCCAGTAGTCGCGCAAGCCCCCAACAACTGTTTAGAGTGTCACAGTCGCCAAAAAGACGAACCGGGAGCGGTCATAGCCATCTATAAGACCAGCACGCACTTTCGTATGGAGCTGGGTTGTGATGATTGTCATGGGGGCGACCGCTTGCAAACCGAAAAAAGCAAGGCGCACGCTGGCCGTTTCATCGCCAGACCCGACACAGCCGCGACTCTAGAGATGTGCGGGCGATGTCATCGCGAGCCGCTCGAGTTTTTTAAGAGCAGCCGTCACTTCGCCGATCGACCTAACGTGAAGCGGCTCGATTGTGTTGAGTGCCACGGCGTGCACGCGATCGGCGCGGCTTCGGAAACCTTCCGCTGGCCGCAGTTCTGCGCGGGCTGTCACGGTTTGGAATACTTACCGCCCCTGCCAAAGCCGTTTCAAGAGATGCTCGCGCTATCCGATGATCTGCGCGAAGGGCTTCATCAATTGGAGTTGAAGGGCCGCACACAACCGGAATTCGTCGCGCGCCGCAAAGAGATTCGGCATATGATTTCGGAGCTTGCGCACAAAACGGACCTCGGAGGCGATCGCATCACGCGCATTCTGGAATTGGGAGCGGCTTTGAAGCAGCACATTTCTTCCAAGCAGAACAGATAACGATAGGTGATCAGGTGGCGCGCTTTTTGCGCTCCACTCAATCGCCGAGTTGGATGCCGCTTTTGATTCAAGCGCATCCTCAAAGGCGGTCCACGTCAGGAACATTGCCGAGAAAGAACTCTGAGATTCGACGCATATCATCCATGAACGATTCTGCGCCGTCCAATGAAAAGATATTCTTCCCTTCCACGTCGGCTTTGACTTACGCAGATTCTCAGGGAAAAACGCGTGCCCCAACCCGTTCCTTTCGCACGATGAGAGTCAGAGTGCCAAATAAGCGTCGGCGCTTTTTGTCGTCCGCTTGATTGAATGGTTAGCTGGCCCTGTTGGGAAGACGCTCATCTCCCGTCTTCGGATCGATATCCTCGGGCCACAGCCTCACCAACAAGCCGTGAAATCTATATTCCTCTCTCCGGGGGCGATTTGCCCGTCAGCTCGAGCGCCGTGTTATACCGTGCCCACTTGTTGCCGCACGACCACGTACTCCTTAGCAGCCCAGTTTCCCTTGAACTTGAATCCGAGCTGTTCCGCGATAGCTTGATTGTCCGCATCAAGTGGAACCGCGAATGTCAGCAGATAGAGCCCCGGCGTCTTCACACGGAATAAGAAGTGAATCCTCTCGCATCCACCGGCTCTGACATTTACACTGGGAGACAACTCGCCGAGGGAGGTAGAAACTGGCGTCCCATAGGTCTCGCGTGCGCCTACTCGAGGCTTTCCCGTATCGTCCGTGCCAGTCACCGGGTATACCGAAAGAGGTCTTCTGTCGTCGCCAAATTCGAGTCGCGTGTTGATCGTTCCCTTATTTTCCACTTGGACAACCGCAGAAACGTAGAGCGAAGAATCATCTGGTACCACCAGTTGTGAAGCCTGGAGCCTAACGTTGATCACCGATCCAATTCTAGCTTTCTGTTCAAGCTCCTGGATCGCAAGTTCCCTCTGCCGATGCTCGTATGCCTTGGCTTCTATCTCCTTCTGCTTTTTCACACGATCCAAATCAAGATTCGCGAGCTCGGCCCGCGACTTAGCGAGCGTGTTAAGCGCTCTGAAGTTGAAGAGGGCCCAGGCGCCGCCGGCTAACACGCCGGCGCTGGCCACTAGAGTACTAAACTCGGTTAGGGTCATAGATTCCTCCTTCCGGCCGGTTTTTGCCTACTCACCAACTGAGGCGCACATCCGTATAACGCCAAGGCTAAGCTGCCGGGGCCGCCTGCAAGGGCGTTGAAGCTCGGAAAACCGTCAACTGGCGTTCCAGTCAGCGCCGGCCCACGGATTCGCCTCGCGCGCCGGAAATGAACTGATCGACGTGCGCGGCGATCGTCGTTTTTCCGGTCAGGGGCCGCTTCGACGCCGCGCTCGCGTCGATTGTGTCGAGCTGGCGAAGCAGGCCGGGATCACCTGGGTTGAGCAGATACGCCTCCTGGCCCGGCGGCCCATCGAAAATCTCCCGGCCTGATGGACAACGCGCGTTGAAAGACTGAGTCAGGGTCGTCATCGATTCTCCTCTGTCATTTAAGGCCGAGTTTCTTGTTTTGCTCCAAGAGCGCGACGGCTTCTCGCAGCCGCCGCTCACGCGTCTCTTCTTTCTTCGCGTGCATGATCCACCCAATGTAGTGCCGGCGATAGGACGGTGCGAGGTTCCGAAAGTTCTCCCAAGCCCTCACGTTGGCCATCAGCGCCTGTTTCACGAATCGCGGGATATCATCCACCTCGCCCTTGCTCTGCTCCAAGAGCGCGACGGCTTCTCGCAGCCGCCGCTCGCGCGTCTCCTCTTTCTTGGCGTCCATGATCAAATGAATATAAGCCCTGCGACGGGACGGCGTGAGGCTTTGGAAGTTCTCCCAGGCCTTCGCGTTCGCCATCAGGGCCTGTTTGACGAAGCGAGGAATGTCCAGGTCGCCCGTGCTCTGTTTCGCCTGTGCTGCTTCGCCGAGCATCACGAGGTCGATCTTCGCCAGCCCGGCCTCGGTCATTCGGCCTTCGCGGATGAGCTTACGCAACCTTCGTTTGTTCAGCGCCGACCACTTGGTCCAGTCGCGACGAGGAGTAAACTTCTGCGCGAACTTTTCGTCGTCGA
>DASXSR010000022.1:0-11469 GCA_036505875.1 Blastocatellia bacterium | reverse complement strand
CAAGGTATTTCTAGTGACGAGATGAGGAGCCGACTCGGAATTCGCGGCAAGCGTTTGGGGTGACCTTTGGGAAAAACAACGGCGACTTACCCTGATTGGCCGCTGGAGATGAAAGCGGCACCTATAAACGATATTGATGGTAGGAGCCTCAAGTATGCCACGAAGACACGGGAACGTCCCCGGGATATGCACCCATAACAAAGCAATGTGGCTAACGGCGAGTTTGTGAGCGAAAAGCACGTGCAACGAGTCCGGCGAATCTGTAACGAGCTGCCCGAGACGACCGAAAGGCTCTCACACGGCGAGCCGACTTTCTTCTGCAAGAAGGTCTTTGCCATGTGCTCCTTCAACCACCACAATGACGGACACTTCGCGGTCGTGGTGCCGGCGCCGCCGGGCATCCAGGCTATGCTGATCGAAAACGAGCCTGAGAAATACTACAAACCACCTTACGTTGGCGGGGCCGGTTGGGTCGGCATCGAGCTCGATCGGGTCAGCGATGAAGAGCTGGCATTTCACATCCGTGAAGCCTGGCGGTTGGTCGCCCCGAAGAAACTGCAGGCGCTGATTGAGACAAGCCACGACTAAGGTGACTTGGCGTGAACTCGAACGTGCAATTCGCGTGAGGGGCGATCGACAAATGAAAACGGGTGATAAGGCACCCAACCCAAGCGCATGCCGTAAACCCTACGCGGTTATCAACATGGCTTCCATGGCTAGCTGCCTGTTCACGTTCCGCGGCAGCGCGCGAAAGATTTCCTCGATGTTATCCACCCACGCCGTTATCTGATCGAGTGTAATCTTTTCACCGAGGCGCTCCAGACGCTCCACGATGTCATCGTTCGTCAACGATTCTTCTGACGCAGTCACCTTGAGATGAAAAAGATCCTCAAGTAACGTCAACAGCGTGTCGAGGTGGCTTTCAAATTGTTCTCTCTCCAGCCTGCGGCCGAGGTATTCACTTATACCCAGGAGCTTTGAAACATCTCGAGTTGACGCGAGTGCCTCAACAAGATCCAACATCGTGCCGCGCATTTCACGATACTCGTCGAGATCGATTTCAAGTGCATGGCCAATGCTTCCACGTGCCAGTCGCGCTCGCAACCCCAGATCATCCTTCGCCTCGCTCTCTTTTTTCCTCAATTGCGCTTCGATCTCCACCGCACTGAGCGGCGCGAAACTCAGCATCAAACACCGCGAGCGGATCGTTTCCGGCAACCCGTAAGGCTTCGATGTGACCAGCACAATCAGCGTCGATTCCGGCGGCTCCTCGAGCGTCTTGAGTATCGAGTTGGCTGATGAAGCATTCATCCGGTCTGCTTCGTCAATGATGTAGACCCGATGGCGGCCTTCATAAGGCCGGAACTGCGCGTCGCGCGACATTTCACGCATTTGCTCGACCTTGATGAATTGACCGTCGTTTGTGATCGTCTCCACATCGGCGTGTTCCGCGAGCGCAATCTTTCTGCACGGGATACACTCGCCACAAGCATCTCCCAGCTTCACATTCTCACAGTTCACCGCTTGCGCGAGCGCGAGCGCAAATTCGTACTTGCCGACGCCGCGCGGCCCGGACATCAAAAGTGATTGGCCGATCCGCCCTTCTACAACTGCCCGCTGCAGCAGTTGCTTTATACGTTCGTTTCCGATGAGCGAGGAAAAAGGCACGTCAGATCCAGATTACAGGGTGGAGGGTACAGGGTAAAGTCAGATCCAGCTTGCCGCTTCGTGACTTGCTCCAAAAATGCTTTTCTCAGTAATCTGTCGTGTAACGTCCGATCTGCATGCTGAAGGATTTTCTAAAAGAGAGGCTGGGAAAATGGAAGCGGCTCGAGGAGCTGACCGCTCACGCGTCGCGGCGTCGCCTAACAAGTCTGTCGGGTGAAGAGGTTCAAGAATTCGGAAGGCTCTATCGGCGCACGGCAGCCGATCTTGCGATCGCGCGCGAAGAGGTGCGCGACCAGCGGTTGGTGAATTATCTGAATCACCTGGTCGGTCGCGCGCACGGTGTCATCTATCGCAGCGAGTCTTCCGGCTTCGCTGTATTCATTACGTTCTTTCGCTACGAGTTCCCTGCGGTGTTCAGAAAGACTTTTCGTTACACGCTGACCGCGTTTCTGGTTTTCATTCTTTCGGCTGCGTTTGCTGCTGCCGCGTCTCTGCTCGACGAAGGCTTCGCGGATCGCGTCGCGCCCAGGCTCAGACAGGATATCGCTGGTCATCGCAACTGGACCGAAGACATCAATAGAGCGAACCCGCTGGCCTCTACTTCGATTCAAAGAAACAACATCACGGTGACGTTCTACGCGTTCGGGGGCGGAGTGCTCGCCGGTATAGGAACATTCTTGGTGCTCGCGCAGAACGGTTTGCTGCTCGGAATGGTGTTGAGCCTCTGTGTTCGCTACCGCTTTTGGGAAATTCCTATCTTTGTCAGCGCTCACGGTGTGATCGAGCTAACAGCAATCTTCATCGCCGGAGGAGCGGGCTTGTTGATCGGCAAAGCGTTGCTGATGCCCGGCGACAAACGCCGTGCGGACGCGTTGGTGACCAACGGATTGCTTGCGATCAAGCTGATACTCGGCACTATCCCGATGCTGTTGATTGCGGGATTGATCGAAGGCTTCATCTCACCCGCGCACATCGCGCCCGCGTACAAGTTCTCGATCTCCGCGATGAGCGCGCTGGTGATGACGATGTATTTTCTGAAGTCTGATCCGAGACAGGAATCCGTATGAATCCGTCAAATCAATGTCATCAGCGGTCTATAGACCACGGACGACTCTGATTTGACGGATCTAGACGGATCAAAGCAACCCGCGCTCTTTCACTTCGAGATACTTGTTGACTAGCTCCAGCGATAGTCGTCCCGCAGGAACGTCGAGCGCAAGCCCCCCGGCATGGCGAATGCGGGTCAACGCTTCCTCTCGCTGGCGAAGAATCTCCTCGGCGACGGATTGGCGATAGACGTCCGCAGGCAACGCCGGCTCAGTTCGTACCAACTCCCGAAGATCCGTGTCGCCGATCGTGATGATTAGAGGAAGATGTCGAGGAATTAGCTGCGACGTGTGGGCGAGCAGCTCGGCGGACGCTTCGCGATCCACAAGATCAGTAAGAATAACCACCAGCGACCGGCGATGACAATTGGTGCTGAAAAAGTTGAACGCGCGCTTGTAGCTCGGCTCGATCATCTGAGGCTCCAGACTGTAGAGCGCCTCCATCAATCGATTGATCTGGTCGTGACCTCGGCGCGGCGGGAGGTAACTCACAACGCGGCGTGAGAAGGCGACGAGCCCAACGTTGTCACCTCCCGCCGCCGCAACATACCCGATCGACAACGTAGCGTTCACCGCGTGATCGAGTTTGGTCAGCCTGCCGATGCGCGCGGTCATCAGACGGCCCGTGTCGAGTAGCACGACAATATTCTGGCTGCGTTCGATCGTGTACTGTCGAGTGATGAGCTTGCCTCGTCTCGCGGTGGCCGCCCAGGATATGTGGCGTATCTCGTCTCCGATCACGAACTCGCGCAGCGATTCGAACTCACGACCTTGCCCGCGCACTCGCATGCGTCGCAGCCCGGGTTCGGGCCGCCGATTGCGATGAGCATAAATCTCGTGCTTCCTCGCCTCGCGAATATCGGGATAGACTTTCACGTCCGTTGCGGTCTCGTAAGCAAGTTGTCGCCACAACAGCCCTAAGCGAGTTCGAAATCGCATCACTGTGTTTCCGAAACCGTACTTGCCGCGAGCGGTCGGCAGCAAGCTGTATCGCCATACACGCGAGCGGCCGGCAGGAACTGTGAGCTGCGCCTCGCGAGGGGTCATCAACTCCATCTCGGCCGGATAGTCGTCCTTGACGATGAAGGTAACTCTGCGGCGCGTGCGATTTGCGATCCTGATCGTGACTTCATTCTCAGCTCCCATCGCGAACCGCTCTTCCATCTCGCGTTCAACTCGAAACGCGTTCGATTTTTCAGAAATCAGATAATCCATCGCTGCAGCGGCGATCAGCCCGAGGTCGCAGACTATCGTAAGATAAATCATGCCCCGGCTGAGCCACCCGAGCGAAAGCAGCGCAAGCCCCGCGGCCATCAACACAAAAAATCGCGTTGTGAAGACAAATCTCAAAACCGGAAGTCCTCGTCCATGCTTCCGCCGGCGAGCGCTTCCAGCAGCTCCGCGACGGTAGCAAACCGAGCAATGCTGTAAACGGCGGCTTTGATTTGATAAGGCAAGTCAAGCCGCGCGAGCGCTTCGCGCGCACTGATCCACAATTCTTCTTCTACTTCTCCGCAGTTCAAAACGGTTTTGAACTCGCCTTCGACTGGATAAGCGAAAGTGAGCATGTGGTAGACGGGCCCGGCGTGCGGACTTGTGTGAATGTTCCTCAGCGGGATCAGTCGTTGTGCATCGATGTCGATGCCGATCTCCTCCAGCACCTCGCGACGTGCGGTTGCCTTGATGTCGGCGTCTTCGAGATCGACTCGGCCTCCTGGAAACACGAACGCACCGGGATAGTAGCGAAAGTGCAAAGGCCTGCGACTCAAATAAACTTCAATCCCTCGGTCGGTGTCTCTCACGAAGGCAACGGCCGCCGCAGGTATTGGTAGCTTTTGTTCCTGCGGGCTCATTGCCTTCTTATCGGCCGTCCTGCGAGTGCACCGGTGTATTTGCCGGCCTCAACCGCAAGTTTACCGTTGACGATCACGTATTTCATTCCAACGGCCAGCTCTTCGGGGTGTTCGTACGTAGCGCGGTCCGCAATCGTCTTCTCATCAAAAACAATCACGTCGGCAAAATACCCGACCTTCAGCTCGCCGCGCCCACGGAGGCGAAATGTTTCCGCTGTCAATTTGCTGCTTGCGTGAATCGCAAATGGGAGACTGACCACCTTCCTGTTGAAGACATATTCCCGAAGCTTGCGCGGAAAGGTGCCGTACTTTCTGGGATGGCCCGTCGAGCCGTCCGAGCCGGTCATCACCCAAGTCTGCTTCATGAAATTCTCGATGTCCTTTTCGTTCATGTTAAACGACGCCACTCCCGCGCCGCCCGCTTTGATGATCTCAAGCGCTGCTTCAACGGGCGTCTTGCTCCTCTGTTTTGCAATAGCGCCAAGCGTCTTGCCAATGAGAGTCTTATCTCGACCGGAAGTGATCAACAGTGACTCGGCGCCGCCGCGCCGCTTTAAGTTCGCTTCCATCTCAGCAGTCAAGCGAGACCGCGTTTGAGGGTCATCAATGCGCTTAAGTAATTCCGAATGACCGCCAACCTCTGCCCATCGCGGAACCAGCGAAGCCGTCAGACTCGAACCAGACGCGGTATAAGGATATTGATCCGCTGTAACCTCGATACCTTCGGCGCGAGCCTTGTTGATGATCGCAATCGCTTCGACGCTTTGGCCCCAAACGTCCGTCCCGAGCGCTTTGATGTGAGAGATGTGCACGGGGATCTTCGCTTCGCGGCCTATTCGAATCGTCTCGCGAATCGATCCGAGCAAGCCGATCGTGTAAGAGCTTTCGTCGCGCATGTGCGAGTCGTAGATCCCGCCGCGCTTCGCAGCCTCTTTCGCAAGCTCGATTATCTCTTCGGTCTTGGCGTAACTACCGGGCGCATAGTAGAGGCCGGTGGACATTCCCAGCGCCCCTTCGTCCATCGCCTGCGCGACAAGGTGTTTCATTTGAGCGAGTTGATCCGGCGTCGGATCAGCGTCGCTCATTTTCATGACTTGACCTCGAGCCGTTCCCTGCCCCACGAGCAGCCCGGCGTTTGTTCCTATGCCTTGCTTTTCCCACCGCTCGAATGCTTCGGCGGTGTGAATCGGGCCGGCGCCATCATTGCCGGTTATTACGGTCGTCACGCCTTGCATCAAGTAGTTCTCGTTGCTCTTCCGCTTCAAGTCTGACAGATCTTCAAAAGTGTGTGTGTGCGGATCGATGAAACCAGGCGCGACGATGAGTCCCGAAGCGTCAATTGTTCGCGTGGCGCTCACTGCGGATTTCGCAGCGTCGCCGATAAAGGCTATCCGCTCGCCGCGAATGCCTACATCGTAATTCGCTGCGGGCGATCCCGATCCGTCGAAAACTCTTCCGCCCTTGATGAGCAGGTCCAGCTTCGACTCTTGTGCCAAAACCATCGAGCTGATGCTGTGGCGGGCCACGGGATTCATCGCGACCAGGCAAACCATCAGAGCCAGCCAGAATCGGATTGTGATCTTTGCGTTCATCGGTTCTCTTTCATTATCGCGGCACGTCGATGCCTGCGATCACCTCGTCCAGAACCTGGTCAGCGGACACACCTTCAATCTCGGCCTCAGAGCGCAGCACTATGCGGTGTCGCAGCACCGGCTTCGCGATTTCCTTCACATCGTCAGGCGTAACGAAACCGCGCCCACGAATCGCCGCCAGGGCCTTTGAGCATAGCAGCAACGCGACCGCTGCGCGCGGGCTTGCGCCCCAGGAGACGTTGATTGTGTTGCGTGTGGCGCGGATGATCGAAACGATGTAATTTTGAACTCCTTGCTCGACGGTGACGTTGCGCACTTGCGCGCGACTATCGAGCACGCTCGCCGCGTCGGGCACCGGCTGGATGTTTAGTTCTTCGAGACGACGGGCATTGAAGCCGGCGTTCCAGTTTGTCACCACACGAAGCTCCTCCTCAGCGTTCGGATAATTGACGTTTATCTTCAGCATGAACCGGTCGAGCTGAGCTTCGGGCAACGGATACGTTCCCTCGTACTCGATCGGGTTCTGAGTTGCGAGCACCGTGAACAACGGCGACAGCTTGTGGGCCTCGCCGTCTATTGTGACTTGCCGCTCCTCCATCGCTTCAAGCAGCGCCGCTTGAGTTTTTGGAGGCGTGCGGTTGATCTCATCAGCGAGCAACAGATCGGTGAAGATCGGCCCGTGTCGCAGCATGAACGTGGATGTAGCCATGTTGAAAATATTCGTGCCCGTGACGTCTGCGGGCATCAGGTCGGGCGTGAATTGTATTCGCCCAAACTGCGCGCCGATGGCGAGCGATAGTACTTTGACCAGCAGAGTTTTCGCCGTCCCCGGCACGCCTTCGATCAACGCGTGGCCTTCGGTCAGCAGCGCGATCAGAACCTGCTCGATCACTTCATCCTGACCGACAATGGCCTTGGCTACTTCGCTCTTGACGTGGGCGGTTATCGAACCAACAGAATCGGACAAGTCAGTGACCTCCAGTCTTGAAGACCTCCTATGAGACAGTCACAAAGAATAGACCGACCGAACCTGCGGTGCAACGTGAAAACCGGACCAAAGCCTTTAGGAATGGAGTCCTAAGGCGCAGTTTTTGGACAGATCCCACTGTTGATGTAGAGTCTCAATTTAACAAACTTAAATTTCTAGAAAGAAATCTCTTGCACTTGGGCGCAAAAAGTGATAGAGTTCTGCGCTGTCGGCAGTCCCGGCCCCATCGGGTGCGTTACTCCCCGATTCTTTTGCAGGTCCCAAGGGCAATTCGACTATCACAAGCCGAGCCGCTGGTACGTTTTCTCTGCTGATTCTTCATAACGAGCAGAATTGGGAGGTGTCAATTTGAGCCAAGCAGCAGACACGTTTTGGGACGAACGCGTCGGGAGCGTCGGCACTGCATCGATACCGGCCGCTCATGTGCCAACGCGAGTACGAGTCAAACCGCTTGCTCGACGCCGCGCGCGCACCCATCGACTGGTTGACGCAACGGTTTTAATGATAATTCTGGCAGCAGCGGCGACTTGCGCATCGGTCTATTCGCGGGCTCGCGCGGAGTTGTCCGGGGCGCTGACCAAACACGAAGCGACAGGCGAGAAAGTGAGCGACCTAAGAATAAAGGTGGAGACGCTGGAGCGGGATGTTCAGCAATTGAGAACCGACTCACGAGCGATCGAGCTGCTGGCGCGGCAGAAGTATGGCTATGTTGGCTCGGGCGATGTAGTCATCAAGCTTGCGCAAGCGCAAAGCGACTCAGCAACGAGGAGAGTAACAGAGACTTCCGCAAGAGCGTCAAACTTGACCCCTCGACCAAGCGACGGCTATACTGATGCTTCGAATTAATCTTCTAAAGCTTGCGCGGGGTGGAGCAGTCTGGTAGCTCGTTGGGCTCATAACCCAAAGGTCGCGGGTTCAAATCCCGCCCCCGCAACCACTCACGAAAACGCGGGACAGAAAAGGGGCAGAAAATGCCTTCCGATCTGTCCCATTTTCATTGGATAAACTCACTAGCCAGCAACTCCTAGCTGCTCCAGCCTATTTTCGCCAGTACGTGCCGCGCAACGTTAGGCTCCGCGCCAGCGCTCATGCCCGCGGAAGCCCGCCTTACGCCAGGCGCATTCTATCGGAAGATTCTCTGTCCGGAGAGAAGCGTTCTCACAGTAAAAGCTCCTTTTGATGTACTTTACGTCTTAACATGCGGTCTTGCGTCATTGCTCGACTGAGATCACGGTCACCGACTTCGGGTCCAGTTTCAGAGCCAGCTTGCCGTCTTGAACCTTCGCAGAGATAGGCTTCGGCACGACCGTATTCGGGGCCTCGAAGCTGTTAATGCTATCGACTTTAAGTGCGGTTAGGGTTTCTCCGGCTGCCGATTTAGCCATCATGCCGGCCAGACTTACTACGATCTCGACCGGTTGATTGGGATCAACATTGGTGATTTCCAGCCACAGCTTGCCGGCTTTGTCCTTAGCAGCGATGGCGTCCACCCGCGGCAACGTGACGTCGCCGTGAGTGTAGCTGCCGGCGTTGAAAATGACCGGCAGAAACGTGGCGTCCTGGAACGGCACATACATTTTGTAGACGTAGTAGGTCGGCGTCAGCACCATCTTTTCTTTGTCGGTCAGGATCATCGCTTGCAGGACATTGATCATCTGGGCAATGTTAGCCATACGCACACGGTCGCCGTGACGGGCAAAGATGTTGAGGTTAAGCGCCGCCAGAATCGCGTCACGCAGACTGTTCTGCTGCACCAGGAAACCCGGATTGCTGCCGGGCAGCGGCGCATACCAGGCGCCCCATTCATCAACCACGAGAGCGATCTTTTTTTGTGGATCATACGTGTCCATGATGGCCGAATACTTACTAACCAGACCCTCCATCGCTAAGGTTGACTTGAGGATCTGGCTGTATTCGGTCTCGCCGAATCCGACGGACTTAAACGCCGGCGGCCATCGCACAACGGTGTAGTTGTGCATCGACAGGCCGTTCATATCCCAACTCCACTGGTGATGCTGCCAGGCCTTCATGACGGTTTCGGTCCATTCGGTGAACCGTGGTTCATCGCCGCCCGGACCGACGGCGATCTTGAGCATCTGCTGCTTGTCCTGCTGCGCCGGATTGAAGTTTCTGACGAAGCGGCTGTAAATCTTCAACTGGCTCATATAGTAGTCCGGTGTCATGTTGCCGCCGCAGTCCCAGCTTTCGTTGCCGATGCCAAGATAGGGGATCTTGTAGGGAGGAGGATGACCGTTGGCGGCGCGTTCCTTGCCCAGCGCGGTCGGCTGCGTCGTGGTCAGATACTCCAGCCACTCGGCTGCTTCCTGCGGCGTACCGGAGCCGAGGTTGACTGAGAGATAGGCCTCGGCGCCAATCTGGTCGAGGAAATCCATGATCTCGTGAGTCCCGAACGTGTTCGGCTCGATCACGCCGCCCCAGTTGGGATTGAGCGTCTCTAGGCGCTGAGGGCCAATCCCTTTGCGCCAGTGGTATTCATCCGCGAAGCAGCCACCTGGCCAACGAATGTTAGGCACTTTGATCGCCTTCAGCGCGGCGACGACGTCATTGCGGATGCCGCGAGTATTAGGGATGGGGGAACCTGGGCCGACCCATATGCCCTCATAAACGCCGTGGCCCAGGTGCTCGGCGAACTGGCCGAAGATATTGCGGTCGATCTTCGCCCCGGCCTTGGACACGTCAACCGTTAAGTCAACCTTTTGTGCGGCTACGAAGGGTGCAGTTAAAGTTACAATTATCAGAGCGAAACTGATAAGAAGAGCACGCATGACAAGCGAATCCTTTCGGCCCGAACCATCAATGAAAGGGCAAAACAAGAAGTGAAAAACGTCAGGGCTTTCCTCGTGCATACCCATGCTTATTGAGCGGCCTATTGAAAAGTCTTGGAGCGAAGTCTTTCAGATCGCGACGCCAGGTCTGCCACTCGTGGTCTGTACCCGGTGATTCGTAGAAGACGTGCTGAATCTTGGCCTCCAATAACGAGGTATGAAGTCGTTGAAGCCCAGCGCGCATTCTCTCAGGCTCGACTGTCCCGACGCCCATCCAGAGCAAGTGCACTTTCTTGGCGAAGGCAGCCGGGTCGGCAAATACCCCGTTGTAATCGGTCTTGGGATCCATTTTCCGATCCCCAAGAATTCCGCCAGCGCCACTGAATCCACCAATGTAGGAAAAAAGATCGAGATGATTCAGCGTGATCTGAAACGCCTGCATGCCTCCCATCGAAAGTCCCGCCATCGCCCGGTGCTCGCGATCAGGGATCGTCCTGAAATTCTTGTCAATGTATGGAATCAGCGCCTGCGTGACATCGTCTTCGAACGCTGACATCATTTCCTGCATCACCTTCATTCTTTCGGGAGAGCCAGCGGGAGGGCCGGTCAAAACGGGCGTCGCCTGTCCGACCCGCCGGGCATAGCCATATGCCATCACGACGATCATGGGTTTGCACTTTCCAGCCGCGAACAGGTTATCCAGGATGAAGTTTGCACGCCCCTGCCGAATCCATCCCGTCTCATCCTCGCCGCCGCCGTGCTGCAAATAGAGCACGGGAAAGCGCTGCTTGATTTGCGTCTCGTAACTCGGCGGCAGATAGACCAGTGCGTGTCGCCAACTGCCCGTCACCTTCGAATTATACCAAACCTCGCGCACCTGGCCGTGCGGCACATCTTGAATCGAATAATAGGTTGAGCTGGGCTCCGGAACCTCTACGGCGCTCGCGTGCTTGCTGCCGCCAAAAAAGGCATGGCTGTTGGTGTCGCTGACTTCCGCACCATCAATGACGAAGGTGTAGTAATGCAGACCGGGGGCAAGCGGCGGTGTGGTGACAGTCCAGAAACCATCCGCCTGTTTCACCATATCCATTTTGGGACCGCTCCAGAAATTCACCCTGACTTTAGTGGCGTCGAGAGCTTTGACATGAAGCTGAACCCTCCCGGTGCTATCAACACGGGGATACTCTGCTCCCCAGACGTTGGTCGTAGCGGGTTGATAATCACCCGGCTCTTGCGCCCAGCAGGGGCTCGAGTGTGCGCAACAAAGACTCGATAATAAGAAGATCAGTATTTTGAACCGTCGCATCTTTCTTCTCCTCTCTAGGTCTTTAACCAACGGTTATTGACGAGACGCCAGATGCCGCGCTCATTCTCGTCACGGAGTCCGACCGGCAGAGCCTCCTGGGGGAAGTTCTGGTAACAGACGGGGCGCGCGAAACGCTTGATCGCCGCCGCGCCCACGGAGGTCGAGCGAGG
>DASXSR010000021.1:0-2513 GCA_036505875.1 Blastocatellia bacterium | reverse complement strand
CAACATACAAAACCGGTCGATGACGGAGTTTCGGTAATAGGCGGCAAGCAAACCCGTCGGGAACGAGATCAACAGGGCGAAAAGAACCGCCAGCCCGCCGAGCAAAGCCGATGTCGGCAGAGTATCGGCGATGATCTGGGTGACCCCGCGATCGAGATATTTGTACGAAGGGCCAAAGTCGCCCTGGGCGATTCCTACTAGGTAGCGGAAGTACTGTTGCCAGACAGGCTCGTCAAGATGGTATTTGGCTTCGAGATTGGCGATCACTTCCGGCGGCAGCTTTCTATCGCTGTCGAAAGGACCGCCGGGCGCGACTCGCAACAGCAGAAATGTCAGCGTGGCGACGATCCAAAGAACAATGATGCCGTGGAGCAGACGTTTCAGCAGTAGGGGAATCATCTAGCGACGGTTGACGCGAAAATTACGGCCCTCATTCGCGCCCTCTCCCGCAGCGGGCGAGGGAATAACACACGGGGGGAAGTCATTCTTCCCGCCAGGCTAAATTGATCGGATGAGGGAAGTTGCACTTGAACTCTTGCGCGTGCGCCTTGAGACTTCCTCAAGCGCTTTCACGCCTCTCGGCTGAAATCGGCCAAATGCAAATTATCTCAACGAATTATTGTGTTTTTCCAGTGCTAAGTAAGCCGTCCTTGCGCACGTAGATCTGACTACAGTCCTGTCGTTGGGTCAACTCTCGCAACAAAGTGAGCAGAGGATTCCGCGTGTCGCTGTACTGCTTTGGCGCGCCGGCGGCACGCATGGCAGCGACATCATCGTTACCGACGACGTAGCGCATCAACAATTCATCATCGCTGAGACTTGGGCCGCCTAATTTCTCGCGCAACTCTTGTATGGTCGGCTGAGGCGGTTGCCACTTGGCGAACTCCTTGGCGCGCGGCCGGTCGAGTATTTTCGTTTTCACGCCTCGCTCGACTTCAGAAGCCGCCTCTTTGCCCCAAAATCCGGCTGCGTATTGGATAACTTGATCCGTCACCTCACCATAGCGCTCACCCTTGATCACGTTGATCGCCGCTTGGCTGCCAACGAACTGCGATAGCGGCGTAACCATGATCGGATAGCCTAAGTCTTTGCGAACTCGCACGCATTCTTCCAACACTTCGGGCAAACGATGCAGCAAGCCCAGGTTCTGAAGCTGGAAGTGTAAATTAGAGATCATGCCGCCGGGAACCTGGTGGACATACTGGCTGTAGTCGTATTCCACCGGCGCGCCGATCGGCAGGTTCTCGCGTTTTGCGAAAAACGTGAGGTCTCTATCGACGGACTTGAGCGCTTGCTCGTCG
The DNA here is from genome assembly GCA_036505875.1 of Blastocatellia bacterium. GTDB lineage: Bacteria > Acidobacteriota > Blastocatellia > UBA7656 > UBA7656 > Onstottus_A. Next base: position 1,212 of record DASXSR010000021.1, on the reverse strand, counting down.
ATGACCGGCGAATAGCCCAAGGCGCGAGAATTTTGCGCGACATTGAAGACGGAAGGATTGGACGATGCATTTGCCAGCGGCGGCACCGAGGTGTCGATGAGCTCGACCCCTAGTTGGATCGCTTCGAGCGCGCACAGGGGGCCAAGACCGGTGGTGCAATGGACGTGAAGCTCGAGCGGAAATGTCGGCGCCTCGCGTTGCATCACTTTGATCAGGGCCACAGTGCGTTCCGGTGTGAGCAGGCCGCCCGGATCTTTAAGACAAATGAAATCCGGCTTGAGCGCTGCGGCCTCGCGGGCTTTGCGCGCGTAGTATTCATCGGTGTGCTTCGGCGACACGGAGAAGATCAAATTTAGAACCGTGAACAGACCGTTGCGCTTGGCACGGGCGACCGATTTTTTCCAACCGGCCGAATCGTTGGATGGATTCGAGATCCTCAGTTGTTTGATGCCGTTGGCGACCATGCGTTCGAACCATAGATCATTTACCGCGTCGGGAGTGAGCTCAAAGGCGCTGAGGCGCTCGGAGCCGATGGCGCGGAGCGGCGTCCTGGTAATTTTCTTTGCGACCAGGCGCATGCGCTCGAAGGGATCCTCGCGGAGCTCCCTGACGCACTTCTTGATGTGGCTGGAAGCGATCAGCTCGATCGCTTGAAAGCCGGCGTTGTCGATGCGATCGGCCACGACCAGCATCATGCCGGTGCGCATGTTCTCGGCCCATAGACTCGCCTGGCCGTCGCGCAGAGTCGTGTCGACAAACTTCACTTCGCTCATGGTCGACCTTTCGGATTATTTAGCCGCAGAGAACGCAGAGGTCGCAAAGTATTCTTGGCCAAATGCAACATCAAGGCGTTGGTGCGGCGGAGTACTCTTCCAGCTTTTTTTCGAGCCAGCGTGTATTAACCCGGCCGGCACGGTATTCAGTATCGCCAACCACAGCTGCTAAAAACGGGATGAGCGTGTCGATGCCGCTGACCTGAAATTCATGCAAAGCGCGCTTGGTTTCATCGGCAGCCCGATCCCTCGTGCTTGCGTGAACGATCAATTTAGCCAGTAAGGAATCGTAATAAGGCGGCACGAAATAACCGGGATAGCAGTGGGTATCGAGCCTGATCCCTGGACCTTGCGGCGCTTGCCACGTTGAAATCAGTCCAGGGCATGGGCGAAAACCGTGTTGAGGCGACTCCGCGGTGATGCGGCATTCGATAGCGTG
>DASXSR010000020.1:0-17500 GCA_036505875.1 Blastocatellia bacterium | reverse complement strand
GGGTCCGCCCGGACCTCCGAAACCGGCCGGCTCGGCGTTGGCGAGCCTCAACAGGTCTTCATCGGTTTGTCTATGCCCGAGCGGCTCGTAGTGAGCTTTGACTTCGCGCGCTTCGCTCAGCAGCACGATCGCGCCTTTGAGTTTTCCTTTGTACTTGTTGAGATCGGCTTCGGTCTTCACCTCGAAATAGACAGGCTGACCGCGAACAACACCATTGGTGCCGGGTGACCAGGCCTTCGGGAACGCAATCAACGGGAAGTAGTGCGGCTTCACGATATTGGCGGTGAAGCCTTCGAGCGACCACCCTCGTCCAAACGGGCCCCATGCTTCCAGGTGCGCATTCTGCAAGTTCCACTCGGTGAGCTTCGACTTGGCCCACTCTTGCGCGACGCGGATATTAGGCGAGTTAGTGAGCCGCGCTCCCGAAACGTCGGTGATGTAACTCAAGATGTCCATCACCTGAGAATGTTTCATTCCCTCTTCCTTGATCTTGTTGATCGCTTCCTGGTCGAACTTCTCTTGAGGCGCTTGGGCGGCGGCGATCGACGCAAGCGACATCAGAAACGTCAGCAAAATGGCAGTGTATCGTTTAAGCATTTCGTCCTCCGTTTTGGCTCAGGTATTTGTTAGACAGGCCCGAGTTCCATGTACTCAAACACAATCATTGCGGTTACTGTTTTGTTGCGGTCTGACTTGCGACTTTGGGCAACAACAGCAACCTCCCGCTAGTATGCTTTTCGATCTTCTCGCGACTGAAAAGCAACGGAAAGTATTTGCCTTCCGCCCACAGTGGCAAGAGATCGCCGTAATGCGGGCTTTGAGGTTGTCCCGATTGACCCGGGACGTTGATCGCAACCGAATTGTCCCAATCTGCAAGGTCGAGGATTTCACGAAAGGACGCGCCACTCCGCTGAATGAACCTCGCCCCGCCGGTCGCGTTGATGGTGTTGGCGTCGCCGCCGCGAGAAACTGATTTCAGGTCGAATACGGCGCGCCTTGCATCGTCAGTAGAGAGCTGATGCTTGAACTCGGCGTGGTGAAGATCACCCCAGCGCCACCGCTTCATATCCGGACCAAATCGCGAGCGCAACTCCGTTACGCCCTCAGCCAGCGTACTGGCGAGCACTTCGTCTCGTTTTAACTTCGGATAAGCACCGAAGTTCTTTGCGTCGGGGGTCTTAAGCAGGCGAATCGTGCGGGTCAGAGAAACGCCTCCGCGCATGATAGGAGCTGCGTCTGCCGGGACTGCAAGCTTCGATAACGCCGCGTCGAGCTTTGTAAGCCATACTTCGTAGAGCGCGGCGCCCGGCGAATCTTTTGACAGGACCCTGTCCCAACTCGTCAGAAGATCGCGACCGTCGCTCACCGCGGAATCGTCGATCTTTAATCCCTCGAGCAGCGGCACAAGCTCACGCGCGGGAAGCGAAGTCTCGTCATGTTGCAAGCGTTCGAAGTCTTCAACTGAGAACCTATCACCCTTTGCCAGGATTTCTTCAATGCGACGGAACCTGAACGGCGCAGCCCATTCGAAATTGATCTCGTGCTTGTAACCTTCAGGGATGATCTTGTGATTCGCCGTCGCGATGAAATGTTTCGAAGGATTGAAAGCTCGGGGCAGCTCCGACAGCGGAAGCCATCCATTCCATTCGTAACGACCCAAGCTGCCCGGCACCGGGAGCAATCCCGACCAGCCTTGGCGTATTGGCGCCGATCCGGCTGCTTGCCAACCAATGTTCCCATCCACGTCTGCATAGACAAGGTTCTCCGATGGGACTCGCCAGCGTTCGAGCGCCTTCAAAAACTCCTGCCAGTTCTTCGCGCGATCCAGCGACAGCGACGCAAGATATCCCGCCGATCCAGGCTCGCTTCCGACCCAACGAAGCGCGTAAGCGCGGTGGAGCTTCGTGTCTTCGTAGATCACCGGGCCGTGACGTGTAAAGCGAAGCTCGATTTCAACCGGCTCCGATCGCCCTTTCACCTTGATCGCCTCCCGCTCTACCTTCATCTTCTCCCACTCGCCTTTGTAGCGATACTGCGTCGGATCGTTGGGATTTGTTTCTTCCACGTAGAGGTCTTGCTGATCGATACCGACGATCGTGAAGCCGAACCCGATCCGTTCATTGTGACCCGCTGCGACTCCGGGCAGCGTAGGCTCGCCGGCGCCGATCACGTTCCAGCCGGGAGCCACGAGATGGATCAGATAACGAAGCGACGGAAGGCTGATGTTGCGATGGGGGTCGTTGGCGAGAATCGGTTTTCCAGTTTTGGTGAGCGCGCCGCTGACAACCCAATCATTCGAGCCTTCGCTCGCCTGACTCGATCCGAACGAGACCGGCGCACCCGCAGCGTTAGCGCCGCCGAGAATCTTGTTGTCGATTCCATCGAGATCGAGTCCCTCGGGCACTTCGAGTTTTTTGAGCGGATCAGTCTCGACGAGCTCTTCGGTCCTTGCCGCCCCGAGCATTCGCACGAGTTGGGCGCGCAGGACCTCAGTCGAAGCATTGCGGGTCATCACGTAGCCTGCCATTCGAGTCAGGCAAACCTCGGGCGTCCACGGCTCGGGTTTAATCCCCGTTAGTTGAAATTCTATTGGAAGACGATCGCGGCTCGCGTCGATGAACGCATTCACGCCTCGAACGAATGACCGGATGATCAACTGGGCGTCGGGAGCATAGCTCTTCCACTCTGCTTCCATATCGCCGCGATAGCGCAACAGCCGTGCGAACTTGTCTCGCTCGAGTGCCGAAGGCCCAAGGATTTCGGCGAGCTTGCCTTCCCCGGTGCGTCTCCAGATTTCCATTTGCCACAGCCGATCTTGCGCGGCCACGAAGCCTTGAGCAAAAAACAAATCCTCGACCCTTTGAGCGTAGATGTGCGCGACGCCCCAACTGTCGCGTAGCACTTCAACCGGCTGGCTCAACCCAGTAAGCTCGATGCGGCCCGAAGTTTGAGCTAACACCGAGCGCGCCCGCGTCGCCAGGTCGTCGGCTCTGTTAGCTTTTTTGTCTTGGCCAACGCACGGAATCAGTGAAACGAGAACGCAGACGAATGCAACGAGTCTTTTCATCGCTCGAATCCGGTTGGAGCTCTGACTTCTGCTCTCAGGCGACCGATATGCTATTGCGCGAACGGAACAGAGTCAACCTTTCATCGGGATCGCGTGCGGTTACGGGTTTACTCGGACGGTGTGAGAGCAACTCGCGCCGGCTGGTTTGTGCTTACGACTTCGATCAAATGATGGATGACCTGATCGAGAGAGAACCTCTCGAATTCAGCTAAGTTACTGGCCAGCAGCCGCCGCAAATCCTCCGACACGTAAGCTCGAAACCGGTCGGCGTATGCAGTCGTTCGCGCGAGGTCTTCAACGGTAAGCGTCAGCGCCTCGGTTACACCGACAATCAACTCCTCGACAGCGATGGGACCTGCCAAGACAATGTCGCCCCCCAGATACTCGAACTCCCCGCCAAATGGATCCAGGAACGCGTAGCGATCGGCGATCTGCAGCCCAGCGGCTCGCAGCGACATTGCGAAGCTCTCGTGCGGTCCCACCGCTCGGGCCGCTTCTTCGATGGCCCCGGCTATCTCGCCCAACAACCGCTTGACCTGAGTGACGGCTTCTCCGACCGGCGCCTTCTCGTCCTGCGCGCTCGCAACAATTTTGTCAGACGCTCCGACGCTGGCATCTGAGTTCTCCGGTGCGAGAGAGGCTGAGGACGGCTGAGAGGCCTTAACTACGCCGAGTTGGCCCGAGTAGTTGAAAAGCACGTCGAACGCGCCGCCAACGCGATTGCATTCTTCGACCAACCGGCCTATCTCGACATTCCTAGCCAGAGATGCCGCATCACACTCTTCAACCGGTTGCGCCATTGCGTTGATCACGAGGCAGCGTCCCTCCCGCAGATTAATCAACGCGGCGTTGCCGTCAGTTGAGGTGATTTCGATGAACCACTCGCGGTCACGCTCGTTAGCGAGTTTCGAGAGTACTCTCCTCGGATCGGTAAACCCTGTATTCAAACCAACATACAAAGGTTGTGCTCGCAATCGTCCCGCGACGGCATCCGCTGTGGCGGCGTCATAAGCGAAAACGGAAACGTTCCCGCGTTCGAGACGTGACCTCTCAGCAAGCTGGTCGAGCGTCGTCTCATCCCACGCCTCGCCGCGGCGTTCGACTACCCCCGCGAGCTTACCATGCGCCACGACGACGAAAGCGATGCAGTCTCGCAGCGTTACTTCGATCACCCCCGAAAACACTTGATCGCACAAGTCGGTCGCAAGCTGATCAACAAGGAGGTAGCTGGTCGCGAGATTTTCGTGGACAGGTTTTCCGCGGGGAATGAACATGAAAGGGGAGTCCGTAGTCCGTGGTCAATAGTCCGTTGCAGTCGTGCGGAGCGGCTTGTTGCTGACGATGGCCCACGGACTACGGACTATTTCTTCATCGGCGTTTTGAACTTGCCTTTCTTGATTGCATCAACAATACGCATCGCGCTGTTCCGAGCGATCAGCGACTGAGTGTCGTCGCCGGAAATCTCATTCAGCGCGGCGAGCAACCGCTCAGGCTCGGTTATGCGGGCGTTTTTCAAATCGTTTTCCAGAACCTCTAGCTGCTTGGGCAGGTCAAGCGGCTGATAGCGCTCGGCGTTCTCGATGTCGAACAGTGCTATCTCCTGACTGGCGATCCCTCGGAAGATTTCTTCCAGCTCTTTGATTTGCTCGTTCTTCGTAAAGTTGAATCGAACCTTGCGTTCGCGCGTGCCCTGCTTCGCGACAAGAGTCGTCCAGCCTAAGTGCGAAAAATCCTTTTCGTCTTGATAATCAGTATCCGAGTAGAGAAAGCGCGAGAGGTCGAAAAGGCTTCGTATGCGGGAGATCGTCGTCGGCAGGAGTTTGACCTTGCAATCGAGGACCTCATCCGACTCGCCACGTGTGAACCGCATCACGCCAATGCCGTTTGAGTTAACATCGACCTCGATTCGGCGAATCCAGAACCGCGGGTTCTCGAACTTGTAACTGAATTTCATCTCAGCGGCTGCCGCAGATCCATCAGCGATGCTCTGTGGTTTTTGATCTGGAAGGGCAGAAGCTGCCCCAGTCAACCCGATCAGCAAAAGGAAGGCATGAAGAACCATCGCAGAGAAAATAAGTTGAAAATTGAAAACTGAAAATTGAAAATTTGCAATTTTCACTTTTCAATTTTCGATCTTTGTCCTCTGTCTGTCCAGGGGTTCACTCAAACTTCACTGACACCAGCTTCGATACGCCAAGCTCTTCCATTGTCACGCCGTACAGCGCGCGTGCCGCTTCCATAGTTCGCTTGTTGTGAGTAATCATCAGAAACTGCGTGTCCTGACTCATCTCAATAACCTTCTCGGCGAAGCGACCAACGTTCACTTCATCCAGCGGCGCGTCAACTTCGTCGAGGATACAGAAGGGCGAGGGACGGTACTGGAAGATCGCAAGCACGAGCGCGATGGCCGCCATAGCCTTCTCGCCGCCCGACAACAACAGCACGTTTTGCAAGCGCTTACCCGGCGGCTGCGCGATCAGATCTATACCCGATTCGAGCACGTCATCTTCGTCGATCAGCGTCATCTCGCCGCGGCCGCCGCCGAACAGCTCGACGAACATCCGTTGAAAATTCTCGTTGATGTGGGTGAACGCATGTCGGAATCGCTCGCGCGAACGGCGCTTGATCTCCGCTAACGCCTCCTCGGTCGTCTTGATCGAGTCGAGTATGTCACTCCGCTGTTCTGAAAGGAATTTGAACCGTGTGTCAGCTTCTTCAAGCTCTTCGAGCGCCATCATGTTGACCGGTCCCATCTCTTCGAGCTTGACTCGAAGCTCATCATGCCGAGCGCGAGCAGCGTCTGCATCAGAGGTCAAAGGTCGGAGGTCAGAGGGCAGCTCATCGCTCTCGTCAGCTCCAACCTCTGACCTCTGATTTCCGACCTCTGACTTCTGGCCTTTCGCCAACTCCACGCTAGTCACAACGTCTTCGATCGACATCGCCAGCTCCGAGAAACAACTCCGCGTCAGATGCTCCGCCTCGGACTGTATTCGCGCTCGCTCAACTTCAATCTGGCCACGGCGATCGTGGGCGGCCGCTGCGGTTTGTCTCAACTCGCCGAGGCACTGCTCAAGCTCGTCGGCCCGCGCGCGCGCCGACGCAAGCTCTTGTCCACCTGCGTTGATCAGATCAGCGAGCGATGCACGCTCGGTTTCGAAGCGCGCAGCAGACCCGGCGCCTTCTTCCAGAGAAGCGTTAAGCTCGTCAATACGCCCGTGTCCGTCGTACAACTCGAGCCGGTTTCGATTGATCCTCAGTCTGAGTTCCTCCGCTTCGCTCTCGGCGCGGCGCTTTTCAGCTCTGGCGGCTTGCAGCCGCTCGGCGCGAGCGGCGACCGAAGCTCGAGCGGCAGACAGTTGTTGCGACAGGTCCTCGACGTCTGTGCGCATTTCGAGGAACTGCGCACCCGCCTGTTCAAGCGAGCTATGCACGCCATCACGCGAAGCTTCGGCGGCGGCAAGCTGTGTCGCCAATTGCTGGATCCGGGCCTCGAGCTCCTCGTGCTCGGCACCAGACTGCTCGATCTCTGATTCGACGACGCGAACGTGACTCGTGGCGCGTTCAAGGTCGCGCGCAAGCCCTTCAAGCTGCGAATTGCGCGCGGCGGCTGATTTCTCGTGCTCGCGAAGCTGCCAGTCCAGCGACGACGTCTCAGCTTCAAACTCCCGCAGCAGAGCTTCAGCAGCCCTGAACTCCTCGGAGATGCGCGCCTCTTCGACGGCGATGGTTTCAGTTTGTTCTCGAAGCTGCTTGATCTCGCGCTTCAAACCGAGAAGCGACGTGCCCTTCTGCCCAGCTTTCGCGCCGGTTACGATCAGCCTGCCGCCTGAGACTTGCTCGCCTTCGCAGGTCACGTAAATCACCGATGGATTTTCAATCGAAAGTTGGAGCGCAGCCTCCATATCGGGCACGATCGATGCCGCGCACTTGTCGGGAAATGCGCGGTGGATGACAGTTTTGATCTCGGGTCTGAGGCCGAGCAGATCAATCGCCCGCAGCACCTCGAGCTGAAAGCGTGAGGCATGCGTCGCGGCTTCTTCGTCAAACTTCCGAGCTACCGCAGTTTCGCGCGGCCCGGCGGCGTCCGATGCATTGGGGTGGAGCTGAATTACAATCGCGTCAGTTGAAGACAGATCGGCTGGAGGCAACTGACGCTCCTCAGGGACCAAATACTCATCGTCTCCTTCGCCGCCGTGAAGCCCGACAACGAGAAACGCACCGCGGCCAAGTCCTTCACTCTTGATGTAATCGACGCCCGCCAGAGCGTCGTCGATCGTGGGAACCAAAACGCTTTGAAGTTCGCGCGCGAACAGACTCTCGATCAACCGCTCGTATTGAGGCTCGACCTCGACAAAATCCGCGAGCGTGCCAAGCGCGTTTATCCGGGCGGCCTGCTCCGGCGATAGGACCTGCTGGACTGCGTCCGAATAGTAGGCGTGGTGCGCATCCAGATCGATGAGCGAGGTGAGTCTGTGAGAGGCAGCGTCGCGACGGCCACGCACCTCCTCAAGCTGCGAGCGGAGCCTCGCTGCCTCATCGCGAAACATATTCAGATCGCTAGCGCGCGCCGTTATCTGGGTGTTTAACTCTCCGACTACCCGCGCGTCACTTTCGACCTCGCCACCCACACGAGCACATTCACTCGAAGCCTCATCGCGTCGCACAGAAGCCTTCTCCAACTCGGCAGCCAAGCTCGTTTGCCTAAGCTCGAGTCGCCTGAGCGCATCTTCAAGATTGGCGCCCAGATTTCGAAGCCGTTCGGTAATGCCAACCTCGGTGAGCAAACGTTGTCGGGTATGCTCGATTTCGTTTTCGACGTCGCGAAGCCGCGCGAGTTCATCCTGATATTGAGTCTCCCGTGCGAGCAAATCAGCCTGCTCGCCGCTCACCTCGGCCTCGAGCGAGTGAAGGCTCGCGGTTCGTCGCTCGGCTTCTTCTTCCAGCAGCGCGAGGCGCTCGTCAAGCGCGGTTTGGTCGCGATTCAGTTCTTCGATTCGCGACGTCAGTTCTTTGATCTGCTGCTCTTCGAAAGCCCGGCGGTTGCGCGCGCGGTCCGCTTCAAGCTCGACCGCAGCCGCCCTTTCTCGCAACGCGCTCAGATTATCCTCTGCAACACGGGCCTGCCCCGAAGCCGCTCTGAATTCAGACTCGCGCTCCGATAGCATCACATCCAATCCGCCCTGGTTGCGACCGGCTTCATCAAGCTCGACGGCTACTCGCTCGATTGCCTCATTCAACCGGTGGTAGTCGGCGGCGAAGATGAACTTCAAAAGGGAGCGCATCTCCTCGCGCAGGCGGCGATAACGACGGGCCTTCTGCGCCTGACGTTTGAGGCTGTTCACCTGGCGCTCGACTTCGGTGATGATGTCGTTGAGTCTCGTAAGATTCTGTTTGGCGGATTCGAGTTTCAGCTCCGTTGCGCGCTTGCGTGACTTGAATTTGGTTATGCCTGCGGCTTCTTCAATCAACGCGCGCCGGTCGAGAGGTTTTGACGAGAGTATCTGGCCGATGCGCCCCTGCTCGACAATCGCGTAATGCGCGCCACCGAGCCCTGTGCCGGCAAACAAATCCTGAATCTCGCGAAGCAAACAGGGCCGCCCATTCATCAAGTAATCGCTATCACCGGTGCGATAAAGCCGCCGGCCCACGGTTACACGCTCGCCGGCCGAGATTGCGATGGACCTGCGCTTACGGAAGTGCCTCGTGCGCTTATGTTCGACTGGTTTGGGTGCAGCCTCAAGGGAGGCTTCGGAACTGTCTTGCACTGGTTCGCCAGGATCTGGCTGCGATTGAACGTCGGCAGCAGATTCCGGCGGCGCAAACTCATCAACCAACGAGCTTGCCGCGTCGGCGGCGTGCTCGGCGTTGGTCAAGGCGTCTTCGTATTCGCGCTCGTCATCATTGTCAACCGTCTCCTGATCTTGCGCGGCGATATCTTGAATCGCGACCATCGTGAGCAGCACTTCAGCCATGCCGGTAGGCTTGCGGTCGCGGGTGCCGTTAAAAATGACGTCTTCCATCTTTCCGCCGCGAAGGTTCTTGGGCGACTGTTCGCCCAAGACCCACGAGATCGCTTCGGCGATGTTGCTCTTACCGCAACCGTTAGGGCCGACAACACCGGTTATTCCTTCGCCGAAGACGAGCGAGGTCCGGTCGGCGAAGGACTTGAATCCACTGATCTCCAGTTTTTCGAGTCTAAACATTCAAGCTCCGCGGCCGATGACCCGACCACAATATAATAGGGTCACGATCAGGTAAGGCCCACTATAGTGTAGAGCGCGACCGAGAGTCAAATTCTTCTTAGTTCGTAATGATGTTCCAACATCGGTTTTCCCGCGTTTTCGGCAAGGGTCGGATGATGTTATATTTGTGTCAGTGGCGCTTCCATCTGAAAGCGGCCGTTGAGCTGACGCCGCCTGACGTTCGATCGGGAGATTGAGAATTGATTCTCCAAGATGAGACCTCGGCTATTTCAATTCAAACTCTTTATCACCGGATCGTCTATTACCTGAACTATCCGCTGATAAGACAGCAGGGGAAATTCGAGGTTTCAATCAAAAGCCTGATCCTGCTCGGGCTGATTTTATTGGTTGCGACGCTGGTATCACGCTTCGTTCGTCGCTTCATTCAGAATCGCGTGCTGCCAAGATTCCACTTGGGCATCGGGCTCGAATACACGCTTCTCCGGTTGGTGCATTATGTAATCATAGTAGGGGGCGGGCTCTATGCTATTAAGGTTGGCTTCAGCATTGACCTCACCGGCGTCGCGGTCATCCTTGGGTTTCTCTCTGTCGGCATAGGTTTCGGGCTTCAATACATCGCCGCCGACATCGCATCGGGGTTCATTCTGCTGTTCGAGCGGCCGGTTCGAGTGAACGATCGCGTCAAACTCGACGATGGAGGCAAAGACGGAGGCATCGAAGGGCGCATCGATCGAATCAGCATCCGCTCAACGATGATCGTCACCAATGAGAACATGACTGTCATCGTGCCCAACTCCAAACTCGTCCAAAACAAATTGATCAACTTCTCGCGCGGCGCGAGCATGCGGCTGAACATCCCGGTTGGCGTAGCTTACGGCACCGACCTTGGAGAGCTCTCTGAGGCTCTGGTCGAGGCAGCCAAGTCGGTCGAGGAGGTTTTGGAATCGCCGCCGCCGCGTGTGCACTTCGCCGGGTTTGGGGATTCAGCGCTGAACTTCGAGATACGAGTGTGGATAAACCAGCCTCACAAACATCCGCAAATTCGGAGCAAGATCAACTTTGCAATCGCCCGCGCTCTTCCAGAACGCAAGATCGAGATCGGCTTCACCAGCGCGATCTGCATCCCAGGCGGTCTGAAAATCGCACAGGCCGGATCTGGCGATCTCGAACTGCTCAAGGCTGGCGACGGGAAGCGCAAGGAGTGAGGTGCGTTGTCTTGACTGCCCAAAACTCGAATTCTAAACTGAAGTTCAGTTGTTTAACTTCGCTGGAAGCCGTTAGTTACAAAGGTTGATATCGTATGGCACACGGTGTGTTCGACTCGCTGCAGAGCTTCAAGACCAAAGACACAAGCGGGAGCTTTTGCTCCCTGCCCGAACTCGAGCGTCAAGGCGTCGGCCCGATCTCCAAGCTTCCGGTCAGCATCCGGATAGTGCTCGAATCGGTGCTGCGAAACTGCGACGGCAAGCGCATTACGGAGGATCACGTCCGTCGGCTCGCCAATTGGGATCCCAAGGCCAAGCGCACCGAGGAGATCCCATTTGTCGTCGCGCGGATTCTGTTGCAGGACTTCACCGGAGTGCCGTTGCTCGTAGATCTCGCCGCGATGCGCTCCGCCGCGGCACGAATGGACAAGAGCCCGAAGATCGTTGAGCCGCTCGTGCCGGTTGACCTGGTGATCGATCACTCGGTGCAAGTCGACTTTTCGAGCACGCGCGATGCGCTGCTCCTGAACATGGAAATGGAGTTCAAGCGGAACCGCGCACGTTACCAGTTTCTGAAGTGGGGCATGCAAGCTTTCGATGGTTTCAAGGTCATGCCGCCGGGCATCGGCATCTGTCATCAAGTCAATCTGGAATACCTCGCCAAAGGAGTTCAAGAGAAAGACGGCATCTACTTCCCCGATACGCTTGTAGGAACCGACTCGCACACGACGATGATCAATGGACTGGGCGTCGTGGGGTGGGGAGTCGGCGGGATCGAGGCCGAGGCGGGGATGCTCGGACAGCCGGTTTACTTCTTGACCCCGGACGTCGTAGGCGTGCACATGACTGGCAAGCTGAAGGAAGGTGTGACGGCTACCGATCTAGTGTTGACGGTTACCGAATTGCTTAGGAACGCCAAGGTCGTCGGAAAGTTTGTCGAGTTCCACGGCGAAGGCGCGGCATCGCTCTCGGTCACCGATCGCGCGACCATCGCCAACATGTCGCCCGAGTACGGTGCGACGATGGGCTTCTTCCCGATAGACGAGCAGACCTGCGCTTATTACAAGGCGACGGGGCGATCCGACGAGCAGATCGATCTTGTTCGGAGCTACTTCAACGCACAGGGCATGTTCGGGATGCCCCGCAAGGACGAGTGCGATTACAGCACCGTGCTCGATCTGGATCTCGCGACGGTCGAGCCAAGCGTGTCGGGCCCAAAACGTCCGCAGGACCGAATCAGACTGTCCGAGCTGAAGAGGAAATTCATCGACCTGCTGGAGAAGCCCATCAGCGAAAACGGCTACAACAAATCGGAAGACGAGGTAGAACGGCGTTATCCCGCCACCCTCGGGGTTCGAGTAGACGGCGGCGTGCATCCGGTCGCGGGAGGCGGCGGCCAAGCGCCCGAGACGATGCCGCTCGTCAAAGCACTAGACCTCAGTGAAAAGGATACGAGCGCGTTGAGTGAGCTTGAGATGATGAACAATCGCCCGACGCCCGATTATGTCGCCGATAAGATAGAAGAGGAATTCCCCGAGAGCAAAGTTACGCTTGGTCACGGCGACGTGTTGATCGCAGCGATCACGTCCTGTACGAACACATCGAATCCAAGCGTGATGCTCGCGGCGGGACTGCTGGCAAAGAAGGCGGTCGCCAGAGGGTTGAAGATTCGCCAGTCAGTTAAGACGTCGCTTGCGCCCGGCTCGCGAGTGGTGACCGATTATCTGGAGAAGACCGGGCTTCAAGATTACTTGAATGAACTTGGCTTCAACCTCGTCGGCTACGGGTGCACGACGTGCATTGGCAATTCGGGCCCGCTCGATCCGGGAGTCGAACAGGTCATCAGTGAAAAGGACCTCGTCGGCGCGAGCGTGCTGAGCGGTAATCGCAACTTCGAAGCGCGCGTCCATCAAAGCATAAAGGCGAATTTTCTGATGAGCCCTCCGCTGGTGGTGGCGTTCGCACTCGCAGGCCGCGTCAGTATCAATCTCACGACAGAACCCCTGGGCAAAGGCAAAGACGGCAGTCCGGTTTATCTTCGTGACATCTGGCCGAGCGACGAAGAAGTGCGGCAGTACCTTCAGACCGCATTCGACCCCGAGACCTATCGGCGACGCTACAGCAACTTTGTCGAAGAGAACCCGCTGTGGAACGAGATTCCCTCGATTGCCGGCGACGTGTTCGAGTGGGATCCTGAATCGACTTACATACAGGAGCCGCCCTACTTCGAAGGCTTCTCGATGGAGCACGGACAGGTTTCCGAAATCAGAGGCGCGCGAGCGCTCGCGATCTTCGGCGATTCGGTGACGACTGATCACATCTCGCCTGCAGGGGCGATCAAGCCCGATTCCCCCGCCGGTCGTTATCTTCAGGAGCGGGGTGTGCCGGTTTCGGACTTTAACAGCTACGGCTCGCGTCGAGGTAACGACCGCGTGATGACTCGAGGGACGTTCGCCAACGTGCGGATCAAAAACCTTATGGTCCCGGGAACGGAGGGCGGAGTGACGGTGCATCAACCTGACGGCGAGCAGATAAGCATTTACAACGCGGCGATGAGGTATCAGTCCGAGGGCGTGCCGCTGGTGGTACTCGCCGGACAGGAGTATGGCACGGGCAGTTCGCGTGACTGGGCAGCGAAGGGGACTCGATTGCTCGGAGTCCGCGCGGTCATCGCGCAAAGCTTTGAACGAATACATCGAAGCAATCTGGTTGGGATGGGTGTTTTGCCGTGTCAGTTCGAAGAGGGAACGAGCCCACAGTCATTGAAGCTCGACGGTAGCGAGATTTTCGACCTCAGCGGTTTTGGGGAAGGAATCGAGCCACGTCAGGAGCTGACATTGACGATCAAGCGCAAGCAGGGTGATACCGAGAAGGTTCCGGTAACCCTTCGCATCGACACGTCGATTGAGGTTGAGTATTACGAGCACGGCGGGATCTTGCCTTACGTGCTGCGGAAGTTGATTGCGAAGGGCTGAGTATCGCGGCGAATAGAAAAAGATCGGGCGCCACGTTACAACCGCGGCGCCCGGTGAGTAATGGAGGAGGATTCACCCCAAGCGACAACGCTTAGATCAAGCAGGCCCACGACTATCAGGCGCATTTAGATTCGTCGTGGTCCACGCTTTCTTCACTCACACCTCTAATAACGCAAGCCGCTCGGAACGGTTTCAAAAAAAATGCAGGAGACGGATGAAAGTAGAGTTAAATTTTTTTAAGCATCGCGTCGCTTGAGCGGCGTAGAAAGAAATCGGGGCGCCTCTCACGGCGCCCCATTCCAAAAGGAGAAGGATTTCTGTTCTGAACTCAGGTCCCAATGTCGGTGGAATCGGTTGCACATCCATTCCGCCACCTCAGGATCTGCGTCTATATCTAACGCAAATCGCGGCACTTAGTTCCTTTGATTAACGAAGTCGTCGTCGCCGGCGCTTGCGCGGTTTCGCGCGTGAGGATGCGGCGATTCTATCGAGCCATTCGACTGCGGCGTCAAATCGCTCAAATCGGCGCTCGTCTTCGCGGAAGGCCCGTCCATGGTAGATCGTCCGACCTGCCACCACCCGAGTCGGGTGCTTGACGTGAAGCATTTCGTGATACAGCACGTACTCAACCACAAAGCGGGGAATACTCACGTCATCAAGCGTGCGACTGATTATGATCGCACGATGCACGTGATCGTGATGGCCAAGGATCTTCGAAGTGCGATGCGGGCTCCAAGACAGAAGCGGTCGTTCCAGTTCGCCCTGAAAATAACGAATATTAAGCGTGGTGAACAGCTCGCCCAAATCGTAGGCCTTGCCTCGTGGCGACGTAGTAATCTTATATCCTCGCTTCCGTCGCGTCGATTGGGAGGCATCTACAACAACAGGATGCAGGACATAGTCTCGATACGTTCGCTCATGCTCCTTTGAAATCTTGAGACGATAAAGTTTTGCGACCAGAGTGCACGCGAGCGCAAACAAAACCTCGCGCGGCGAATCGATCAGAATGTCCGAGACTCGCGCATAGACTCGTCCCTTGCGCAGCCTGATGGTGGAAGACAGCCCGGCGTAAGGATAGAAGCGTGCCTCAACCTTCGGCGTCGGTTGCTTCCTTAGCAGCGCACGCAATGCATCATCGAACACTGATTCGAGGATATCGGCGGAGTTTACGGGAAAGGAAAGATTGAGCTGCTCGTATTCGGTCATTAAACGGAACGGTCATTAGTCACTTGTCATTGGTCATTTGTCATTTGCCCGAAACCGGAACGAAGGGCAAATGACTAGTGACAAGTGACTAATGACAAACACCTACTTCTTCTTCGGGTTCGGATTATCATCCGGCTCGATGTACTTTTCTCGAAATCGCAAGTCGAGCTGCTTGTTGTCAGGCACACCGTCACCATCCACGTCGACCTCAACTTTGATCTTGCGCTCCTTGCCGTCGCGACGGGTGTTCGTTGGCGAATACCCCAGACTGTATTGGCTTCGCAGCATCGCTTCGATGCTTCGCATGATCTGAGGAATCTCGCTCTCGAAGGTCATCGGGAAATAAGATCCGCCGCTCAGCTTCGCGAAGGTGTTCATCCCGTTTTGTGCTTGCAGGAACTCCATCCTCATTTCAGGCGGGAGAAAGTCGCCGTATTTCTTGAAGAACAAGTTCCCCACGCCGACGATGAAAATCGGCACTCCCGCGCGCGAGACTATCTTCATCGCCTTGTCATAAGTAATCCTACTGAATGTGTCTATCCCCAACGTCACCAGAATCACTGCAGAATGCCCTTCGATCTCTTGCAAACCGGTGTACTCGCTCTCGCCGGCGTCTTCCTCATAGAGCTGTATAGCCTTGCCGCCTAGAAGCACAAACGACAGCGCATCGTAGATGTTAGCCTCGCTGAAGTTCAGCGTGTCGCGATAGGCCGCCAACACTGCCTGATAAAGCTTGCCGCTGTCGCCGGTGAAATCTTGAACGACCTTCGTCCTCATGCTGTAGGTCACAAGCGCCACGTGGTCGCTCGGTTTCACGAAACTGCGCACGAACGTCGCCGCGGATTGAAAGATCTCTTGTGCGAACGTCGGGTCGTAATAGTTAGTCCACCTTCGGTTTCGAAAGTTATTTTCCAAGACCAAGACGGCGGTCATGGGCCCTTCGCCCGTGGAGAAGTTTGTGAGCTCTTGCTTCACGCCGTCTTCATAAATCGTGAAGTTTTTCTTGGCGAGATTCGTGTACAGTCGCCCGCTTTTCTTATCTATGACTGTAACGTCCACGTTGACCACCTGGGTCGACAACTTTATCGGCGGCTCTTGTTTGTCGCCCTTCGGGATGGGCGGAACCGGTTCTTGAGGCTCGGTTCCTTTTTTCTCGTCAATCTTCTTTTCGACCTTCTTCTTTTCCGGCTGACGTCCGCTTTGTGCGGAGACCGTTGAGCGCGGAACAAATGAGGCGGTGAACAGCGCGGCGAAGAGCACAGCGACTACGCCGATCCTGACAAGACCAAACAACTTCATAAATCCTCCGATTACTCTCACGGGCTGGTAGTTGAAAACCTGCCTTATCGAATCTTAGCAGAGACCGATTGACATTCAAACATCGCTGGGCTAGTTTGCCAGTCCCGGACTCATTGGCAGGACGCATTGACCCCGGCCCCAGGGTTATGGCATCAAAGGGTTAGTGGGAGGAGAGTGATGGCTGAATTCAACCCGGAACTCAGAAAAGACCCGATCAGCGGACGATGGGTGATAATTTCTTCGGCGCGCGCGCAGCGACCTGAAGCTCCGACGCCACGTCGCGAGGACGAAACGCCCGAAGCTCGAGCAAAGTGCCCGTTCTGCTCCGGCCGCGAGGACCAGACTCCACCGGAGATATTCACGATCCGCAACAACGGCGAACCCCCGAACAGCGCCGGCTGGCTCACTCGCGTGGTGCCAAACAAGTTTCCCGCGTTTGGAATCTTTCCCGAAATCAACCTTCGCCGGATCGGGATGTTTCAAATGGCGACCGGTTACGGCGCGCACGAGGTGGTCATCGAATCGCCCGAACACGACATCTACCTCGAGCACCAACCGCTGAATCAGATCGCCCGCATCGTCGACACCTGGTGGGAGCGTCACGTCGATCTCGAGCGCGACCGCAAGCTGAAATATGTTTTGATCTTTAAGAATCATGGAAAGCCGGCTGGCGCGTCGCTTGCGCATCCACACGCGCAGATAATCGCAACCACCGTGATTCCCGACGTTCTGAAGAACAAGCTCATAAACGCGAAGGAGCACTGGTCGGGCGGCGAGGGCTGCATTTGGTGCCGCCAGCTCGAGCAGCTCTTTTATTACGAGAACAAAATCTTCAACCCGGACGGGAGCGTGCTGGTGGCCATCCACCAGCGCGATCGGGTCGTCGCCGAAAACGAGACCTTTATTGCCTACATTCCGTTTGCCGCGCGGATGCCCTACGAGATCCACATAGTGCCGAAGGTTCATCAGTATTCGTTCATTCAGACGACACCGGCAGACCGGCACGAGCTCGCGAAGATGTTGAAGACGGTTCTGATGAAGGTTTACAAGCTGCTGGGTAACCCACCGTACAACTTCTACATTCACTCGGCGCCGAATTTGAACGTTACGCCGCGGACCGGCGACTACGGCACGATCCGCGAGGATTTTCATTGGCACATCGAGATACTCGTTCGAACGACGATCTGGGCGGGGTTCGAGCAAGGCAGCGGGATCTACATAAACCCGCTCAATCCGACCGACTCCGCACGATACTTGGCGGAGACTGAAATCGAGATTGAGAAGTGAATCAATAAGCCAACACTTGTCTTGATGCCGCGATGATCTTGTCTACCGAGGGCAGCATTGCCATCTCCAGCGGCGGACTGAACGGCACCGGCACGTCGAGTGAAGCGACTCGCATCACCGGCGCGTCCAAGTACTCGAAAGCGTGCTCGGCGATCAATGCCGCGACCTCTGCTCCAAAGCCTGCCGTGATGTTCGCTTCGTGAACGACCAGCGCTCGGCTTGTTTTCTTAACGCTCTCCAGCAGGGTCTCACGATCAA
>DASXSR010000019.1:0-7706 GCA_036505875.1 Blastocatellia bacterium | reverse complement strand
CCGCCGCAGGGCTTCTCCCATGCGCCTTTTGGATCAAACAGCACCACGTCGCGGTTCTCTGCCGCCAGCCGCGCGGCCAGGTGAGCGCCCGCCGGTCCAGCCCCAACTATCGCGATCTCCGCTGAACGAGTTTGCATAGAGAGGCAGTCTAGCACAGTCTGGATATGGCGTCTCACTTCAGTGAGGCGCCTGAATTGTGGACATTCAGCGATACAGAGCGTCCGCACCGCGTAGCGGTAACCTCTCGATAGCTGGCATCGTTAGAGAAATGACCGGACCGCGTAGCGGTCACCTGTGGTTTTCGGCTGGTGTGATCCGCAACGCGAGCGCAAGGTGACCGCTCAGCGGTCCGACGCATATCGATCTCACTTCAGCTATCGAGAGGCAACCGCTACGCGGTGGCGCTACAGACTATTGTCATCGTTCGCCCCACTGTGTGCGGCGCTATCACTCGCCGGACCTCGTTAAACCTGCTTTCGCCGCGTTGAATTGGCTCGCTGAACCAACTTGACACAGTGCGCCGTTCGGGGCTTAGATGACGATCTTCCCGCAAACCATAAATCTCAAGGAGCGGTTATGATCAACAGAATGGATCGCAGAGATTTCATCAAGAGCACAGCCGCCGGCGCGCTGGGCACAGGCATCGCTCTGCACGCAAGCTCAGCTTTTGGGCGCGTGCTTGGCTCGAATGATCGCATCGTCGCCGGCTTTATCGGCCTTGGTCGGATGGGGCAGTCGAATCTGAAAGACTTTTTGAAACAGCAGGACGTCGATGTTGCCGGCATTTGCGATGTCTACGCCCCAAACCTCGATAAGGCCGCCGCATCAACCGCGAAGGCGGAAAAATATAAAGACTTCCGACGCATCCTCGACCGCAAAGACATCGATGTGGTGGTCGTGTCCACGCCCGATCACTGGCACGCGTTGCCAGCGATTATGGCCTGCCAAGCCGGCAAGGATGTTTACGTCGAAAAACCTCTCTCTCACACGATTGATGAAGGGCGCAAGATGGTACAGGCCGCGCGCAAGCACAACCGCATAGTGCAGGTCGGCACTCAGCAGCGTTCGGGCAAGCACTTTCAAGACGCAGTCGAGCTTGTCCGGGGCGGAAAGATTGGCAAGGTCAGCTTTGTGAGGACCTGGAATTTCGGCAATCAGTTTCCGACTGGGATAGGCAATCCGCCCGACAGCGATCCGCCGCCGGAGCTTGATTGGGACATGTGGCTCGGTCCCGCGCCGTCAGTGAGATTCAATCCAAATCGTTTCGGGGTCAACGCCAATAACTTTTCCTACTTCAGATGGTTCTGGGACTATGCCGGAGGAATGGTCACAGACTGGGGCATTCACCTGCTCGACATAGTTCAATGGGCGATGGGAGTCGATTACCCGCAGGCCGTCAATGCAAGCGGCGGGAAGTTTTACCTGCAAGACAATCGTGAAACGCCCGACACGCTGACGGTGACTTACGAGTATCCCGGATGGATTTGCACTTATGAAAACCGCGAGTGCAACGGCAGCCGAATACTCGACAAGGGCTACGGAATTACGTTTCACGGGACCGAGGGGACGCTCTTCGTCGATCGCAATGGATTCGAGATATTGCCCGAAACGCGAAGAGGGAGCGACAACAAGCCGATAAATCGAATGGAGCCGATGAAGGAGGCTAACTCAAACGACCAGCATCTCACCCACGTGCGCAACTTCCTGGACTCAGTGAAGTCGCGTCAAAAGCCGATCAGCGATGTTGAGATAGGCCATCGCTCGACGAGCACGGCGCTGCTTGCGAACATCTCGTACAGAACCCGCCGCCGAATCGCGTGGGACGGAAAGAACGAGCGGATTGTCGGTGACAACGAAGCGAGCAAGCTCCTTTCAAGGCATTACCGCAAGCCCTGGTCGCTGAGCGTATAGGGATAAAGTACATGCCTAGCTATTGCGAAGTTGCCCCAGGGCATCCGTATCACGGACCTTATCACGCTAAAGAGTACGGCTTTCCGATTCGCGACGATTCGAAGCTATTCGAACGGCTCGTGCTTGAGATCAATCAAGCCGGACTGACTTGGCTGACGATTCTGAAGAAGCGCGATAATTTCCGGGCGGCCTTCGACGGCTTCGACATCGATCGAGTCGCGGCTTATGGGAAACCAGATCGCGCGCGATTGCTGCGCGATGAAGGCATCATTCGCAACGAGCTGAAGATCAACGCCGCGATCGAAAACGCGCGACGGATCATCGCTGTTCGCGAAAGCCACGGTTCATTCGCGCGCTGGCTCGACGCTCATCACCCGTCGACAAAAGAAGAATGGGTGAGGCTATTCAAGAAGACGTTTATGTTCACTGGCGGGGAAATCACTGGAGAGTTCTTGATCAGCACAGGGTATCTTCCGGGAGCCCATGTTGCGGCGTGTCCGGTATTCGCAAGAATTGCCAAGAAGAATCCGCCGTGGATGAGACGCTAGATCTCTCGCAGCGCTCTCGTGATCGGCATTCGCGCCGCAAGCCGCGAAGGCAGCAAGCCTCCGATGAATCCCAATACCAGCGAAAAGATCAATGCGGAAACCAACAGGTCAGGAGTGATGCGGAAGCTGAATGCCACCTCACTGAAGGTCCTGAAGTTCATCGTGCCTGTTGCGATCCCATTAACCGGCAGCGCAAGCAAACAACCGATCACTCCGCCGATCAAAGCAAGGATCATCGACTCGATCACGAAGCTCGTCAATATGCTGAGCTTCGAAAAGCCGAGCGCACGCAGCGTTCCGATCTCGCGAGTTCGATGAGCGACTGCAGCGTACATCGTGTTCATACCGCCGAAGCACGCGCCGATGCCCATAATAATCGCGACGAAGATTCCGAGCCCGCGAATCGGGCCGGACGTGCTGGTTTGCTCCTCGTAGTATTTCAGCTCCGGTTTTGCTTCAAGCTTTAACCGCTGCTCGGCCTCAATGCGATTCACAAGCTGATCTCGCGTTGCGACGTTCTCCGCTCGAACCAGCACCGAAGAGTAGCCGCTGCGGTCAAACGCATCAGCCACATCGTTGATGCTTGACCAGATCTCAGAATCGAACGCCGTGCCTCCGGCGTCGAATACACCCACAACTGCGAAAGTCCGCTTGCCGAGTTGAAGCGATTGACCAAGTGCGGCGTTGCTAAATCGATCCGCGACGGTGCGACTGACTATAGCTTCGCCGATGTCGGGGCGAAACATTCTTCCTGCAACCAGCTTGATGCCGGGCCGCATGGCAAACGCGGTTTCAGAAACACCGCGAAGCGTGACGTTTGTCGATTCGCCGCTTCGTCGTGGCAGGTTGACTATGATCACGCCTTCAGCCGACGCCATCGGCTTGCCTTCGCGATCGCGCGCGATTCCGGGAAGAGTCTGGATGACTTGAAAGGCCTCCTTGGACACTCCGCTCGAAGTTTCAGTCTGAGAGCCTTGGCGAAGAACGAGCACGTTCTCCGGCGAGCCCGTAGTTTTCAGCGCGCTGTTGAGTCCGTTGGCAAGCGCCATCAATGCAACGAAGACGGCGACCACAAGCGCGATCGCGCCGATCGTCATCAAGGTGCTCACGCGTCTGACGACTAGATTGCGGAGGTTGTACTTTAGAGGAATAGCCATAACATCCAGGAAGTTTCCATTTTTCATTGTTCATTTGTCATTTGCCATTTGCCCTACCTCGCGGGAAGCAATGTGAAATGAAAAATGTCAAATCAACAATGACAAATGGCGACTTCTATCCCACCCTTCTCAACCCATCCACAATCTTCACCCTCGCTGCGTTCCATGCTGGAATCCCGCCGCTCACCAGACCAATCAACGCCGAAACTCCCAAAGAAATCGCAATCGTGTTTGTTCCGATCTTGAAGTTCTGGAGAAACAACGCAAGCATGTCTCCCATCCCAACAAACTGGAAAAATGCTTTTGCCCCAATCGCCGCAACCACACCGCCTATCAATGCGATCAACACCGACTCGCAGAGCAGCAACCCAAGAATCAATCCCGGCCGAAAGCCCAAAGCCTTCATCACCGCGACTTCAGTGAATCTTTCGCGCGTCGACATTGCCATCGTGTTCGCTCCTATCAGCGTTATTGCAAACACGACCACCAACCCGATTCCAGCGATCAGGCCCTTAACGTTGCCGAGCATCGAAACGAAGCCGGCTGCAAATGCGGCTTCGGTTTCGGTCTTGGTAGGCGCGGCGGAACTCTTGAACATCTGGTCGATCTCTTCCATCACTCGCGGCGCGTTGTCAGGTGAGTCAAGACGCACTCGATAAGTGCCAACCAAACCCGGTCTTCCCATCGCCTCTTCAACATACGCGCGATGAAAGTAAAGCGCGCCCTCCTGCGGCCCTGTGTACATCCCGCGAAGAGTCAACCTGACCTCGATCGGATAGTATGGGCTCTTGAGCTCAATCACGTCTCCCAACTTCCAACCGTACTTGTCGAACAGCTTCTTTCCCGCGACAGCAGCAGTACGCTCCTGCTGAAACGCGTTCCTTTCTTCGGGCGAAATCTGGATCTCGGGATGAACGTCGAAGATGATCTTAGGATCAACGTAAAATTGAGCGAACATATAGTGGGGCTTGTCTTCCTTGTATATGCCGCCAAACCAGTTCGCGGGACAAACGGCGACCACACCGGACACCTGTTGAATCTTCTGCGCGTAGGCCTCGGGCATCGCATCAGCGAGCGACGTGTTGCGTCTCACAATCACTCGGTATTCGCCGCCGGGCGTCTGCGAGCCCGCGTTCAAGGCAGCCATCACCGCTTGCATAGTCGCCAGCAGAAACACCGACACCGCTACGCTCAAAACTGTCAGCACCGTGCGGCGTTTGTTGCGACCGAGATTCTTAGTTATGAGCCGCAGGAACTTCATACACGCCTCCTGTTTTGCTGAGCACGCCCTTGTCTAAATGAAACACCGAATGCGCGTGACTCGCGGCACGCGGATCGTGGGTCACCATCACAATCGTCTTGCTGAACTCTTCGTTGAGCCGCTTTAGCAGATCGAGGATCTCCTCGGCGGATTTTGCGTCGAGGTCGCCGGTCGGCTCGTCGGCTACGAGCAACGTTGGATCGGTCACTATCGCTCGCGCTATTGCGACGCGCTGCTCCTGCCCGCCCGAAAGCTGGCGCGGATAATGATGAACTCGATCGCCCAGCCCCACGATGTCGAGCGCAGTCATCACGTGCTCGCGCCGCTTCTTCTTGGACAGTTTGGTGAGCAGCAACGGTAGCTCGACGTTCTCAAACGCGCTCAACACCGGAATCAGATTGTAGAGCTGAAAGATAAACCCGACGTGACGCGAGCGCCACTTCGCAAGCTGCTGCTCGCTCATGCGGCTGATGTCCTTGCCATCGACCACCACGCGGCCGCGGTTAGGCTTGTCGATTCCGGCAATCAGGTTCAGCAGCGTAGTCTTGCCCGAACCCGACGGCCCCATCAATCCAAGAAACTCGCCGCGCCCGATCTCGAGATCGATGTTGTCGAGGACCGGAATATCGATCTCGTCGCGTTTGTAGTGCTTGGTTACTTGAACGAGGTTAATCAGCGTCTCTGCCATTCTGCTTCCCCCGGAATCAACCACATCGGCGCCAGGCCACAAACTTCTCTTTCACTTCGCCTCTTTGTGCCTTTGTGGTTAACTCCCCGTTTTCACTTTTACGCGCGAGCCGTCCGCCAGGTTCTCAGCTCCGCGAATTATAACTGTTTCGCCGCCTGTGAGTCCTTGCTTGACTTCAACTCGATCGCCCATTTCAGCACCCGGCGTCACTGCCTGCAACACAACTCGCCCATCTTTGACTACGAACACAACGCTTTTCCCATCGCGTTGCGCAACTGCGGACTTAGGTACGGTGACTCGACTTGCTTCGGACTTCGCGCCTGCTGCAGGCTTTTGCATGAACGTCACTTTCGCGTTCATGTCAGGAAGAATTCGAGGATCGATTTCATTGAAGCGCACTTTGACTTTCACCGTAGCCTTCTGGCGATCGGCAGTCGGAAGCACCTTGCGAACTTCCGCGGCGAGTTTTTCGCCGGGCAACGCATCGAGCGTCACCTCAGCCTGTAAGCCTGGCACGATCTTTCCGATGCTCGACTCGTTTATGTCCGCTTCCACTTCAAGGGTGTTCGGATCGACGATCGTAACAACTGAGCCGCGGGTATTCGCTCCGCCGAAAATCGCCGGCGCGACCGTCTCGCCTACCTCGGCGTCCTTCGAGATGACAAGCCCCTCGAACGGGCTGCGAATGTTCATGTATTCGATCTGCGCTTCGATCAATCGAACGCGAGCCTCAGCCGAGTGGATCTGCGAAGAGGATGATTCGATCTTGGCTTGACTCGCGCGGATCTGAGCTTCGGCGGCTCGCACTTGCCCTTCGTTGACGCGCGCCTGCGCTGTCGCATTATCGAAATCAGCCTGTGATGTCACCCCGTCTTGAAGCAGCTTCGTTTGTCGCGCAAGTTCGAGGCTACTCTTCTGATGATTCGCTCGAGCCTGAGCAAGGTTAGCGCGCGCTTGCTCGAGTTCGGCTTCGGCTTGAACCTTCGCGGCTTGATAGTTCGAAAGGGCGCTCTTGGCATCACTCAGTTGCGCATCGAGGTCGCGGTGCTCCAGGCGCGCGATCACTTGACCGGGCTTCACACGGCTGCCTGTATCCACACCGAGGTATTCCAGCCGCCCGGAAATCTTCGGGCTCACCGCGGCTTTGCGATCGGCGACGACATATCCGGTCGCCGTCAAAATCTCTATGCCCGCGCTTGATGATTCGACCGTTGCTCGCGCGACTTCAACTTCGGGCATCGTCGCCGAATTCCACATCCTGTAGCCGACCAGCAGGGCGCCGGCGATGACGATAAGCGCCGTTCCCAACAAAACCGCGCGCAGGCCTCGCCGGGCGCCCGGTGACTCCTCATCGTCACGATGAATTCGCAGCGCCGTCAGGTCTGGCTTGATCTTTTCCTTCGCTTCCATCAAAACTAACCAGCATCCGAATATAAGGCAGCGTCGATGAAACAGGCAACACGCATTGACTCGGCGCGAATCGGAGTGAGAGATTAGCCCTCCATAATTATATTGAGACCTCGACTCGAGCGGAGGTTAGTTGACGGAATGAAAATCGCGCTTGGTTCATCAAGGGCCGCGAAGATCGCCGCCGTTCGCTCAAGCGTCGCGCGTGTGGCCCAGATGGATCCCTCGTGGGCCGACGCCGACATCGTCGCAATCGACGTTGCAACGGACTCGCCGGCAATGCCGATGACTGACGAGGAACTGATGCGGGGCGCAATGGCTCGCGCGATCGCCGCAAACGAAAAGCTGAGAATTGAAAATGACCGCGCCGATCTATACATCGGCCTGGAAGGCGGTTTTCATTCAATCGGACTCGAGGCGCGCCGCCTCACCTTTCTGAGAGGATGGGCATATGTGACAGACGGCGAACGCGGGAGCTACGGCTCGAGTCCTTCAATAATGGTTCCGAAGTCGATAGTAGAAGCTGTAGCAGATGGCAAACGCGAACTCGCCGACGTGATAGACGAAGTCGCCGGCGAGCGCGATGTGCGAAGTCGTCAAGGTACGTGGGGAGTACTATCGCGGGACCTGCTCACGCGGGCGATGACCTTCGAACTGGCTCTGGTAGCCGCTTTCGCGCCTTTCTACAATTCGAAGTTATACGAAGTTTAGAGTTCAACCTTCAGCTTGCGGGC
>DASXSR010000018.1:0-5071 GCA_036505875.1 Blastocatellia bacterium | reverse complement strand
CGAAGTATTGAAAGTTCTTTTGAGAGATTGCATGAACCGGAACGACCTGAAAGGACTCACTCGAATACGACTGCAAGAGGCGAAGTCCCTAATGGCTAGCGGACACTACGCGGGCGCTTACTACCTGGCCGGCTACGTTGTAGAATGTGCTTTGAAAGCCTGTATCGCGAAGGAGACGAGACGGCACGATTTCCCGGATAAGAATAAGGTGAACGCGAGTTGGACTCACCAACTTACGCGGTTAGTAGACACCGCCGGGTTGTCTGCTTCGCTGGATGCGGAAGGCAGCAGTGATCCAAAGTTCGCCTGGTGTTGGGGCGTGGTTAAGGAGTGGACTGAAGAAAGCCGGTACACCATAGTTCAAGAGAAAAAAGCGGGCGATCTCCTAACCGCCATATCAGACAGAAACCATGGAGTACTGATGTGGTTAAGACGTTATTGGTAGACGAGGATTTAAAAGAGGGAAGGCGTTTCCTCGAACACCTAGCCGTAACCGAGGCAAGGGTCGAGCTTTCCTGGGGTAAGCATCGCCCAGCGTTTGTTGGTCGTCCGGACCTGCGAGTGCGAGCCGCTTTCTGGTGGTATTTCCCCGAGTCGCAGGAGTGGCGTCTCGTTATTGCCACCCCTCTCGTGGACGAAGTCGGGCCGTTACTGGGATATGGCGTGATACAGAAAAAACTCAGCACGATCACTCCGCCTCTCACGTTAAACCTACAGAACATTTCGCTGATCAGTCCCAAAGACCCGCGTGTCAAGGCTTTCAACAGAGCGATGAAGATTGCCCCGGATCCTGCGGGCGCGCGATTCACTCGGAGCGCGTTAGATGGCACTTATGTTGAAGATGCTTACGTCTACAGGCTTCAGTGAAGACCTCGTATGTGATTTGATCAGTTTGGACGTACCCTTGGAGATTTGAACGTTTAAGTGAATCGCCAACTATTTCCGCGAAAGTCGCCAAGCAACTCGAGATTGTTCGGAGTCGATCCGAGCGTGCCGAAGTATTGAGAACTGAAAGCCGCCGTTTACCTTTTCCCCGCGGCCTGTGTCACCTTCTCCTTCAGCAGCTTTGCGAGATCCGGATGTTTAGACTCCTCAGCGTAGGTGGCGGCGGTTCGTCCGCCGGTGTCTTTAACGGTCGGGTCCGCTCCGGCGTCAAGCAGAATCCTCACGATCTCCGTCTGTCCGACCAGCGCAGCCTGCATCAGCGGAGTGTAGTTGCCGGATGTGCGATGATTCACATCGGCGCCTTTCTTTATCAACAACTCGACTGCTTCTTTGTTTCCCATTCCAGCTGCGTTCATTAGCGGCGTAACTCCCGAGTTGGTCTCGGCGTTGACGTTGGCGCCCGCCTCGACCAACCTTGTAATCTCGATGGTATCGCCGCTGTTGACTGCGCGCAGAAGAGGCGTGTTGCCCTCGCTGTCCTTGGCATCCAAGCTGGGCTGAGACGGCGCGCTCTGCGAGTTCTTATTAGACTTTGAACCGCTGGTGCATGCGGCGAAGCAACAGGTCATTAAGAGCACCAATATAAAAACTCTCGCAAACATGAATCCTTCCTTTCGATTTATGAACTCTGATTGTTAGAGCCGTGAATCTACCACAATCCCAGGCTCTCTATCAAAATAGTTGTGGTTACGGTTGGTGCATTCGACCGGTCGCGGTATAATCAGCGACCCGAACTAGTAGGAGCGGCCCTCCGTGGTCGCTCCGGGATCCTGACCAGATTTCACAGTGGGGACGCCACAGAGGCCGTCCATACAAGTGGTGAATTGTATCGAGGGAAATCATGGACCTGAACCTCACAGCTTCAGAGCAACGTTTTCGGGATGAGTTTCGAGCCTGGCTGCATTCCAACATCCCCGGGGATTGGGATCCGGCGGCGTCGCACGATGAAGACTCGAGACAACGTTTCGAGTATCTTCGCGCGTGGCAGAAGAAAATGTACGACGCTGGATGGGTTGGCATTCATTGGCCCAAAGAATACGCCGGGCGAGGCGCGACGCTGATTGAGCAGACAATCTTCATCGAAGAGATGGCGCGTGCCGCTGCGCCGCCGCTGATAAACGTGCTTGGGCTCTCACTGCTCGGCCCGACGCTCATCGCTTACGGAAACGAAGCTCAGAAAAGACGTTTCCTCGCGAACATCCTGAGCGCCGACGAAATCTGGTGTCAGGGTTACTCCGAGCCCAACGCCGGGTCAGACCTTGCCTCTCTGCGCTCGGAAGCCGTACGTGAAAACGATCACTTCATCGTCAACGGGCAAAAGACCTGGACGAGCTTTGGCCACTTTGCTGATTGGTGCTTTGCGGTTGTGCGCACTAATCCCGACGTCCCAAAGCACAAAGGCCTGACTTATCTGCTGATCGACATGCACAGCCCCGGCATAAGTGTGCGGCCGCTTCGTCAAATGACCGGCGACTCGGAATTCAACGAGGTATCGTTTCAGAACGTTCGAGTGCCGGTCGAAAACGTCGTAGGCAAGATTGACGGCGGTTGGGACATTGCAATTGCGACGTTGATGTTCGAGCGCGGGACGTTAGGCGCAAGTCTTCAGATCACTTTCAAACGCCAGATTGAGAGGTTGATCGAACTCTCTCGCAGGATCGATCGCAATGGCCGCCCGGCCAGCGAAGACCCGATCATCCGCCAGAAGCTCGCGCAGATTTACACCGAGATTGAAATCTTCCGGCTCAACCAAATGCGCACTCTCACTCGAATGAACAAGAGCGGTGTGCCCGGACCGGAGGGCTCGATCCAGAAAATATTCTGGAGCGAGATGAACCAGCGCATGCAACAAGTGGCAATGGAGATGCTTGGACCTTACGGTCAGTTGACGAGGGCTAGCGAGTACGCGATTGATCACGGTCAATGGGCTCATGCCTACCTGCGCGCCCGCGGTAACACGATTGAGGCAGGAACCTCGGAGATTCAACGCAATATCATCGGGCATTTCGTGCTGGGCTTGCCGAAGAGTTATTGATCTTTGCGACTTTGCGAGTCTTTGCGTCTTTGCGCGAAACGCGAATTCTCAAAGGTAAGGTTTCGCGCAAAGTACGCAAAGACTCGCAGAGACGCTAAGAGGAAAACGAATGGAATTTGAACTGAACGAAACCCAGAGGCTCTTTCAGCGCTCGGCGCGCGAGCTGTTTGTGCAAGAATGTCCGCTGACGCTCGTGCGAGAGATGATCGAGAAAAGCGAGCCCTATTCCGACCCGATCTGGAACAAGCTTGTCGAGCAAGGTTGGACCGGTTTGATTTTCTCCGAAGACGATGGCGGCCTTGGATTGAGCACGGTCGAGATGACAATCGCCTTTGAAGAAATGGGCCGTGCGCTTGTGCCCGGAGCTTTTCTGTCGACCGTCGCGTTGGCAGGTTCGCTGATCGAAAAAGCCTGTTCGCCTGATTATCGCAGCGCGAGGCTTCAGGCGATATGCGAAGGTAAATCGAAAGCAACGGTGGCGCTACTCGAAGAGAGCGCGAGCTGGGACGCTGACGCAGTGAAGCTGTCCGCGACTCCGGTGGACGGCGGATACAAGCTCAACGGAAAGAAATTGTTTGTCAGCGACGCGTCGGTGGCGAATCTCATAATCACCGTCGCACGTGCCGGCTCAGACCTGGTGCTTGCGTTCGTCGATTCGAAGACATCCGGTGTGAGCATCAAGCCAATGCCCGGCATCGACGCGACTCGTCTGCTGTGCGCGGTCGAGTTCGACGACGTTGTGGTCGAAGCCAAAGACGTCCTTAACGACTCGGCAAAAGCTCGCGCGGCGCTCGATCACGCGCTTGACGTCGCGACGCTCGCGCTGACTGCCGAAATGGTTGGAGGCATGCAATGGATGCTCGACGCCTCAGTCGAGTATGCGAAGACTCGCAAACAATTTGGCAAGCCGATCGGCCAGTTTCAGGCGGTCCAACACCACTGCGCGAACATGTTGCTGATGGCCGAAAGCGCGCGCTCGGCCGTGTATTACGCGGCGTGGATTATGAGCAACGACCTGAAACTGGGTCCGCTGACCGTTTCTATGGCTAAGGCCTACGCGAGCGACGCTTACCGCGAGGCCGGGAACCTTGCGATACAGGTGCACGGCGGGGTGGGATTCACGTGGGACGAGAACATACATTTCTATTACAAGCGCGCGAAGGCTTCTGAGCTGATGTTCGGCGACGCGACTTATCATCGCGAGCGCATTGCCCGGTTTGTGCTGGATCGCGCAAGTGAGCCGACGATCGCTGCGAGCCGCGCCGGCTCTTGAAATGTATTGGCTCAAGCTCCGTGAGGGAGAACGTAGAACATAACAGCGAAGTAGTGACAGACGCTTCCCGCCATCACGAAGACGTGCCATATCGCGTGGTGATAAGGAACTCGCTTCAACCCCAGGAAGCTCGCTCCGATCGTGTAAAAGAGTCCTCCAGCTACGAGCCACATTATTCCCGACAGCGGAACGGCGGCGAGCAAAGGCTTGATCGCTATCAGCGCGAGCCAGCCCATCGCGATGTAGGTCAGCGTTGAAACCAACTGAAAGCGCTCGACGTGGAAAAACTTCCAAGCGATGCCGAACACCGACAAGCCCCAAACCAGCGCGAACAAGGTCCAGCCCCAGAAGCCTCGGAGGTTGACCAAAGTGAATGGCGTGTATGTTCCGGCAATCAACAAATAGATCGCGGCGTGATCGAGTATCTTCAGCACTCGCTTCAGTCCCGGCGCGCGGAAGCTGTGGTAAAGCGTTGAAGCGGCGTACAGGAGCACCAGCGTAACGCCGAAGGTTGTGCAGCCGGCGATTTGCCAGACGTCACCGCGAAGAATTGAAAGCACGGTGAGGACTGCCAGTCCGACGATGCTCAATGCCAGACCAATGCCGTGCGTAATGCCATTCGCCAACTCTTCTATGACCCGGTTATCAGTGTCGCTCATCAGCATCTGAAGCCTGATTTGAATCCTGATAAGGCAGCGCGTCCAGGCGCGCGTCTAATGTTCGATGATTTTCGCTTCGGAGATTTTCCCGTCACCATCGCGAGTAAAAGACAGCGTCACCAGATCGATCATCCTGTATCCCAAACAATATTGAATTTC
>DASXSR010000017.1:0-18361 GCA_036505875.1 Blastocatellia bacterium | reverse complement strand
GAACCGGGAAATGCGCACAAGTCAGCCACCAGTCAAAAATAGTGAGTGAAAGTCCTAATAATACAAATCTCGATGGAAAGCAAACCGTCGATCGGCTCGATAAGTAATCTGAGCCTCGATAAGAATGCGAGATCGGAAAGTTATTAGAAGCAAGAGTCGGGATATTTGCGAGGATGCCCACAATAAATGCCAACTATGGATCGACCGAAATGGCATTAGTGAACTAGAGATGTTAAGCTGAACGTCGAAAGCGAGGCCCGATGACTAATGAAACTCAGCAAGTGAATCTCAAGCTTCATTACACGATGTTGTGCGAGGACGTCAGGGTCGAGATCAACCACAAGCTCAGCCTGATGGGCATCTTCTACGCGATTCAAGTCCCACAGTTGCCGGTTACTCTGCTCAAGCTGGTGGTGCTCAATCACTGGTCTGGCGAGGGACAATACCTCTCTGAAGTGCGCATCCTTACGCCTGATCGAACTCAGCCAATAGCCGTCTCGGCTCCATCGTCGTTTCAGGTTCCTCCGGACGGATACGCGGACAACGTAACCATCTTTGCCAATGTGACGTTTCCAATGTCCGGCAGCTACGTCGTTCAGTCGCTCATCAACTCAAACGTGTTTGCCGAACAAACCCTTCAAGTAGTGGATGCTAATCAGCAACAACCTATTGCGAGCAGTGAAACGATCCAGTAGTCGCAATCAAAACGCTCGAAGACTGATCCATCCATGCTGAAAGTGGGACTCACGGGGAGCATAGCGGTCGGCAAGAGTTCTGTGCTCTCGGTGCTTGCCGAGCTTGGGTGCGTTACGTTTGACGCGGACAAGATAGCTCATTCGGTCATGGAGCCGGGGCGGGAAGCTTATCTCGATATCGTTCGAGAGTTCGGCGAAGGAGTTCTAGGCCCGGACGGTTCGATCGATCGTCAGAAGCTTGGCTCGATAGTCTTTGCGGACGAGTCGCGGCGTAAACGACTAAACGAGATCGTTCATCCGCGTGTTATTGAAGAGCAAAACCGATTGCTCGCGGAGGCTGAAGCTCGGGATCCGAAGGGCATCGGCGTGATCGACGCGGCGTTGATGATCGAATCCGGCGGCTACAAGCGATTCGATAAGCTGATCGTTGTTTACTGCGATCGCGAGACTCAAATCGAGCGACTGATGCGTCGCAGCGGGATCACGCGCGAAGACGCCGAGCGTAGACTGGCCGCGCAGATGTCATCAGACGAGAAGCTGCGCTACGCAGACTACAAGATAGATACGTCGGGAACCTTTGACGAGACTCGGCGCCAGGTGATCGATGTTCATAAGGAACTTGTTCGGATCAGCCAGGAATAGCCGGGTCCTATTTGCCGTGATGTTCGTTCCAAGCCTTTAGATAACGCGCCGCTTTGGGATTAGCTTCGTTCCAACGCGGCGCTTCAATGTTGTCGGCTATCATAATCACCGCCAGCGCGACCATCCGGTCGATTTTCTCCATGTTGACGTAGTCGATCTTATCCCAATGATCGCCAACTCCGTGGTAGTCAGGGTAAACAAACGCAGTGCAAAGCGTGTGAGCAGGCACGCCTTGATCCGCCAAAGCCTGGTTGTCGCTGCGCGGAAAGAAAGCATCGCTGTTTTGCTCGTGCTTGTAGACAGTGATGCCCGTCAGTTCGCCGGCAGCTTTGAAAGTCGCTGGAATATCGGAGTAGTCAAAACCTGTAAGGCTCGCGTTTGCGATTTGGGGACCTTCGCTGCTGTCGGTGCGACCCACCTGTTCCAGGTTAATATCGGCAACAGTCTTATCGATTGGAAAAACAGGATGTCGACCATAATAACGCGAGCCGAGTAATCCTTTCTCTTCGCCGAAAAAAGTCATGAAGACGATGCTGCGTTTCGGACCAGGCTTTAGAGATGCAAGCGCCCAGGCGAGCTCGATTACCGAGACTGTCCCGCTGCCGTCATCATTAGCGCCGTTGAAAATGTTGTCGCCTTGCGTGCCCGGCCGCGTGCCCAAGTGATCATAGTGAGCGGTTACGACAACATAACTCTCTTTAAGCTTGGGGTCAGAGCCGCGCAAAACGCCGATAACATTTCGCAGGCGAACCGGTTTCTCGATCTGCGCAGGCACGCGAACCTGAATCTCCGCGGTCGCGGCGGTCGGCGCCATCTCGTCGTATTGTTTGACCACTCTCGGATCGTGAACGGTTATGACCGGCGCGCCGGGTTGGATAAAATCTCGTCTGCTCTCCGGATCAATCAGGCGTCCCTGACCCGCGCCGCTTCCGCTAACATTGTTCCGGTCGATCGAGATGACCAGCGGTATCTTCAGCTCAGTCATTCTCTTGAGGAACTGTTCACGCGCCAGGAACATCTCGAGCCTTCGCGGCTGCTCAAAGCGCCGCGAGTCTGGAATTTCAGTGATGACAACCTTTCCGTCAACACCTTCTGGAGTGAGAGCCGCGATTGTCGCTGGGTCATTGTAATCGACCTTCAACAAGGAAGCCGAAATGTTTAGAGCCTTGTCGATGTTAAAGCTAACCTGGTTCTTGGCGACGCTGACCGTGTCAGCTCCCTTCCGGAGCTTCAGCTCAAAGAGATCCATCGGTGTCTCAGTGAGCACAAAATTAGCTGTTTGATAATACGCATCATCACCGACTGGTTCGAGACCGGCGCGTCGGAATTGCGCTGCGATGTATTCCGCGGCGATGTCGAGTCCGCGCGACGGAGTGTTGCGGCCTTCGAGCGCATCCGAAGCGATGAACGACAAATGTCCTCGAAGCGAATCTGCGGAGACATGATCGAGAGCAGCGCGAATGTCCGGCGTTATCTTAAACTGCGGCGGCCCCTGCGCGCTGAGGCAGCAGGTGGTTATGAGGATGACGATGACGGAGCGAACAAGCGCCGTCGGCCAATAAGCGGAGGAACCTGATTTCATTGAAATACCTTATTACCGGAGCCTCAGCTTACATATTGGTCGGGCGCTTCATCGAAGCCGGGCCTTATGAACTTCCTCGCGTCGGGGAATTCCTGTTCAGTCTTTCGGCGGAGACGCTCAAGGTGCACAAGAAAAGGGAGAATTGTGTCCGCGCGTGAGGGAAACTCTTCTTTCAATCTCCCCCACGCGCCCATCGAGCGGTCCATTCCTATCAACGCTACCTTGACCGATCCGTCCGAATCTTTCTGCGGAACGCTTTCTGATGCGTCCTCTTCATCGAATTCATCGCGCATCAGGCCGCGCATGATCTTCACTGCGATCTGAAACTGATACCAGCGAACCACCTCTAACGCATCGCCAACGCGCTCGACTTTCTCCTGAAGGTTAAGATCCACAAGGGGCAATCCGTCCTTCTCGCTTGTGTGAAGCTCTTGTTCGATCGCCGGGTATTCTTGATCGAACCACAGCTTGGCCAATTTCGCGTATCGCTCGGCTGCGCGTGCAAGCGGATGTGACTCGCGTAACTCTTTCCGTCTACGGGAGATCGAGTCATCCTCCAGGTCGAGTGAATCGAGGTCTATGCCGCGCTCCTTAGCCATCGCTGTGATCATCTCCCGAGTCTGCTCGAAGATCGACTTGAGCTTTTCAACGAAAGCTTCGCTGTTGATGTCGTAGGCGTCCAAGTCCTCGCCGTCTGCCCGTTCTTGCGCGTAAAGAAGGCAGCGAGAAGTGAGCGGGCAGCGCTCGCACCAACGGTCACAATAATTGTAGATGCCCTCGATGAAGCGAGGGTCGCCCGCCAGATCTAGAAGCTCTTTAGTGTTCAACCGGCCTCCGACAGTATTCAAAATTGAAAAATGCAGATTGCAAATTTGAAAGTTTTCAATTTTCAGTTTGCCATTTTCAAATTCCGTTTCCTGACAAAGACTATCCTTTATCCCGTCGCAGCGTCAGCCCGCCGTCGACCGTGATCACTTGACCTGTGATGTAATTGTCAGGCTCAAGCAATAGCCTTACCACACGAGCCACGTCTTCCGGTCTGCCGAAACGCGGGATGATCTTCTGATCTAAGTAGAAATCATACTTGCCTGATTCGATAGACTTCAAAGCCATCCCGGCGCGATTGACTCCCGGCGCGACTACGTTCACCCGCACGCCGCCTGGTCCACCCCACTGCTTTGCCATTATTCGCGCAGCCTGGATCAACGCGGTCTTCGGCCCGGCGTAATTGATGCTCGATTCAAACGGAGCTACTGCCTGCATCGTCGACAGCAACACAATCGCGCCGTCGCCTCGCTCCATCATTCGAGCGGCAGCCGCGCGCGCCAGCAGAAGTGGTGCGATGTAGTTCTTCAGCAACGAATCCTGCAAGTCGGCTTCGGTTGCATCGTCGAACTTGACTCGCGCCGGATCACCCGTGAAACAAACAAAGCCGTATAAACCGTCGCCGATCGATTCGGCCGTCTCGACGTAGCGCGCGCGAACAACCGAGTCCGAAATGTCGCCCTCGACGAGATGGACAGCGGCCCTGTGTTGGGCTTCCAGAGCCTGTTTCAAGGCTTCCGCTTTCTGGCCGTCGCGCAGGTAGCCCGCAACGACTGTCGCTCCGTTGCGAGCCAGCAACGCTGTAGTTGCGCTTCCGAGTCCGCCGGTCCCTCCGGCTACCAGAATCACGCGACCGCTGAGCGCATTTTCTTTAAAATCAGACTCAATTTGACTGTCGAGCTGTGACAAGCTTTAGCGCCTCCGGTGACAGTCTCCATTAACGTCGCAATCTTATCAAGCCTGCGCGCCTCCTGCTTCGTCTTAACTGATGACTGGTGTTACACTCGATCCGTGCAGGTGGCGGGGTGAAGTGGAGGTAGCGATGCCAAAGAATAGAGCGTCATTTTTGTTGATCGTCCTGTTGATTTTAATTCCGACTTCAAACATCGGGGCACAGGAGAAGAAGAACCAGGATCAGGGCGAGATAAAGCTCCGGACCGAGCTTGTGCAAATCGACGTGATCGTGAGCGACAAGAACAATAAACGGGTTACCGGACTCAAGCGCGAGGACTTCGAGCTGTACGACAACAACAAACGTCAGCAGATAAGCAACTTCTCTTATGAAGTGGCTAACACAAGGCACGTGAGCGAGGCTGCGCCTGAGACCCGCTCTCTGCCGAAGGCAATCACCGCAGGGGAACTCAAACGCGTGATCGCCTTCGTCGTCGACACCCTGCACATCAAGTTTGAAAACATTTATCGCACACGAAAAATGCTCGAGGACTTTATCGATAACAAGATGCAACCCGGCGACCTGGTTCTGATCCTTCCGACCGGTGGCGGCTCAGGCGTGCTGCAGCAGTTCACATCCGATCAACGCGTGTTGCACCGCGCCATAGACAGGCTTCGGCCGTTCTTTTTCTCAAACGACTCGACGCCCTATCGCAGCTTCGCCCGGATGGGCGCTCCTTCGATTGGCGGTCCGTCGTTTGGCGGTCAAGCGACTCGCCGTGGGGCTGGCGGAGTATCGATGCCGCAAGGTGGGCGAGGCCTGGGAAGTATGCCCGATCCGCTCGAAGAGGCCGACGTGCGCGCGACACTTGATGCGTTGAAGCAGGTAATTAAGTCGATGGGCAAGCTCCCAGGACGCAAAGTCAGTGTGTTTGTCTCGGAGGGCATCAGGCTTTACGCGACGCAGACCACACAAGACCTAAATCAGACGACCGCTCTTGCCGCTCAGTCAAATGTTGTGTTTTATACAATCGATCCGCGCGGGCTTGATCCTTTGACGCTCAGCGCCTCTGACCAGATAGATAGCGACGACGATCTTGGTACATCCATTACGGAGGCACAGAACAACAAGCGATCCGACTTCTTCGAGTCGCAGGACAGCTTAAGAGCAATCGCCGCCGACACCGGCGGGAAGTTCTTCGGTAATAACAACGATATTAAGCGCGGGCTCGATTCGGTGCTTGATGAGAACTCGGCTTACTACATGCTTGGTTTCTATCCTGAGTCGGGCCACTGGGACGGGAAAATCCACAAAGTAAAAATAGTGGTTCGCGAGAGGCCCGAGCTAACGGTTTCATACCGCAAGTCTTTTCTTGCCAAATCCGCGTCGCGCGAGTACGCTGGGCTCGATCCAAAGGTCGCCGAAGCGTTTGAGGCCATCTCGTCGCCACTGGTTCGCCGCGACATCGATTTGCGTCTGACTCCGCTGTATATCGACGACTCTCAGCGCGAGCCTGTGATCACCCTGCTGCTCCACATCGACGCGTCGAAACTTCACTTCACTCAGGTCGAGGGCAGATATCAGACCAAGCTCGACGAATTCGGATTGGTGTTCGATGCTGCGGGAAAGGCGGTCGATAAGTTCTCGAACACTCTGGATATGAATCTCCTCCCGCAGACTTACGAAGGGGCGCTCAGACGCGGGTTCGTCGCCACTCGGACGCTGAACCTTAAGGCGGGTACTTATCAGATCAGGATGTTTCTGCGCGAGATCGGAACGGGTTTGATCGGGACCGCGAACGATTACATCGACATTCCCAACATGAAGTCGGATCGTTTGTCGACCAGCAGCCTGTTTCTGAGCGGCCAGACGATACAGGAAGGAAAAGTCGCCAACACCGCCGGCGACGGAGGAACGCCGTCGCAGCGGCGTTTCAAAACTGGCGGTGAGTTCTCTTACTCGCTGGTCATCTATAATGCAAAGCTCGATAGCAAGACCAAACAGCCGCAGCTCGAGATGCGGATAAGGGTGCTTCGCGGCAGCGACGTTAAGTTCACCGGATCGTGGCGTCCGGTGACGATCGCTGACGGCAGCATGCCGCCTGCGCGAATCATTACCGGCGGGATGATCAAGCTTAATAAGTTGGCGCCCGATGATTACACGTTCGAGGCGACGGTCAGAGACAAGCTGAGAGGAAAAGAGAGCCGCAGCACGGTGCGCCAGGAGATGGACTTCAGCGTTGAATGATGAACTCTCCCGTTCCTACCGCTTTATTCCGAGGCCTAGAAAAACCACAGGCCTGAAAATCTTCCACCAATCGGTTAACGCGCGCATTTTGGTGTAAGCGATGCCGTCGGTTTTTGGATACTCGATGGTCACTGGAATTTCCACTACCTTGTGTTTCAACCGAAGAGCTTTGAAAAGCAAATACGGCTCGAGCTCGTAGCGGTCGAGCCAGTCCTGCCAGAGGTTTATTCGTTTATCGTCAAAAAGCGAGACCTTGATTGCTCGGAAACCGCTAGACGCGTCTGTGACTCGGCGCCCGCAGAAGAGCGAGAACAAAAGTGTATAGCCGCGCGTGCCGAGTTTTCGTCGAAGCGGCATACGCAAATACTCGCCGCCTTCCACATATCGCGAGCCCTGAACCAGTTCAGCTTCGCCGTTGATGATCGGACCGAGGAGCCGCGGTATTTGCTCGGGAGGAGTCTTGCCTCCGCCCGACACCACCACAACGATGTCGTAGTGGTGCTGGATAGCGTGGTCGATGCCGCTGCGAATCGCCGCGCCCACGCCGCGATTGGCCGCGCTTCGAATCACAGTTGCGCCGGCGGCTTCCGCGTGGCTCGCGGTATCATCGGTTGAGCCGTCGTCCACGACCACTGTTGTCTGCACAAAGTCTCGCGGCACGGCGCTGACCACGCGAGCGATGCGCTCGCCCTCGTTCCACGCAGGTGCGACGCAGAGAACTCGGGGTTTGGGTTGCGCTCGCTCGGCTGGCTCCGCCCTCAGCTTCGGGCTCACTTTGTAGTCTCTTTCAGCCATTCGTAGGTTCTGCGAAGGCCCTGCTCGATGGTGAAGGTTGGAACCCAGCGGAGCTCTCGGCGGATCTTTTCGATGTTCACCACGCGGCGACGAATGTTATCGATGTCGCGACGATCGACATACGCAGGTTCAACGCTCGCACCGGTTATCTCGATGACCAGTCGCGCGAGTTGATTGATCGTGGTCTCGCGGCCTGTGCCGACATTGTAGACCTGCCCGTCGGCTTTTGGGCTGATGCCCGCCAACAGCGTGGCTTCAACTACATCGTCGATGAAAGTGAAATCACGAGTCTGCTCGCCGTCTCCGTGGATTCGCGGCGGCTGGCCCGCCATTGCCGACTCGAAGAACTTAGCTACCACGCCGCAGTAGGGATTGTCGGGCCGTTGCGCAGTCCCGTAGACGTTCGAGTAACGGACCACTGCCGTTGACAGCCCGTAGCTTTCATAAAAAGCTTTGCAGTAATTCTCCCCCGCGAATTTCGATACCGCGTAGGGGCTCAGCATGTTGGTCGCGTCATCCTCGTTAATGGGCAGGTAGCGAGGGTTACCGTAGACTGAGGTAGACGACGAATAAACGACGCGCGGTATGTTGGCTTCTCGGGCCGCGAGCAGTACGTTAAGAGTCCCGCCGATGTTGACTTCGTAATCCTCGCGGGGATTTCTCGTAGAGACAATGATGTTGCGAGCGGCGAGATGGAAGATCAGGCCGGCGTCTTTGACAGCTTCCCGAACAAGATCGAAATCCGTCACACTGCCTCGGACGACTTCAAGATTCGATTCGTCGGTTGGCAAGTTGTTGTTGTCGCCGGTGTAGAAGTCATCAAGCACGATGACCCGCGCGCCTTCTGACAGCAATCTACGGACGACATTGGATCCAACGAAACCAGCGCCTCCGGTTACCACTGTGATCTTTCCGTTGGGATTGTTAGATTCGCTCATCTTCTTCCAAATGTATTATGCTTGGGGCGGCGAACAGAGCCAAGAATATCAGCGCAAAGGGCTAAGGGCAAATTGCGTGAACCGTCGATGTTCGCGACGATAAAACCACGTCTTGGGAGGAGCATAAGTCTATGTTGACGAAAGGAAACAGCATCTGAACTTGTCGCGACAAGCTTGACGAGGGCTTATTATTCGGTATCCAGAAGTGGCACTCTCGATCATCGAGAAATAATTGAAACGTACCCTCTTCTTGCTCGATGCCTTGACCGAACGCGATAGCCAACGATCCGGTGAGACGCCGCTGGCATCGGGCAGTCCGTTCGAAGGAGAAGCGCCCTGACGCTCCGGAAAGCTTGGGTGTCTGGGTGATATAATCTCGATGTGAACGAACGCGCAGGAATCTACATTCACATTCCGTTTTGCGAGCGCAAGTGCACTTATTGCAATTTCAACACTACCGATTTCTTCGAAGACCTGGCAGACCATTATGTTGACGCCGTATCGCGTGAGGCGGCTTACTGGGGCGAACGCCTGCCGCGAAAAGTCGATACGATATACTTTGGCGGCGGCACACCTTCAATAGTCGAAGCGAGACACCTCTCGACGCTCGTCCGCAGTTGCCGCGATGCGTTTGATGTTGCTGCGGATAGCGAAATCACAGTCGAGATCAATCCGGGGACGTTCTCAGGCGAGAAGATCGATGAGTGGCTCGATGCGGGAATAAACCGCGCGAGCGTTGGTGTGCAATCGTTTATTGACCGGGAACTCGTGTCGCTTAGCCGCACACACACGGCTCCGGATGCGCGGCGCACCCTCAATTTGCTCCGGGAAGCCGGCTTCGAAAACATCAGCCTCGATCTGATTGCCGGTTTCCCTGAACAGAGCCTCGAAGACTGGGGGTTCAATGTTGGCGAAGCACTGGAGATTTGCCCGGAACATCTTTCTCTTTACATGCTCGATCTCAAAGAGGGCACTCAGCTCTACGCTCAGATAAATCGGGGGTTGCGGCCGAGGCCAGATGACGATCTGGCTGCCCAGATGTATCGAATGACTTGCAGCGCCGCCGAGGGAGCGGGCTATGAACACTACGAGATTTCTAATTTCGCTCGCACGCCGCGGGGAAAGGGCGCAACGATCAGCCCTTTTAGATCGAAACATAACTTGAAATATTGGACCGGCACAGCGTTCTATGGAATGGGATGCGGCGCTCATTCTTATGACGGCCGGTCGAGATGGTCTAACCTTTTGAAGACTGAAACCTACATAGACAGAATCCTGTCGGGCAATCATGCGATCGCCGAGCGCCGCGAGCTAAACGACACGGACCGTGCCGCGGACGCGCTGATGATGGGACTGCGATTGAAGGAAGGCATAAGCTTGACCGAGTTTCAATCGGAGTATGGAATCGACGTTGTCCAGCGGTACTGCGATGAGTTACCACGGCTGGCGGAAGCTGGGTTGATCCACCTGGACGCAGAGCGATTGGCGCTGACGCCCGCCGGACGCTTGCTTTCTAACGAAGTCTTCGTATCATTTATCTGAGACTCTCCCGTTATCTGTCGGCTCGTTCTCTTGGGGGATTTGAAATGTCGCTCAAGTGGAAGTTTGAAGCAGCAGCGGTTCTCGGGTTAATCATCGCGCTCGCCGCGCAAGTGCACCCCCAAAGCGGACGGTTGCGCGGACAAGCCAAGCCTCAGCATCATGACGATAAAGACACCATCCGGCTGCGTGTCGAGGAGGTCTTGCTCCCGGTCAGCGTTCACAGTGATTACGGCAAGCTCCCGCCTAATCTTCAGAAGACTGATTTCATCTTGACCGAAGACGGCAAGCGACAGGTAATCAACTCGGTTATGCACACGCCCGCCAACGTCCTGTTCGTGATTGATGCAGGCGGCGACAGCACTCTGAAGAACCTGAACATAAACCGAGATCTAGCGCTGAAGATAATCGATTCGCTAGGAGAACAAGACAAGGCCGCGATAATCACCTATTCCGATCAGACGAGTCTGATCTCCCAATGGACGGGCGACAAGGAGGCTTTGCGCCACGCGCTGGAATGGAAGTTCAAGCCGGGCATCAAATCGGACTTCTACGGGGCATTGCGCTACGCGGCGGAGGAAGTGTTACCCAGAGCCGCCGGACGCAAGAGCGTTGTTGTCATCAGCGATGGGATCGACTCGTTTGATGAGCTGGATTTTGAGGCTGTGCTGACCAGGCTTCATCGCTCCCGGGCGACCGTCTATGTCGTGAGCCAAAATGAGATGCTGATGCGCGAATTGAAGCCTCGCGCTTTCAACCCGCTTTCCTGGTACGAGATGATCGATCCGTCAGCTCGAAAACGAATCGAGAAGCTGCGCACCTATTACCACCAGCTTGACGCCGCCGAGATCACCCTAAAAGGGCTTGCCGAAGAGACCGGCGGATGGATTTGGAATCCGGGAGCGCGAGACGAATTTGCCCGGCTAAGTCCGCAGATCGCCACGGAGATAGGAACCGAATACATATTCGCCTACTCTACGGAGCGCGCCCGTGATGACACAAGATTTCACGCGATCAACGTCTACACCACGCGGCCCGGATTGCAAGTGCGGACGCGTCGCGGTATCTACGCGAACATGGTTGCGACGAGAGAGGCCCTGATCGAACAACGTGGCCGGGAAGTAACGGAAGTCTATCTCAATACTCGATCCTTCGTGAACATAGGGTTCTAACCTCCAGCGCAGGTCTTTCCCTGCATCCGCTAAACGCTTATTACGCTTGACATCGGGAAAAACGACCAGATATAGTTAAGTTAGATTAAATATTTAGCTAGCTTAAGTAAATTGGGGAAGGAGATAGTGATAAACGAGGGCGAGGCGATTCTGGACCGGTTTGTCGAAGGGTTGTTTCGGTTGATGCTTGAGCATCACCAGAGGCATTTGGTGGAGATGGAACTGACCCTTCCTCAGGCGCATGCGCTCAGGCTGTTGCGAGAATCGCCGCTCGCTACGAGCAAGCTTGCCGTTTCCATTGGTATATCGGCCCCAGCCGTCAGTCAGCTAACTGATCGCCTCGCAAAGAAGCAGTTGATTGAGCGCCGAGCGATCGA
Organism: Blastocatellia bacterium; assembly: GCA_036505875.1. Lineage (GTDB taxonomy): Bacteria > Acidobacteriota > Blastocatellia > UBA7656 > UBA7656 > Onstottus_A. The sequence goes on along the minus strand of DASXSR010000017.1, from coordinate 6,657 downwards.
TACCGACAGGCGGTCGGTTATCGTCAGTCTTAGCGACAGAGGAAGGCGAATAGTCGACCAAGTTCGGGCACGCCGCAATGAGGTTTTCCGCGAAGCGCTTTCGCGACTGAGCTCTGACGACGGCCGACAAGTCATCGAAGCGCTGGGAAAGGTCGTGCTGGTTCTCGAAGCTGGGGCACCGCCGGAGATTCGGACAGCGGTTCAAGCGATTGAAGCATCCAAGAAAGCTGGCCAGGCGCCAGTCCGGCCGGCAAGAAGAATGAGAATAGAATGGGATTGAATCAAACGATAGAGATTTGCAGGAGGTAAGAAAGAATGAAAAGACTTAAGACTAACTTGATCGTCGGGCTGGCTGTGCTCGCATTGGTTGCGCCAGTCGCGCTAGCCGGGAGCAAGCAGAAGGGCACGACGATGGATAAGGTTCGAAAGGAACTGGTCACGCTCCCCTACTTCGGAGTTTTCGACAATCTCGAGTACAAAGTCGAAGGCGACACCGTGACCTTGTACGGTCAGGTGGTGCGCCCCTCGACGCGAGAGGACGCTGAGCGGCGAGTCACCCGGATCGAAGGCATTGACCGGGTTATCAACAATATCGAGGTCTTGCCTTTGTCCGGGTTTGACGATTCGATTCGTGCTCGCGAATACCGCACGATTTTTAGAACCGGCGGTTTGTATCGATACGCGATGGGCGCGAATCCCTCGATACACATTGTCGTAAAGAACGGGAACGTAACGCTTGAAGGCGTCGTCTCGAATCAGATGGACAGCCAGCTCGCGTATATCGCTGCCCGAGGCGTGCCGGGCGTGTTCTCGGTGACCAACAATTTGCGAGTTGGCAGCAACAGTTGATTGGCTTGGGATATAATGAAACCAGCCGTAACGAATGGCGTTAACAAGAAATAAGCACGGACGAGTGACGGAGCCGAAAGGATCCGCCACTCGTTTCTTTGTCGCTCTATTCTTGCCGTAATCATGGAGGTTTGAAACAGAATGGATTTGAGGACCAAATTGAGATCAAAATGGGTGGCGACAGTCGTTTGCGCCGTCGCTCTTGCCGCAGCCTCGGGCGTCGGCTTTGAACTACACGGCAGCGCTGCCGCGCAACAAGCGCAGGCGCCGTTGCCTTCGCCCCAGGACCTTTCGCGTACTTTCATAAACGTGGCTAAGCAGATCAAGCCCGCCGTCGTAAACATAGACGTAGTCGAAAAGAGTAAACGAGCATCATCGATGCACGTGCCCGAAGGCTTTCCACAGATTCCCGGCTTTCCGAATTTTGGAGACGGAGTGCCACGACGCCAAAAAGGAACGGGATCGGGCGTCATTATCAGCTCGGACGGCTATATACTCACAAACAATCACGTGGCCGGCGACGCCGATCAGATCAACGTCAAGCTGGCTGACGGACGTGAGTTCAAGGCGAGGTTGGTCGGTAAAGACCGCGAAACTGATCTTGCCGTCGTCAAGATCGACGCGCAAAGCTTGCCTTTCGCCAGGCTCGGCAACTCTGACGCTCTCGAGCAGGGCGAATGGGTGATCGCGCTTGGCAGTCCGTTTGGGCTTCAGCAGACGATGACCGCGGGAATCGTTTCTGCGACCGGACGCGACCTGGGAGTCCAGGGCGGTCAGTTCACTAATTTCATTCAGACCGATGCTTCGATCAATCCGGGCAATTCCGGCGGTCCGCTCGTGAACATGCAAGGCGAGGTCGTGGGCATTAACACGCTGATCTTCTCGCAGACGGGAACCAGCGCGGGCGTAGGGTTCGCTATTCCGTCGAATCTTGCGACTAAGGTTTACGCTCAGCTCATCAAGAGCGGAAAAGTCACCCGCGGTTATCTTGGAGTTTACTTGCAGTCCGTCTCGCCTTCGCTGGCGCGGACGGTCGGGTACAACGGCACCGAAGGCGCGGTTGTGGGCGACCTCACGGCGAACGACAGTCCTGCCGCAAGGGCCGGGCTTCGCAGCGGAGACGTGATCGTCGCGTTTGACGGCAAGCCTGTGAAATCGCCGAAGCAACTTACCGAGATCGTGGCTGACACACCGGTGGGCAAGTCCAGCGAGGTCCAGTACGTGCGCGACGGACATGTCGAGACAACTTCGATCCGGCTCGGCGAGCGCCCGACCAAGCCCGGCGACGAGGATCAGCCCGAGAATGGCGCTGATCCGGAACAGGACGCCGGAAAGCTTGGAGCTTCGGTGTCGAACATTACCGGTGAGCTTGCTCGCCAGATGAAGCTCAAGATGCCCGGCGGCGTGATGATTCAGAACGTGAAGCCGGATAGCCCCGCCGCAGAGGCACAACTACAGCGCGGCGACGTGATCCATCGAGTCAATCGCACGCCGATCAATAATCGCCAGGACTTTGTCAGAGCGATGGCATCGGTGAAAGACGAGAAAGAAATCACGTTGCAGGTCGAACGCAACGGGCAGTTGCAGTTCGTGCCGGTGACGCTGGACTGAAGAAGAACCGAAAGAACTTTTTTTCGAGTTTAGGGCGGCCTGTTCATTGGCCGCCCTTTGTTTTGTGATTGGCGGGCAGATTGGAAATGCGTGTGTGCCTCTGCTAACCTCGTCTTCCCAAATCCCACGAGGAGAAGACATATGTTTGAAGACCTGACCGCTCTCGAGCCAAAGATCGCGTTGACCAGGAGAGAATTTGTAGTCACCACTCTCACAACCGGGTTCGCGCTGGCCGTCCAACCAATATCCGCCCAAACAATCACGACCGACACGAACGGACTGATCGCCGGCGAAGTAAAGATCCCCGTCGCCGACGGCGATATTCCCGCCTATCGAGCAATGCCCGACAAAGGCAGGTCGTTTCCGGTCGTGTTGGTCGTTCAAGAGATCTTCGGCGTGCACGAACACATCAAGGACGTCTGCCGCCGTTTCGCAAAGCTCGGCTACGTGGCGGTTGCTCCGGAGCTGTACGCCCGCCAAGGCGATGTATCGAAGATCACTAATATCAACGACATCATTTCGAAAGTTGTGTCGAAGGTTCCCGACGCGCAGGTGATGTCGGATCTGGACGCGGCCGCGGCATGGGCGAAGAAAGCGAGCAAGGGCGAGACGGGCAAGCTCGCTATCACCGGCTTCTGTTGGGGCGGGCGAATCGTCTGGCTGTACTCGGCGCACAACCCGCGGCTCAAGGCTGGAGTCGCGTGGTACGGGCGATTGGTAGGCGCTCCCGATGAGCTTCATCCCAAACACCCGGTGGATATAGCCGCGCAGTTGAAGGCTCCCGTGCTCGGTTTGTACGGCGGCAAGGACACCGGCATTCCTCAAGACACCGTCGAAAAGATGCGCGCGGCGATCAAGGCGGCGGACGGCAAGTCGGAGATCATCGTCTACCCGGAAGCGGGTCACGGTTTCAACGCCGACTATCGGCCGGGCTACGACAAGCAAGCGGCGCAGGACGGGTGGAACCGCTTGAAACAGTGGTTCAAGAAGTACGGCGCCGCATAGCCTTCGCACGTTCCAACAAGCTTAGGGTATGCGTTATCTTCTTTCGCCACTCCGTGGCTGTTTTCTCATCGCTGCAGACGGCAGAGTCATATTCGCCCCGACAACGCGGAGCCGATAATCGGGGTGACGGCACTCGAGTCGGTTGGCATAACCGTTGATCCGACAAGTCGGACGCTTAAGCGATTGCCTGCCATTCCTCTGAAATAAAGAGGGCCGCAGCCAACTCGAATCCGGCAACGTTTAGATGTGGCAAATTAATCGAAGCTTTTCAAACTATTGCACATCAAACTATTGCACAGAGGCGCGGCTCCAAAGTATAATTGATCGTCCCCGTATTATAGGGACCGAGGTTGGTTTGGAGCTGGCTGAAGAGTCCCGACGGTCAATCTCCCGCATTACACAGTGAGGTAGTAGAGGTACGAGATGAAAAAGTTTGTCGCATTCGGCGCGTGCCTGTTCTTGTTCGCCCTCGTCCTGACTCCCCGCCCCGTCGTTTATTCCCAACAGAGTGACAACGAGGGAGGCGTTTATGCTAAGGACCGGATAATAGTTAAGTTCAAAGCTGAAGCTGAGCCGTCGGACCTCGACGCCACGGCTGGGGAGATCGTTCGCGTGCCCGGCGTGAGAGCTGAAACATTGACGAGGCGTCCCGGCGGCAGCACGCACCTGATCCGCCTCAATGGAACCGTTTCAGTCGAGCAAGCCGTGCAACGCGCGAAGCAAGACCCGCGCGTTGAATTCGCTGAGCCCGATTACTTTGTCTACGCCAGCGACACAGTTCCAAACGACCCGCTCTTCAGCTCGATGTGGGGGCTGTCCAGTCCCGGATGTTCGCAATGTGCGGCCGATCAACAGACCCTGAGCATCGATGCTACGCGAGCGTGGGACATTACCACCGGCAGCGACGACATTGTGGTTGCAGTGCTTGATACAGGCGTTGATCTCAAACACGAAGACCTGTCGGCAAACGCGTGGGTCAATCCATCTCCCGGAATCTTGGGACCATCGTTTGTCAACGACCTAAACGGCTGGAACTTTTACGATGGAACCAATCAACTATTCAAGTCTTACAGCGAGGACTTCCACGGCACGCATGTCGCTGGTTCAATAGGAGCTCTGGGGAATAACGGCTTAGGCGTTGCCGGTGTAGCTTGGCACGTTAAGCTGATGTCACTAAAGTTCCTCGGTGGAACGCAGGGCAAGGGATCGACATCAAACGCCGTGCTTGGAATCAACTACGCGATCAGTATGCGAAATCGCGGCGTCAACGTGAGAGTAATCAACGCAAGCTGGGGAGGCGGAAGTGACTCACAAGCGCTGCGACAGGCGATAGCGGCCGCCAACGAAGCGGGGATATTGTTTGTTGCTGCTGCTGGCAACGGCAGCACGAATATTGACGACAATCCAGATTTTCCCGCGGCTTATGCCAGGGATTTGCCTAATGCTATCTCGGTAGCGGCACTGGACAACACGTCCGGCTACTTAGCGACCTTCTCAAATTTTGGTCACGCCTCGGTGAGCCTCGCGGCTCCCGGGACCCAAATCTACAGCACGCTACCCAATCGCAACGATACTCCCGGTGGAACCAATTATGGGCAGCTTCAAGGCACGTCGATGTCTACGCCTTATGTGTCCGGCATTGCCGTCCTGCTGTGGGCGCATGAACCCTCGCTCACTCCGGCTCAAGTGAAGCAGCGTATAATCGACACCTCCGAGCCTAGCGCCCCTCTTGTCTCGAAGCTTGCTCGATCGGGACGGGCAAACGCCTACGACGCGCTGACAAACAGAATCCCGCCAGTCCAGAGACCGTCGATCGTCGCCGTGAATTTCACAAAGACCGCAGTCATTATCGACGGCTTCGGATTTGTCGACGGCTCGGCGATGATTGAAGCAGACGGCTCGCCGCTGCCGAACGTGAGCTATGACAGCTCGTTCGCGCTGGCAAACGGCACCCTCACCAGGCTCATAGCGGATATTGGGAAAAAGCCCTTGAAGCGAACTTTCCCGTATGGAGCTACGGTGTCGGTCGACGTGATCAATCCGACAACAGGTGACCGCTCGGCGAACTTCAACACCGCGAGATATTAGAACCGGCAAGAAGTTCAGAGTTTAAGCTTTAGCTTGCGAACATAGTTCAATTAGATTGCCGATGACCTGCAAGCTAAAGCTTGAACTCAGAACACTTGCCTCAACGCTTCATAAAGCACGATGCCAACCGATGTCGCGAGGTTTAATGAGCGCACGCGTCTGTTCGGTATCGGAATCGTCAAGCACCTGTCCCAGTTCGCGCGCAGCAACACTTCCGGCAAACCGCGAGTCTCGCTCCCAAAAACAAGACAATCGCCCGCCGCGTAATCGAAATCGGTGTAAGCGCGTTCGGCCTTGGTCGTGAAATAAAGAAAGCGGCAACCGGCTAGCGCGTCGTAGAGCGCCTCGATGCTCAGGTGATGATGGATCTCGACTTCGCTCCAATAGTCCAGGCCCGCGCGTCGAACCGCTTTGTCGTCAGTTCTAAACCCCAGCTTGCCGACAAGGTGCAAGGGAGTAAATGTCGCCGCGCACAGCCGGGCGATGTTGCCGGTGTTAGGCGGGATCTCGGGCTCGACCAGGGCTACGTGAAACGGCGAAGAGGCCATGTGTGACTTATCGCTCATCGCTGCGAGTCTCTATTTGGAGCGCGGGGGCCGTCTGTGCATAGACCCGGCTTTGGCTTGCTCTGGCACTAGACCCATTCGCGTCAAAGCTACGCTGAGAATCTTCTCGTGATCGAACGCGAGTTCAGGCGGAGCAAGCGCCGAGTGCCATTCGGCATCGGCAGCGTCGTCAGCTGCAGCAACTTGCACGCGATCATCGAGCACCGCCGAGAACACTACGCTCACAGTGCGCCCGCGTGGATCGCGACCCGGATCTCCAAACGCGCCGATCTGCTCGAGATGAACGCCGACCAGCCCGGTCTCTTCGCGAAGCTCGCGGGCGGCGGCATCCTCAAGCGACTCGTCCTCATCCGCGAACCCACCGGGAAAAGCCCAAAGGTCTTTGAACGGATCGTGCGCACGCTTGATCAGCAGCACCTCCACGCCATCTGCGCTTCGGTGAAACAGCACTATGTCCACAGTCAGCGCAGGGCGAGGATAATCGTAACAGTAAGCCTTCGCGGGCGTTTGTTCGGTTTGTGTCACACCATCCTCGCGT
>DASXSR010000016.1:0-6497 GCA_036505875.1 Blastocatellia bacterium | reverse complement strand
TTTCGAGCTGCGGATCGCGGCCCTGACGCCAGGCGGCCGGATCGAATTCGACTTCGATATCGGGTCCGACGCCGACGTTCTCGACCTCCCATTCGCCGTTGAGGCCATAGACTGCCGCGTCGGGCGCGGTCACCCCGCCGCCGTCCATCAACTGGGGGATACCGAAGGCGGCGACCAATCCACCCCACGTGCGTTTGCCGATGAGCGGCCCGATCTTCGTCTTGCGGAAGTACCAGGGCAAGGCGTCGCCGCCCGATCCGGCCAGCTCATTTATGAGCATCGCCTTCGGCCCGTAGATCGCGCCCGCAGGCACAGGCACATCCAGGCTGCCCTCGCGGAAGTGGATCTGGCTGAGCTGCTGGCGGCTCAGCTGCTGGACGATGTAATCGGCCAAGAGACCGCCGCCGTTGAAGCGCTCGTCAATGACCGCTCCATCGCGATTCGTCTGCGCGAAGAAGTAGCGATTGAAGCTCGTGTAGCCGCCGCTTGACGTGTCGGGCACATAGACATAAGCCAGCTTGCCGCCGGAGAGTTGATCCACCTTGCGGCGATTGCTCTCGATCCAATCACGATTGCGCAAGGCTTGCTCGCTCCCCACGGGCACGACCGTCACTTCGCGCGAGCCGGAGCCGTCCGCGTTTGGGCCGACGCGAATGACGATCTGTTTGTTGGCCGTGCTCTCGAAGAAGCGATAGACGCTGTCGGTGGCGCGCACGTCCCGGCCGCTGACCGCAAGCAGATACTCACCGACTTTGACGTTGACGCCCGGTTGGGTGAGCGGCGCGCGCAGTTGTGGGTTCCAGTTCTCGCCGTTGTAAATCCTGGCAAAGCGGTAGCGCCCGTTCTCGATTACATAATCGCAACCGAGCAATCCGCCGGGGACGAAGTTCGGTTGCGGCTGATCGCCGCCGCGGACGAACATATGACCAACCGTCAGTTGATTTAGCATCTCGCGGAAGAGGTAACTGAGATCGCTGCGATGCGCGACGCCGGCGAGGTAAGGCTCGTACTGCTTCTCGGCAGCTTTTAAATCGAGCCCGTGCGCGTTCGGGTCGTAGAAGAAGTCGCGCTCGCCGCGCCAGATCTCGTGATACATCTGCTTCCACTCAGCCTGCGGATCGACCCAGACCTCCATATCAGCGGTCTTAAGCACATTTATCCCGGGCGCGCTCCCTCCCGGAGCTCCGCCACCGCCGGGAGCGCCGGGAGGTCCAGCAGGAGCGCCCATCGTAGCAGTCGCGGCGATCACCCAATTGCTCGGGCCCTGCCGGTAGAGCGCCTTCTCACCATTGGCCGAAAGCACGAACGCGCTCACGCCCTCGAGCGCTTTATCGAACTTGCGCTTTTCGAGATCGAACTTGTTAACAATGAACGAAGGCGGCCCGAACGTCTCAACACTTACCGGCGGCGCTTCGACAAGATAGACCATCTTGCCAACCTGCAGGTCGATGAAGTTGCGCGCCGGAATCGGCAAGGCCACGATGCGCTGGTCGATGCCTTCAAAATCTATGCGCACCGGCTCGGGCCCTTTCTTCTGAGCGCTCGGCCCTTGAGCACCCTCGGTCTTTTTTTCTTCGCCTTTATCTGCAGGCTTGTCGCCGCTCTTCTGTTCACTCGCCTTGTCGGGTTCCACCCTCTCCTCATCACTCTCGGGCGCGAGCGGCGAAGGCAGATCGCTGCGAAGCACCACGGCGTAAACGCTCCGCGTCGATTGGTGTGCGATGCCTGAGAGATCGGCGAAGCTAATCGTTGGGCCGAGGTTGGTGCTCGCGGTGAAGAACAGATACTTGCCGCTCTTATCGAAGGCCGGATGGCGCGCATCGCTCAAGCCGTCCGTGATCTGCTGCGTCTTGCCGGTCTCCAGCGGGTAGACAAAGATAGCGCGCAACAGATTCGGCAGTTGCTTGGCGTAGGCGATCCACCGGCTGTCGGGCGACCAGCGCGGATCCAGCACGCCGTCCTTCAAGCCAATGAGATTGCTGTCAACTTTGACGGGCGTGCCCTTGTCGACTTCCAGATACCAGAGTTGAAGCTTCTTGTCGGAGAAGGCGATCTTCTTGCTGTCGGGCGACCAAGTCGGCGAGCCATAAAAGGTCGGCGGGAGCGCGATCTTCTTCACCTCGCCCATGCCCTTCTGGTCCCGCAGGTGAAGCGCGTACTCGCCCGACTCGTCCGAAAAATAAGCGATCCATTTGCCGTCCGGCGACCAAGTCGGATCGCGCTCCATCACGCCTGGCGTGTTGGTCAGGTTGCGTGCGTCGCCCTTCTCAGCCGGCACGGAGATGATCTCACCGCGAGCTTCAAAAAGCGCACGGGCGCCGGTCGGAGAAATCGCCGCGTGAGCGATTCGCGTGCCGACCTTCTCGAAATGAGGTCTCACACTCACCACATCGGCCGCCAACCGAATCTTCACCTGCTGCGACTTACGCTCCTTGAGATCGTAGAGGTAGACCTTGCCGAATTGCTCGTAGGCGATCACGCCCGGCCCGGCGGTCGCACATTTGATATCGAGCCCGTCATTGCGGATGAGCTGTTCGACCTTCTTCGATTTTGTGTCGAAAGAAAAGAGCGTCACCGAGCCGTTGCGGTCCGAGAGGAAGTAGATCTTGTCGCCGATCCACATCGGCTGTTTATCGTTCGACCTTTCGCGAGGGAGTTTTTCAATCGAGGAATCGGAGAGCTTGGCGATCCAGATCGCGCCCTGCTGACCGCCCCGGTAGCGCTTCCAATCAGGCTGCCACTGGACGAGCGGCTCATAGGCTAGAAAAGCGCCGTCGGGCGAATAGGAGCCGCGCTGGGCCATCGGCAGCGGCACCTCCTCCGGGAAGCCGCCATCCAGGCCGATTGTGAAGAGCCGCGTAAAACCCGAATAGCTGTTGCGCCCAGAGTTGAAGAGCACGCGTTTCCCTTCGTTCGTCCAGCCGACGGCCACGTCCGGCCCCGGATGATAGGTCAACCGCTTGGGCACGCCGCCCGTCGCCGGAATGACATAGACATCCGTATTGCCGTCGTATTCGCCGGTGAAGGCGATCTGCGTCCCATCGGGTGAAAAGATCGGATCGGTTTCGATCCCGATGCCGGTCGTCAAGCGTTTCGCATCACCGCCTTCACGAGGCACAAGCCATAAATCGCCGGCATAGACGAACACGATCTGCGTGTGATTCACTGCCGGCTTCTGAAAGAGTGTCGGCGAGTCGGATTGCCCATAACATACCGCACTAATTACAAGCATAGAGACGAAGGCACAAATCAGCTTCTTCATAGGCTAGCTCCTGTTGACTGGTCGGCTTCAAACACTAGACAAGGAAACGGCGCTCATTGTTTACGCTAGCTACCCTGAGTTAGTTTCAGGATGGTTGAGTATGATACTGCCAGGATTACCCTTCGGTAAAGCCCTCGCAATTGATGTTGCCAAACAGTGCGAATCGCCGGCGAGCGTTAGGAATCCGGTCTACGTGTGAAGCACCGAATCTCGCGCCAGCAGGGCCGCGCCGATGATGCCCGCGTCCGGGCCAAGCTCAGCTGGGACGATCCGGCAACAGTCGAGGGCCGGCGCCACCGTCGCTCGCTGAACTGATTCTCTGATCGGCTCAAGAATCAACTCGCCCGCTGCCATCAAGCCCCCTCCGAGCACAATGACTTCCACATTAAGCAAGTTAACGATGCTTGCTATCGTTGTCCCTAGAATTCGCCCCGTTTCCTTCAGCACTGACAGAGCGAGATGGTCGTTCTCCATCGCCGCGGCCACCACGCGCTCTGCCGTGAGTGTCGCTTCCATATCCCGCGCGAGCCTCGAAACCGAAAAAGAGGGATCGCTGAACAGTTGCTCCCGAACTCGGCGCACGATGTTTGGGCCCGACGCGAGCGTTTCCAAGCATCCGGTTCCGCCGCAGCCGCACTCTAAGCCTTCCAGCTCGACTTTGAAGTGCCCGAACTCTCCGGCGAAACCGCGGCTGCCTCGCTGCAACCGGCCGCCCAGAATCAATCCCGCGCCGATGCCGGTGCCCATTGTGACAAAGAAGACATCGCTCGAGCCTCGCGCGGCGCCCGACCGCCATTCGCCGTACGCTGCGACGTTAGCGTCGTTGTCGATTACGACGGGCAAACCGTTTGCGCGCTCCAACTCCGAGTGCAAGTCATAGGATGAAACGTCGCACAGGTTGGGATTCACCTCGATGCGTTGGGCGCGTTGATTCACGAGCCCGGCCCATCCGATCCCGGCCGCGAGTGCTCTCTCGTCTTCGGATTGCAATGTCTTGATTGTGTCGATCAGCTGATTGATGAACACTCGCGGATCGCTGACTTCAGACACGACGCGATGCTGTCGCAATATCGAGCCATCCGCGCGAACCAGCGCTCCGCGAATTGTGCGACCAACATCGAGACCGATGTAAAAACCTTCAGTACCAGCCATATCACCCATTGCCACCACCCGATACTTTAGGACGCCGCATTCGAGGCGTCAAAGAATAAGCACCGAGGTCGCAAAAACCTGCGATGTTCGGTAAGATGCTAATTTGCGTTTGAACGCGGATCGATCGCCTACAGAGCCAGCAAGCGAATGACGGTGAACAAGAAAATCGGGATGGTGAGCCTGGGCTGCCCCAAGAACCTCGTCGACAGCGAGGTGATGATGGGACTGCTCGCGAGGCAGGGCTACGAGATAACCAACGATTCGCGTGCGGCGGACGTGCTCGTCGTGAACACCTGTGGCTTCATCGACTCGGCAAGGCAAGAATCGGTAGAAACCATTTTGGAAGTGGCCCAACTCAAACGGACCGCCAACCTGAAACGCTTGATCGTCGCAGGCTGTCTGGTCGAGCGCTACCGTGAAGAGCTTCAGCGCGAGATTCCCGAGATCGATGCGTGCATTGGAGTCAATCAGCTAAAGGAAATCGAATCGGTCGTCGAGCCGAACGGCCATCGGACCTTGCCCGTCTACAGCGACGGCGCAGCCGCTCCCGAGCTTTTCCTTTACGACGAAACGACCCCGCGATTGCGCGCAACGGCGCCGTATACCGCTTACGTGAAGATCGCCGAGGGCTGCGATCACACTTGCGCGTTCTGCATAATCCCTAGGCTGCGCGGCGTGTTTCGCTCGCGCTCGCCCGAATCGATCCTGAAAGAAGTCGAAATGCTTGCCGCGCAGGGCGTCAAAGAGTTCGTGCTGATCTCGCAAGACACCACTAACTACGGCGCCGATCTCGCTCTCAAGAACGGACTATCTAGTTTGATCAATTCGATTGCCGACGTGGAGGGAGTCGAATGGCTGCGCTTCCTCTATTGCTACCCGACGGCAATAACCGATGAGTTGCTTGAGGTGGTCGCCAGCCGTCCCAATGTCTGTAACTATTTTGACATTCCGCTTCAGCACGCGAGTCGGCGTGTGTTAACTCGCATGCGGCGCGGCGGCAATCACGAGGTTTACGCGCGGATGATCCGGCGCATACGAGAGCGGGTTCCAGACGTTGCGATTCGGACGACATTCATAGTTGGATTTCCCGGCGAAAGAGAAGAGGACTTTGAGGAGCTGATGGATTTCGTTCGCGAGGTCGAGTTCGATCGTGTTGGCGTGTTCCCTTACTCTGACGAAGAGAACTCCGCAGCGTTTGAGCTTGACGATAAGGTTGATGTCCCAGTTGCCCGGAAGCGCGAGCAGCGGCTGATGAAAGAGCAGGCGCGAATTTCGCGTCGAAGGAATTTCCCGCTGGTTGGAAAGCGAGTGAGGGTGCTTTTGGAAGGGAAGTCGAAAGAAAGCGACTTGCTGCTGGAGGGTCGAATGGAATCGCAGGCTCCGGAAATTGACGGGTCCGTTCTGATCAACGACGCGCCCGAGGGCCGCGATGTGAGCCCGGGCGATTTCGTGACGGTCGAGATAACCGAAGCTCACGAATATGATCTCATTGGCAGGATCGTGTAGTGACATTGTGAAGACGAAACTGATTGCTCCGGTTCTCCTGGTTCTACTCTTTAAAATGTTTTATCCATTTGGCGCGGCGCAAGCGTTGCTACTGGATAGAGTAGCCCCATCATGGCGTGATCGGTACTTTGCGGAAAAATTCGACCTGGGCCACTTTTGCGTTAAAGAGGGATGACCAACGATAGATGTTCAGGAGCATGAATCCTAATTCTTACGTCGTTCCTCGGCATGAATGATCGCACAAGCCAGAAAGAAGAAGATTACCCCGCTTGATCGTTTTGCGTACGCCTTGGCGACGGGGTTCGGAGCCGGCTTCGTGCCGATTGCGCCCGGCACTGTTGGCGCGGCAGAAGGCGTGGCGATCTACCTTCTCATCGCCGCTCTCCATCTGACTGCGGCGACAAGCCTCTTAGTCTTCATCGCCACGAACGTCATCGTGTTCGCCGTCGGAGTCTGGGCTTCCAGTCGCGCTTGCGAGATGACGGGGTTAAAAGACCCGCGGCTGGCGGTCATCGACGAAGTGAGCGGGCAGTTGATCGCGTTTACGCCGCTCGCCCTCTGGCAGTGGTTCTCGGTT
>DASXSR010000015.1:0-5463 GCA_036505875.1 Blastocatellia bacterium | reverse complement strand
TTTTCTCCTTTATAAAGGAAACGTTCAGGACATGTTCATCGCGAATTTTCGCGCCACGAAGCGGTGCGTCAATCCAATTTCTCGATCCAACATCTTTTGTTAAAGCCGCGCTATTTCTCGCAGCTCTGTTCCTTCTCCTTTAATCTCGTTCCAGAGAACTATTCTAGACCTCTTAACGTCCGTCATTCCCGCATGCTTTTAGCGGGAATCCAGGCGAAATTCTGACTGGACCCTCGATTAAACCATTCGGGATGACGCCTTTGGGATAAATGCTCGCCGCTATGCTCTGATACCCCGCAGCTGGCTGCGGGGTAGTTCATTTTTGATGGTGTAAGCGGCTCACACCTTTGCCAAATGCTCCGCGAGGCGCTCCAGAGTCCGGTTTCCGCTCACGTAGATAGTCGTCCAAGCGATCTAACTTATCGGGCACTGACGGTTGGCGACGTACCGCACTCTCAGGCGTCGACCAGGACCTTGAATCCGCCCCAGAACATGCGCTTGCCATCGAAAGGCAGGGTCTTGGGATCCATCATGTTCGCCAGCCGCGGGTCCTTCATGACCTTGGCATTGACTCGATCACGATGCGTCCGCGACTTGAACACAATCCACGAGAACACCACCATCTCTCCGGGCTTGAGCTTGACGCTCTGTGGGAACGACGTGCGCTTCCCCGGCTTCACGTCGTCGGCGACGCACTCGATGAACTCGAGAGCGCCGTGATCGCGCCAAACTTTCCCCGCCTTCTGCGCCATGCGCCGATAGGCTGCCACGTTTTTCTTCGGGACGGGTAGTACATATCCATCAACATATCGCATAAATCCTCCGTGAGTTTGCTTGCTGAAAAAATATTGAAACAAGATTACTCGCCCGAGAAATTCTGTAATTATCGAAAAACCCAACCGAGACGACTCTACAGCATGAATCGGTCCCTGCCTGAACTCTTGTTCGTTGAGTTCTACCGCGATTGTGGCGAAATCCTAGCCACCGGCTATGGCCCCTACGATCATGAAAGGCTCTGCGCCCGTCGCGACGGCATCAGGCAGCGGAGCGTCCGGCGATTCGTGGGACAGATCCTCCCCGCAGGCGAAGAATCGTACGAACGCGCGGCGCTGCTGCGTGACGTGGTCGCGGATCGTGCCGCGCAACATCGGATAGCGGACCTCGAGCGCGTCGAGAACCGCGCGCTGCGTGACTTGACCCTCGACGTCGAGCTTCACCTCGCCGTCGACGTGCGCGAGCTTGCGCAGATGGGGCGGTAGCGTGACTCGGATCATGGCAGAGTCTGGACCTCGACGGATACCACGGCCGGAAGATCCCGGACGATGGGCGCCCAGTTGTCGCCGGCGTCGGCCGATGCGTACACTTGGCCGCCGGTGGTGCCGAAGTACACGCCGCACTTATCGAGCGAATCGACGGCCATCGCGTCGCGCAGCACGTTCACGTAGCAATCGCTCTGCGGCAGACCCTTCGTGAGCGCCTCCCACTCGTTGCCGCCCGATCGGCTGCGGTACACGCGGAGCTTTCCGTCGGGCGGAAAATGTTCCGAATCGCTCTTGATCGGCACGACGTAGATTGTGTCCGGTTCGTGTGCGTGAACGTCGATTGCGAACCCGAAGTCGGTCGGCAAGTTACCGCTGATCTCTCTCCAAGACTCGCCGGCGTCGTCGCTCCGCATAACGTCCCAATGCTTCTGCATGAACAGCACATCCGGACGCGAGCGGTGCATCGCGATGCGGTGGACGCAGTGGCCGACCTCGGCAGTCGGATTGGGGATGTAGAGTGAATGCAGACCGCGGTTGATCGGCTGCCACGTCTTGCCGGCGTCGTCGGTGCGAAACGCACCCGCCGAGGAGATAGCGATGAAGATTCGGTTCGAGTTGCTCGGATCCAGAAGGATCGTATGCAGACACATCCCGCCGGCGCCTGGCTGCCAAGCGGGCCCCGACCCGTGGCCGCGCAGACCGGAAAGCTCTTTCCACGTCTGCCCACCGTCCGTCGAGCGGAACAACGCCGCGTCTTCAATCCCGGCGTAGACAGTGTCCGGATCGCTCAGCGACGGTTCGAGATGCCACACGCGTTTGAACTCCCAGGGGTGCGGCTTGCCGTCGTACCATTGGTGCGTGGTGAGAGGTTTGCCGGTTTCAGGAGACGTGTCGTAAACAAACTTGTTGCTCTCGGCCTTGGGCATGCCGTCCGGGGTGGTGGTCGGCTCGCCGGGGGGTGTTCCAGGTTGGTGCCATGTCTTGCCGCCATCATCTGAGCGTTGAATGATCTGCCCAAACCAACTGCTGGACTGCGATGCATAAATTCGATTCGGATCCGCGGGAGAACCCTTTAAATGGTAGATCTCCCAGCCCGCAAAATGGGGACTACTGATGTCCCACCGTTCGCGCTTCGCGTCCGAGGTGAGAACGAATGCGCCCTTCCTTGTACCAACCAGTACCCGAACTCCGCTCATAAATTACTCCTTCCTACCATTTGTTTTTTCCTCAAAGCTTCGCACAATCGATGCGTCAAATCCGGACGCAGTCGCGCATGCTAATCCGCGGGCAGGCCCGCGATTTCCCTCACCGGCCGGACTTCGATGGTTCCGATGCGCGCCCCTGGAACTCGAGCAGCGATGCCGATCGCCTCGTCGACATCCTTGGCATCGATTAGGAAGTAGCCGGCGATCTGTTCGCGGGTTTCCACGAACGGACCGTCGGTCACGAAACTTTTGCCGTCGCGGACCCGAACGATCGCCGCCGTCGACGCCGGACGTAGCGGCGAAGCGCTCAGATATTTCCTGTCGGCGTGGAGCTGGTGCGTGAGCTGCACGGATTCCTCAAGCATCTGCTGCCGCTTGGTTTCGCTGAACTTGCTGAAGACCTTTTCGTCGTGGTGAACCAGCAGCATATATTTCATGAGGATACCTCCATCGATATTGGATAGTCGTTCGGGAGAGCCCACAATCGAGAACGGCCTTGCCTCTCGCGACATGTCTGCGTTTGCCGTCTCACCCCAACAACTCGGCCATTACTACTGCGCCGGCAGGCCCGGGATATCGATCACCGGCCGGACCTCCACGGTGCCCTTACGCGCCATGGGAATCCGTGCGGCGATGCCGATCGCCTCGTCGAGATTCTTTGCCTCGATGAGGAAGTAGCTGCCCAATTGTTCGCGTGTCTCCGCGAACGGGCCGTCGGTCACGAGCCGTTTGCCGTCACGCACCCGGACGCTTGTCGCCATTGATGTTGAGTGCAGCGGGTTGGCGGCCAGATATTGCCCGTTCGTATGAAGCTCTTGTGCGAGCCGCGTCGACTCCGCGTAACATTCCTGCCGCTCGGTTTCGCTCAAGGGTTTTTGCTCGTCAAGATAAATCAGTAACATGTATTTCATGTCAGTGCTTCCATCTGTTAGTCGAACGGGAACGCCCGGATCGACACTTCGGCACCAAATATTTCTTCCGCGCATGCTTCACTTTCATCGGGTCCTTGCGCGGGAATCCATGTGAGGTCCGGAGCTGTTAGCAACATGCTTTCTGCATCGCCTGTTTCATCTCATCCGGGCTGACATCGCGAACGTGCGTGGCGACCGACCATTGGTGGCCAAACGGGTCTTCCAGTATGCCGTAACGGTCGCCCCAGAACATGTCCTGGAGCGGCATCGTTATCTTCGCCCCCACAGCTGCGGCGTGCGCGACGAACGCGTCGACGTCTTCGACATAGAGATGTATTGTGACCGGTGAACCTTTTAGTGACTTCGGTCCGAATGAACCCCGGTCGGGGAATTCGTCGACCAGCATGACCATTGAATCACCGATTCGGATAGCGCCGTGTAAAAGTTTGCCTTGTGGGCCCGCCAACCGTCCCATTTCCACGGCATTGAACGCTTTTTTGTAAAATTCAATGGCGTCCGTCGCGCCAGCGCAGACCAGGTGCGGCGTCACCGTATGCATTCCATCTGGAATAGGTTTTACCTGAGTTTTGCTCATCTTAATTTCTCCTCTCTTCTTGGTTTAAGAACGTTTTCTAACGCCGCTGTGGCTCTAGGTGCGACTATTTCTCTTTCGCAGCTATCTGCGCGCGCAGTCGCTCCTCTTGCTCCCGGAGCTCGGGCGTGAGCTCGGCACCGAAATCCTCCGCCTCGAAGACCTGACGAATTTCGATCTCCGACTCTCCGGGCATTGGGTTAGGGCAGCGTTTGACCCATTCGACCGCCTCTTCCTTCGACTTCACCTGCCATAGCCAGAAGCCGGCGATCAACTCCTTTGTCTCCGCGAAGGGCCCGTCGATCACAGTCCGCTTGCTTCCAGAGAACTTGACGCGCGCGCCCTTGGAGCTCGGTTGGAGCCCCTCGCCCGCGAGCATCACGCCGGCTTTCACCAGCTCTTCGTTGAACTTGCCCATTTCGGTCAGAAGCTGCTCGCTTGGCATCACGCCTGCTTCCGAGTCCTTGGTGGCCTTGACGATAATCATGAACCGCATAATCGTGTTTTCCTTTCTCATGTCAATTTTGTTGTTGAACGCCGCTGCTCACTTTCGTGGATCATTTCGGTCAAGTCCCCAGCCGGCCGAATCTCGAAGGGTCCTGCCTTCACACCTGGGTGCTTCGACATCAACTGGATGGCGTGGTTAAGGTCTTTGGCTTCGAGCACGAGGATCCCGCCCAACTGTTCCTTGGTTTCGGCATAGGGGCCATCGGTGACGGACACTTTTCCGTTCTGCGGCCGCAGGGTAATGGCGTTCCGAGGGCTTTGAAGCGCTTCCCCGCCAACAAAGTGCCCGTTTTTCCGCAGCACGTCGTCGTACGCGAAGCATTCGTCAATGAAGGCGTTCCGCTCGCTTTCGGACATCGTTTCCCACTTTGTTGGATCCATGTATCCAAGGCAGATATATTTCATAGGTTTCTCCCGTTTCGATGATGTAATTCGTGGATTGCTCTCTATACCCTATAGTCGTTCGGGGTAGCCTAAAATCGACAACGGGAATCCCAAAAAAGTGGGTTCGCAGTTTTAATCCGCCAATTCGGCCAACCGCCGCTCCAAAAAACGCCGCTCTGGCTCCTGTTGCGTGAGGCTCAGGGCCCGTTCGTAGGAGGCTCGGGCTTCCGCTGTACGTCCCAGCCGCCGGCAGAGATCCGCCCGAGCCGCATGGGCGAGGTGGTAGTCCGAGAGATCGCCGCGTCCCAGGATGGCATCGATCAGTACGACTCCCACAGATGGACCGTCGCGCATCGCCATCGCTACCGCGCGGTTTAGCTCGATCACGGGCGACGGCTCAGCCCGGGCCAGCAGGTCGTACAGCGCGACGATCTGGGCCCAGTCCGTGGCGCCGGCGTTCAGTGCGTTAGCGTGCACGGCTGCGATCGCCGCTTGGATGGTGTATGGGCCGACCTGGCGTGCCGCCAGCGCCCGTTCCACCAGCGCCGAGCCCTCCGCGATCTGATCCCGGTTCCAAAGCAAACGGTCCTGGTCATCAAGCA
>DASXSR010000014.1:0-11078 GCA_036505875.1 Blastocatellia bacterium | reverse complement strand
TGGCTCGATCTCGCGCGCTACGCGGACACTCACGGCTACCACATCGACAGCCATCGCGATATGTGGCCCTGGCGCGACTGGGTCATCAAGGCGTTCAACAGCAACATGCCGTTCGATCAATTTACAATCGAGCAACTTGCCGGCGACCTGCTGCCGAAAGCCACCATCGATCAGAAGATCGCGTCCGGGTTCAACCGTAATCACATGATTAACTTTGAAGGCGGCGCGATTGCGGATGAGTACCAGGTCGAGTACGTGGTCGATCGCGTCGAGACTACTTCAATCACGTGGATGGCGATGACGATGGGCTGTGCGCGCTGCCACAATCACAAGTATGATCCGATCACTCAGAAAGAGTTTTATCAATTCTATGCTTTCTTCAACAATCTTCCTGAGAAGGGCCTTGACGGGAGAACGGGTAATGCCGATCCGGTCTTGACGCTTCCGCGGCCGGAACAGAAAACGCGCCTTGATGAAATCGAAGCTGCAATCAAAGCCAGGGAAGAATCGCTTTTGGACAAGCGGGTAAGATCGGCGCAGGAAGAATGGGAGAAAGCATTCGTCCGCAAGGCTGCGGCCTCTCTTCGCGATGGCCTTACGGCACACTACGAGCTCGATGGGAGCCTCTCCGATATATCGGGCCGCTATCAACACGGAAGAACTGTCAAAGGTGATCCGACATTCGGCGCAGGTCAGGTTGGCCGCAGCGTCTCGTTCGATGGCGAAACAGAAGTGAGCTTCGGAAACGTAGGTTCGTTTGATCGCGGCGACGCGTTCAGTCTCGCCGTCTGGCTCAGAGGCAGCAGCAACGTGCCGATTACCTTGCTGCACAAGATTGAGAACCCGGAGACCCGTCGCGGGTACGAGATGTTTTTTGACGACGTTTCTCTCATCGGCATTCAAAGTTATGCCGCGCATCTCACAATCAGGGTGATCTCGCGCTGGCCCGACAGCGCGATTCAGATTCGCACAAAGAATCGTCTGGCATTCGGCACATGGCATCACATTGCGCTTACTTATGATGGGTCAGGCAAGGCCGCCGGTCTGATGCTCTATGTGAACGGCAAGCTGTACGACACAGAAGTCTTGCAGGACAATCTTTCAGGTTCGATTCAAAGCTCCGCAGAGCTTGAAGTCGGGAATAGACAAATCGGCAAGCCGTTCAGCGGACAGCTTGACGATCTCAGATTTTACAACCGCGCGCTGTCTACAGGTGAGATCGAGCGTCTTGCGATTCACTACCCCGTGCAGGCAATTCTTTCCGGTGTATTCGGCAAGCGGACGGGCGAAGAGACTGCTCGCACTCGCGATTACTTCCTCACTTACGCCGCGCCTGAATCTTTCCGACAACAATACGCTGAGCTGAAGAACCTGAAGGAGCAAAAGGAAGGACTCAATAAACAGATACTGAGCGTAATGGTGATGGGCGAACGGGGAAAACCTCGCGAGACGTTTGTGCTTGCTCGCGGGGACTATCGCAACAAGACAGAAAAGGTCGGCGCGGGCGTGCCTGCGGTGCTTCCGCCGCTCCCAAAGGATGAGCCTCCCAATCGTTTGGCTCTTGCAAAGTGGCTGGTCGATCCGTCGCACCCGCTGACGGCGCGCGTTGCGGTCAATCGCTACTGGCAGCTCTATTTCGGATACGGGCTGGTGAAGACTGCGGAAAACTTCGGCTCGCAGGCCGAACCCCCATCTCATCCTGAACTGCTCGATTGGCTTGCTAGTGAGTTCATCCGCATAGGCTGGGACATCCGCGCGATGCAGCGGTTGATTGTGACTTCGGCAGCCTATCGCCAATCGTCACGGGTGACGCCGGATCTTCTTGAGAAAGACCCGGAGAACCGGCTGCTTGCTCGAGGCCCTCGACTGCGCCTGCAAGCAGAGATGATTCGAGATGGCGCGCTTGCCGCAAGCGGCCTTCTCAACCCGCAGATCGGCGGGCCGAGCGTCTTCCCGTATCAGCCTAAAGGGTTGTGGGAAGAGATGGCATTCGGCGACGGGTTCTCTGCCCAGAGGTACAACGAGAGCACAGGCAAAGACCTTTACCGTCGCAGCATGTACACATTCTGGAAGCGCACGGTGCCGCCCGCTTCGCTTGCGACGTTCGACGCGCCCGATCGTGAGAAGTGCATTGCGCGCCGCGCGGTTACGAATACCCCGCTCCAGGCGCTGGTGATTATGAATGATCCCACTTACGTCGAGGCTGCTCGCGCGCTCGCGCAGCGCTCATTGATCGAAGGCGGTAAGGATGCCAATAGCCGAATCAGCTACGCGTTTCGATTAGCTACAGCGCGCAAGCCTTCGGTGGAAGAATCGCGCGTGCTGAGCGAATTGCTGCTTCGGCAGCTTGATCGCTATCGAAATGATAAGAAGGCCGCGCTCGCATTGTTGAACGTCGGTCAGTCAAAGTGGGATGCGAAGCTCGATGCATCGGAGCTTGCGGCGTGGACAACGGTGGCGAGCGCGATACTGAATCTGGACGAGACGATCACGAAGGAGTAGCCCGATGGACTTGAAACGAGAACTTGAGCTGACTCTGACGCGCCGCCAATTCTTCGGAATCGCCGGGAAGTTCGCGCATCTTGGCATCGGCGTTGCCGCGCTCGCTTCGTTGGTTGAGCCGAGACTATTCGCCGCCGTTGCTGACAGCGACTCAGACCGGGACCCAAAGACCGGCGGCCTGATTGGTTTGCCGCACTTCGCCCCGAAAGCCAAGCGCGTGATTTTCTTGCATCAATCGGGTGGCCCTTCGCAAATTGAGTTGTTTGATTACAAGCCGATGCTCAGCAAGTATCACGGCACTGAGATACCTGACTCTGTGCGGATGGGGCAACGCGTGGCGCAAACGATGGGGCAATCCTCACTCCCAGTCGCAAGATCGCTCTTCAAGTTCAGCCAGCACGGTCAGTCGGGCGCATGGGTCAGCGAGTTGCTGCCTCACACCGCCAAGATCGTTGACGACATCAGCATCATCACGACCGTTCACACGGAGGCGATCAACCACGACCCTGCTATCACATTCATTCAAACCGGCAGTCAACAGCCAGGAAGAGCGAGCATGGGCGCATGGGTGAGCTACGGCATCGGCAGCGAGAACCAGAACCTGCCCGCTTTTGTCGTGATGATCTCGCAGGCCCAAGCTCTCAACACCGACCAGCCGCTCTTCTCGCGATTGTGGAGCAGCGGCTTTCTGCCGTCGAGGTATCAAGGCGTGCGCTTCCGCGCCGGCAGCGAGCCGATTCTATATCTCACCGACCCGCCGGGCATCAACAAGACCACGCGCCGCCGGATGCTCGATGCTGTCGCAAAGCTGAACAAAATTAAAGCCGAATCCTACGGCGACCCGGAGATCGAAACGCGCATCACGCAGTACGAGATGGCATATCGCATGCAAACCTCTGTGCCGGAGCTGATGGATCTTTCAAAGGAGCCTGATCACATCTTCGATATGTACGGGCCGGACTCGCGCAAGCCCGGAACCTATGCCGCGAATTGTTTGTTGGCGCGGCGGCTGGCAGAGCGCAATGTGCGTTTCATTCAGCTCTATCATCGCGGCTGGGATCAGCACAACGATCTGCCGCGCGATCTTGCGTTGCAGTGCAAAGGCACGGATCAGGCTTCGGCGGCGCTCGTCCTTGACCTCAAGCAGCGAGGATTGCTCGACGACACGCTGGTTGTTTGGGGCGGAGAGTTCGGGCGCACAGTCTTCAGCCAGGGTAAGCTGACGGATACTAACTATGGGCGCGACCATCACCCGCGCTGCTTCACTATGTGGATGGCGGGCGGGGGAACGAAACGAGGCATGACGCTGGGCGAAACGGATGATTACGGATACAACATTGTTTCTGATCCAGTTCACGTGCACGACTTGCAGGCCACGATCATGCACTTGCTCGGAATAGACCATAAGCGGCTGACGTTCAAGTTTCAGGGGCGTCATTTCCGCCTGACCGACATAGCGGGCGACGTGGTCACAAGGATTCTGGCCTGACAATTTAGATTGCCAATGCTCGAAGATCGGCTTACATCACGAGATCACATTTCTCGAAGAAGGTTCCTCGCCGGCATGGGAACAGCAGCAGTTGCAGCGGCAGTAGCACCTCGCTCGCTGCTGGCGAGTTCTTGGAAGGCGAAGTCTGACAATCGCGTCATACTCGGCAGCGGTAAGCATACTTATGAATGGATCAAAGGTTGGGCCAAGCTGCCTGATGGCATGCGCTTCGGGAACACTCACGGCGCTGTCGTCATTGATTCGCACGGGCGAGTCTACATGAATACCGATACCGAAAATGCTGTCATCGTCTTTGACCCTGAAGGGAGATACATCAAGTCGTGGGGCAAAGAACTTAAGAACGGCACGCACGGAATGGCGATTCGCAATGAAGGAAGCGCCGAGTACCTTTACTTGACCCACACCGGACGACACGAACTTATTAAGACTGATCTTGAGGGCAAGATCATCTGGGCTATCGGCTATCCTGAAAAATCCGGCGCTTACAAGAAAGCAGACGAGTATAAACCAACCGGCGTGGCGTTCGCGCCGAATGGCGATTTTTACGTCACGGACGGTTACGGCAAATATTGGGTGCATCATTACAATGCCAAAGGCGAATACATGCACTCATGGGGCGGGATGGGAAGCGACGCGGGCCAGTTGAACAACCCACATGGAATCTGGGTAGACACTCGCGACAAGGCGACGGTTGTTGTTGTGGCAGATCGCGCGAACCATCGGCTGCAAATATTCAGCCTCGACGGCAAGCACATCAGCTTCGTGACGAATGATTTTCGCCTCCCAAGCAATTTCGATCAGCGCGGCCAGGACCTGGCGGTCGCCGACCTTCAAGGCCGAGTCACAATCCTCGATAAGGACAACAAAGTTATCACTCACCTCGGAGACAACCCTGATCCTGCAAAAAGAGGCAAAAACGGAGTCCCGCCTGAACAGTGGGTAGATGGGCAATTCATCTCACCTCACTGTCCTCGGTGGGATGCTCGTGGGAATTTGTATGTCGCGGAGTGGTTGTCCAACGGTCGAATAACAAAGCTGAAGCTGGTAAAGTAGCTCTCGGCGAAATCAGGTCAGGTCGCTTAACATCTTGATTACATTTTCGCGAGTGGCTCCTTAATCTCCCGATGACGAGGAGCTGGCTGAGATATCTTTGTTTTCGGGTTCTGGTACCAATCGTGCTTTCGCCCATGACGGATGAAGACGCAGCCCATCTTCTCAAGTTCCCTTATCAAATCCGTTCGCTTCATGCGACTTCCAACTGTGCGACCCTTCGGACACACGGGATGGTTCCGCTGGTAAGATCGTCATAAATGTCCTTAAGGTTATCTTCCAATTCTTTTCTAGTTACTCCCTGGGTCCAGTAGTCAGGGAACTCTTCGAGATATCCCAGCCACACTTTCCCGTCTTTCCAGTAGACGTAGTTTGCAGTCTTCATTGTTCTTCTCCTCCAAACGTTGATTCTAAGTAACTGCGCGCTCTCGAACCGGCTAGATCTCCAAGCACCTCGGCTAACGCATTCGACTGAGGTTTTTGCTGCACATCGGGATTCTAAATTAGCAGACTGGTGCTCGCAAACCGAGCCGCGTCGATGCGATAGCTTGACACCTCTCGGCGCTTGCCGGGTAGAATGAAATGTTATCGACTAGGTGAAATTCTCCCCTGTGCGGGCTCACTCCGGATGGCGATAGACAAGATAACAATCCGCGGCGCGCGCCAACACAACCTAAAAGACATAAGTCTGGAGATGCCCCGGAATCGGCTGACCGTAGTGACCGGGCTTTCTGGGTCGGGGAAGTCAAGCCTGGCGTTCGATACGATCTATGCGGAGGGGCAGCGGCGCTACGTCGAATCGCTCTCCGCTTACGCGCGGCAGTTTCTGGATCAGCTCGAAAAGCCGGACGTCGACGCGATAGAAGGCCTGTCGCCGGCGATATCAATCGAGCAGAAGACCACGATGCGCAGCCCTCGATCGACCGTCGGCACTGTTACCGAAGTCTATGATTATCTGCGGTTGCTGTTCTCCTCAATTGGCCAGCCCCATTGCCCGAAATGCGGTCGTCCGATCTCGCGGCAATCCGTCGACCAGATAGTCCAACAGATGGCCACGCTGCCCGAAGGCGAACGGGTGATGATACTGGCGCCAATCGTTCGCGGCCGGAAAGGCGAGTTCAAGAAGGAGCTGGACAAGCTTCAGCGCTCGGGATTCAATCGCGCGCGAATTGACGGTGAGATTCGACAACTTGACGAAGAGATCAAGCTCGACAAGCGCCGAAATCACACCATCGAAGTCGTCATCGACCGTTTGCTAATCAAGCAAGGCGTCCAGAAGCGGCTCGAGGATTCGGTGCATCTTGCGGCGAAACTTACGGACGGCCTGGTGATGGTTTCGATCATCGACGGCGAAGAGCGACTCTATTCTGAGAAGATGGCCTGCCCCGAATGCGGCATATCGGTGACGGCGCTCGAGCCGCGCTCTTTTTCGTTCAACAGCGTGTACGGCGCGTGCCGCGAGTGCCACGGGCTTGGCAGTCGCAATGAAATCGACCCGTCGAAGATCGTGCCCGATCCGCAGCTTCCGATCAACGATCAGGATCCATTTCCATTTGACGCCAACATCAGCAACTACCTGCGCGACGTAATGAAGTCGTTCGCCAAGCAAGCGGACGTCTCGCCCGATAAACCATTCGCCGACTTGCCCGGCAAAGCGCAGGATGCGTTTTTCTACGGCTCGAAAGATAAGCTGTCGCTTCGCTATGGAGCTTACGAATACAAGACCGAATGGAAAGGCGCGGTTGCTTATTTGATGGCCCGCGCGGAAGACATGAAAAGCGAAAGCGGCGTCGCTGCGTTTGAAGGGCTGATCTCACCGACTGTTTGTCCAGCATGCAAGGGCCGAAGACTCCAGCCCGCATCGCTCGCCGTGCGAGTCGGCGGGCGAGCCATCTCCGATTACACTGGGCTGCCGATCTCGCAGGCAGTCAAGGCGTTCAACGCCGTCAAGCTGAACCAAAAGGAGGAAAAGATTGCGGGGCTGGTCTTGCGCGAGATTCGCCAACGCTTGAGCTTTCTGGAAACGGTTGGTCTGGGCTATCTCACGCTGGACCGGCCGTCCGCGACGCTTGCCGGCGGTGAGAGTCAGCGAATCAGACTTGCAACACAAATTGGCTCCCAGTTGCGAGGGGTGCTCTATGTGCTGGACGAACCATCGATCGGACTTCATCCTCGCGACAATCGAAGGCTGCTGGACACGCTCGAGCATCTTCGCGATTTGGGAAACACCGTTCTAGTCGTCGAGCATGACGAAGAAACGATCCGTCGCGCGGATCACGTGGTCGATCTCGGCCCCGGCGCAGGGGCGCACGGAGGCTATGTCGTTGCGCAAGGAACCCCGGAGGACATCGCGCGGAATCCTGAATCGCTCACGGGCCGTTACATTGCCGGAGAGCTGTCGATCCCCGTTCCGCAAGAGCGTCGAAAGTCAAACGACAAAGCGATCACGGTTCTCGGCGCGCGCGAGCACAATC
The DNA here is from genome assembly GCA_036505875.1 of Blastocatellia bacterium. Taxonomy (GTDB): domain Bacteria; phylum Acidobacteriota; class Blastocatellia; order UBA7656; family UBA7656; genus Onstottus_A. Next base: position 3,542 of record DASXSR010000014.1, on the reverse strand, counting down.
TCAAGAACATCGATGTGACGTTCCCACTAGGGTTGTTCATCGTGATCACAGGGGTGTCAGGCTCGGGCAAATCGACGCTGGTTGACGACATTCTCTATCGCAGCCTCGCTCGTAAGCTTTATCGCAGCCTGCTCGATCCGGGAGCGCATCGCGAGGTGGAGGGACTCGAACACATAGACAAAGTCATCGAGATCGATCAGTCTCCGATCGGGCGCACGCCTCGCTCGAACCCGGCTACTTATACCGGCGTGTTCACGCCGATTCGCGAGCTGTACGCGATGCTGCCCGAGTCGCGTGAGCGCGGTTACAAGCCCGGCCGCTTTTCGTTCAACGTCAAGGGCGGAAGATGCGAAACTTGCCAGGGCGACGGAATGAAGCGCATCGAGATGAACTTCCTCCCTGATGTGTACGTGCTTTGCGATGTTTGTCGCGGCGCGCGCTACAATCGCGAGACTCTTTCGGTGCAGTACAAGGGCCGGTCGATAGCCGATCTTTTGGACACAACCGTTGAAGAAGCGCTGCCGTTGCTTGAAAACATTCCGCAGATCAAAGTCAAGCTTCAGACGTTGATGGACGTTGGGCTTGGTTACATCAAGCTCGGCCAATCGGCGACCACGCTTTCGGGCGGCGAGGCGCAGCGCATCAAGCTCGCCAAGGAGCTATCGAAACGTGCGACGGGCCGCACGCTTTACATTCTGGACGAACCGACTACAGGGCTGCACTTCGAGGACGTGCGCAAGCTGCTGGACGTACTTCATAAACTGGTCTCGCTTGGCAACACCGTGCTTGTGGTTGAGCACAATCTCGATGTAATCAAGAGCGCTGATTGGATCATCGATCTCGGACCGGAAGGCGGCGAGGAGGGCGGAAGGGTGATGGTCGAGGGAACTCCCGAAGACGTCGCGCGATCGAGACGTTCTTACACCGGCCAGGCGCTTCGGCCTCTGCTTAACGGCAATCGGCAAAAGAGCTAATCCACGTCCGATAAGCTTTAGCTTGTCGTGTTTCTCACAGAGATCTCTCGCAACAACCACAACGACAAGCCAAAGCTTATCGGGCAAGGCGGACTCATTGTGATGTTTTTGCTTGCTTCCTGTCGCCGAACTTTTCGCGATGCTGCCAGCAGTACCCTCCGCCCTTGACCTTGCGCTGACACTGCCTGCCTGATTTGGTTGGAGCACCACAGATTGCAGACACCACGCCGGGCGATCTTTTCGCTGCACGCGTAAGGCGTTGCTCGTCGTGAGGTGCGCGATCGGGTAGCGGCGCGAGGTGACTCATCTCTACCGGCGTCCCGATGTAATAAAAAGGCTCGCGCTTGCCTGAGTAGTGGCCGATCGCGAAGCCAATAGCGATGCAAAGAGCGGGTGCCGCAATCAGCCAGAGTCGTGTGCGCGCAAGTCGCGGCGCGCATCGATTGCAATAGGAGTGGAAGGGCAGGGAAGCGGCCCGCTTGAACTTCAGCCGCTCGCCGCACTGAGAGCAAAATCTCGGTGTTACCATCGCTACACTCCTGCTGGCGTAGCACAGACTTTAGTCTGTTTAACACACAAGACAGATTGAAGTCTGTGCTACGTTATCGCACGCCGAGAAGAACATCCATCGTCAATTGATCGAGACGCTCGTACCGCAGTCCCTTTGAGGCCAGGCTGGCGCGATCGAAACTTCGCGATAGAAGCTTTGCCGCGTGTTCTTTGCTGTACCCCCCGACCCGTTCGGCTTGAGAGTTCTTCTCTTCGATTTCAGCCAGTAGAGCCTTGATTTCCGGATCAGCGTTCCATCTTGCAGCTTTCCCTTTGAGGATCAGATACGTGCGCATGCATCCTCGGGCGAAGTCTTTGACTCCCTCGTAATCTTCCGTGCGATAAGCGTGCGCATCGAAATGGCGCGAACCCTCGTAGCCCACGTCTTCGAGAAACTTGACCAACCAGAAAGCGGCGCGAGGATTGGCGGAGCCGAAACGCAGGTCTTGATCGTAACGGCCGGGAAGCTGATCATTCAGATCGATATGAAATAGCTTACCTGCCTCCCAAGCTTGAGCGACCGCGTGCGTCATGTTCAGGCCGGACATGTGTTCGTGCGCGACTTCTGGGTTCACCCCGACGATCTCAGGATGATCGAGCGTCGCTATGAAAGCCAGATAAGCTCCGGTTGTTGGAAAGTAAATGTCGGCGCGCGGCTCGTTGGGTTTCGCTTCGAGCGCAAAGCGATAGTTGTAACCCTTATCGATCGAATACTCGCAGAGATAATCAACTGCATCGCGAAATCGTTTGATCGCCTCGTCTGGACGACGGCAGGCATCGGTCTCAACGCCTTCTCGTCCGCCCCACATCACGAAAACCTTCGCTCCCAGCTCCGCGCCGATATCCATCGATTGCATAGTCTTTTGAAGCGCGTAGGCTCTGACGCTCGGATCGTTCGCGGTGAAAGCGCCGTCGCGAAACACAGGATCGTAGAATAGATTCACCGTAGCCATCGGCACTTTGAGGCCGGCTTCCTCGCAAGCACGTTTGAACTCGCGCACGATGCGATCGCGTTCTGCCGGAGTGGCGTCGATGGGAACGAGATCGTTATCGTGGAGGTTCACACCCATAGCGCCGACTTCAGCCAGCAAGCGTACTAGCTCGACTGGCGGCATCGAAGGCCGCACCGCTTCGCCAAAGGGGTCGCGCCCGCGATTGCCTACCGTCCACAAACCAAACGTGAATTTATGCTCGGGTCTTGGTGTGTAAGCGTTGTCTGGCATTTCCCTACCTCCTGATTTCAGTGAGAGAGCGGCATCGCTCTTTTGCATCGCAGTCGGTTGCACTATTCTACATGATCCCGATGAAGACCGAAACCTTGATGCTCGTCGCGGGTGAGGCCAGCGGCGATAAGCACGGCGCGGCGCTGGCGCGAGCGCTGAAGCAGCTTCATCCAGAGACCAGATTCGAGTTGTTCGGATCGGGCGGCGACGAGATGCGCGCGGCTGGAGTCGAGACGCTTGTTGACGCGCGCGACGTTGCAATCATCGGCGTGCTCGAGATAGCGCGCGCGCTGCGTCGGTTCTATCGTGCCTATCGAACGCTGCTAAGCGCGGCTCGCAGGCGCCGCCCCGCTGCGATCGTCTTGATTGACTGGCCAGATTTCAACATGAGGCTCGCGCGTAAGCTTCATCGCGAAGGCTTCAAGATCGTTTACTACGTCAGCCCGCAAGTATGGGCCTGGCGCAGGTACCGAGTCGAAGCGCTGCGCCGCGACGTCGATCGGATGCTGGTGATCCTGCCGTTCGAAGAAGAGTTCTACAAGAAAGTTGGAATCGAAGTGGAATACGTCGGTCACCCGCTGGTTGGCGAGTTGGCGGCAACAATGTCGCGCGACGAATTCTGCCGCGCTCACGGTTTTGATACGAAACGTCCGATTGTTGCTCTGCTTCCAGGCAGCAGGCAGAAAGAGATTCACTATCATTTGCCGGTGATGTTAGACGCGGCGCGGAGATTGCGGAATGCGAATTTCGAATTGCGGATTGAGCAAGCTACCTCCGCAATCCGCAATCCGCAGTC
>DASXSR010000013.1:0-9620 GCA_036505875.1 Blastocatellia bacterium | reverse complement strand
CACCACCACCGACTACGACGAAGACGAGATAGTCCGCAAACTCACAATCATAAGCTCGCTCGCCTACTGCGAATGGAACGGGACAAAGATCAACTTACTCGACACACCTGGATTCGCCGCATTCATACTCGATGCGAAAGCCGCGTTGCGCGCGTGCGACTCCGTGCTGGTAGTCGTGGACGCGGTCAGCGGCGTCGAGGTGCAGACCGAAAAAGCCTGGAGTTACGCCGAAGAGTTTGGCATTCCCCGGTTGATCGCCGTTTCGAAGATGGACCGCGAGCGGGCCAACTTCGATCAGGCGGTTGCCAGCATCACCGAAGCATTTGGCCGCTCGGCAGTGCCTGTGCAGATTCCGATAGGCAGCGAGCGCGGCTTCCAGGGCGTCATAGACCTGATTCATATGCGATCTTATTCCTACGAGGCCGACGGCAGCGGGAAGCCGACCGAAGGCGATGTGCCCGCCGAGCTGAAAGCCGCGGCTGAAGCTGCTCGCGAAAAAATAATAGACGTTGTCGCTGAGAGCTCAGAGGAGTTGATGGAGAAGTATTTCGCGGAAGGAACTCTCAGCGACGAAGACTTGATCCCCGGGATCAAGGCAGCCGTCACCGAGCGCCGCTTGTTTCCAATACTGGTCGCCTCGGGCATTCCGAACATCGGGATACAGCCGCTGCTGAACTCAATAGTGGAACTGGCTCCTGCGCCCGACGAACTCGGTACGGCGAAGGGCCATCCCAACCTCGACAGCGACGAGTGGATCGAGCGGGAGGTTCTCGACATCGCTCCGTTCTCGGCATTGGTGTTCAAGACCGTAGCCGATCCGTTCGCCGGCCGCATCAATGTGTTCAAGATTTTCTCCGGCCACACTAAGTCCGACACGACTGTATACAACATAACAAAGAATGCTAGCGAACGACTCGGCCCGCTGCACGTGATGCAGGGCAAGGCGCTTGAGAAGGTTGCAGAAGCTCACGCGGGCGACATCATCGCCGTGACCAAGCTGAGAGAAACTCACACCGGCGATACGTTTTGCGATAAGGCCTCGCCAATCGTTTATGAGACAGTTCACTTTCCCAGGCCGGCGGTCGCCTTTGCCATAACGGCGAAGACGCGCAGCGACGAAGACAAGCTCTCGCAAGCCCTGCATAAGATGCTCGAGGAGGATCTGGCGCTGAAGTTTGATCGCGAACCCCAAACGAATGAGTTCCTGCTCTCGGGCTCGGGACAAACTCACGTCGAAGTCGCGGTGAACAAATTGAAACGCAGGTACGGTGTTGAAGTCGAGCTTCATCCTCCCAAGGTCGCTTACCTCGAAACTTTCAGGGGCCGGGCTGAGATCGTCGGACGTCACAAGAAACAAACAGGAGGCCGCGGCCAGTTCGCCGAAGCTACGTGCGTGTTCGAAGGTCTGCCGCGCGGCGGAGGATTCGAGTTCGTCGACAAGATCTTCGGCGGCGCGATTCCTCAGAATTGGAGACCGGCGGTCGAGAAGGGAATCAAGGACGCGGCCGCCCGCGGAGCGATTGCCGGTTATCCGATGGTTGATTTCAAAGTTGAGCTGATCGACGGTAAGTTCCACGCGGTAGACTCCGACGATCTGTCGTTTCAGATGGCGGGGCGTAAGGCGTTTCGCACGGCGATTGAGCGGGTGAAACCGGTGCTGCTCGAACCGGTGATGAACGTCGAGATCACAGCGCCTCAGGAAACATCAGGAGACATACTCGGCGACATCAACTCCCGCCGCGGGCGAGTACAGGGAATGGACACGAAAGGCAACCAGGCCGTGGTGAAGGCGCAGGTTCCCTTGTCAGAGATGCTGTCTTATCAATCGACGCTGAACTCGATCACCGGCGCGCGCGGGTCTTACACGATGGAGCTTGATCACTACGCCGAAGTGCCTGCTCTGATCGCAACGAAGATTATTCATCAGGCGCAGGAAGAAGGAAGGATCAGGCCGACGGAAGAAGAGTGACGGGGAGAGTGGTCGAGGGGGAGAGTGGGCGAGAGGAGGCCCACTGATAGAAAGGATCAAAAGCTAAAGAGCTGCGAGTGTATCAGGCCGCGATAGACGCAGCGATGCGAGTTTTCGACCTCACCAAGAGATTTCCTGTCGAAGAAAGATACTCGTTGGTTGATCAGATGCGACGATGTTCTCGCTCGGTCTGTGCCAACATTGGAGAGGCTTGGCGGAAGCGGCGATACAAGGCTCATTTCATCAGCAAGCTCAGTGATTCGGAGGGCGAAGCGGAGGAGACGCGAGTTTTTCTCGAGATCGCGTGGCGCTGCTCTTACATCACGGCACGCGAGCGAGATGAGTTGGATGACACTTATGACAAGATTCTCGGTCAACTCGTGAGAATGATTGACCACCCCGAGCAATGGACAATTCAAGCTAGGAGCTCATAAGGAAGTCGGTCGATCAATGGAAGATTTCGCCCCCTCGCCCCCTCGCCCCGTCGCCCACTCGTCCGTACTTCTAATCTTTGTCGACGGCGTGGGGCTAGGCACCCGCGGTGAGCACAATCCGCTTGATGGGTTGGCGTCTGAATTTTTTTCGATATTTCAAAATGAGTCCCCCCGCCTGCCGTTTGATGGCGTGATGGCTGAAACCGACGCGCGGCTTGGCGTAGACGGGTTGCCTCAAAGCGCGACCGGTCAAACCGCGATCCTTACCGGGATTAACGCCTCGAAGTTGATCGGCCGGCATCTGCACGGTTACCCGTCGCCTCGGCTCAAGCAAGCCCTGGCTGAGCATTCAATCTACAAAAAGTTGATTGCGCGAGGTCGATCCGTCACCTTCGCAAACGCGTACACACGAGCTTACATTGAAACCCCTCCGCGGTTTGTCTCCTCGACAACGGTAGCCGCTCAAACGGCGGGTGTGAGGCTGCGGATGCTTGAGGACCTCCAAGCAGGTCACGCCGTTAGCCACGACTTCACGAATCGATTCTTGATCGAAAGAGGAGTCGACGTTCATGAGGTTACGCCGGAGACCGCCGGTTGGCGGCTTGCTCGACTGGCTTCCAAACACGACTTCACGCTTTATGAGCACTTCATCACCGATAAGATCGGTCATACGCGCAAGCACGATCTGGCGCGGCAACACATGCTCGATCTCACACGATTCGTTCGAGCAGTGCTCGAAGCGTCCGACCTCAATCGCCAGACTGTAGTGCTAACGAGCGATCACGGCAACATCGAGGATCTCTCAACCAGGAGTCATACTCTCAATCCTGTTGCAACGGTCGCGTTTGGCAAGCTCGCTCGAAACATTTCGTCACGAGTAAGGTCCCTTACTGATATAACTCCCGCGATAGTCGAGTGTTTCGACTGACTCCGGTTTCGCGCAAAAGCACGCCGACACTTTCGAAGAAGCAATGTCCGATAAACATCAGTTTGTCGTGCGTCATTGAAGGGCGACAAGCTGAAGCTTATCGGACGTTCATCTGGGCACAGTAGAATCCTGCGCGAGCTCTGCCATGCACTTTGCAGCATCGTAATCGTAGGGAAAGCCGTCCGGGTCGACCGGCATTGAATCGTCGTTGAGCGGCAAGTTCATCGAGCGAAGCTTCGGGGCAAGCGCTCGCAGATCTTCGGGGCACGCGCCGTTTTGCTTCTTGTAACGCGCAAGCAACGCATTGATTGCGTCCAGATCGTCCATGGAACGTAGTTGCTTCAATCGCGAAATCGCTTGTCCGCGAACGTTCTGATCGTCGCTGGTGAGATAAGTTTCGTATACCGCGCGAGCGGCTTCACGGCTCCCGCCTTTAATTCTCATCAAGCCGGCAAGGTCGCGCATCCACCAGGCCGCGCCGGGCACCTTGCTGCCTTTGTCGTACCACTCGGCAGCTTTCGCAAAGTCTTCGGCTTGTTCCGAGCCGCTCGATGCGTTGCCGGCTTGCCAGTAAATGTACGCAAGGTCTTGATACAGCCGCCACTCGTTGCGATTTTCGCGGATGCCTTTCTCGACAAGGCTAATCGCCGAAGGCAAGTCGCGCTCTGGAAGAAAGATGGCGCCAAAACGATAAGCTGGGATGTGCCGCGGATCAAGCGTGACGACGATATTCAGCAGCGGAGCGAGCAGCGGCATGCTGATTTCTTTAGTCGAGCTTGAGGTAATTGGCTTTCCACTCTCGATCAACTTTCGTCCAAAGTACTGCACTGTCCGAATCCAATAGACGTCTGCCGCCAGAGCCTCCAGGCCCAAGCTCATCTTCTTTATCGTCTCGCCTGACGAGAGGTAAAGAGTCTCTTGGCCGGCAATCTCGCGAGGCGGTTTGTTGTCGATCCATCGCTGCATCGGATACAGCAAGCAGAAGCCGAGTGTAAGTATTAGAGCAGGTACGATTCGCAGGCTCACTTGAAGTTCCTCTTCTGGAAGATCAATACAGCCGCCGACAGCAAGATGCCTGCATAAACAATCGCGTAGGCGGTCGCGGCGACGGCCGCGCTCAGCGGTACTACTCGTCCGTGTGAGGCTTCGGTTATGAATCCGAAATTGGACAGGTTTGGAAGCACGTAGTAAAGTGCGGTCAACAGCGCGCGAGTAACCGCGGAATTCGATAGCGCCGCCATTTCAAGCAAGTCCTTGCTGAAATGCCCGATGACGTATACTGCGAATGAAAACAGCGCGGAAAGCATCGGCGTGCTGAAGCTCGAGAACATCAGAGCCACCGCCACCAACAGCGCAAGTTCCAAGTACACCAGATACGATGCGGCCAGTACAGCCATGTGTAATGGGACAAACTTTCGGTTGACATACAGAATCGCAAGCTCAGTGGCCAGTACCATCACTGCCGAGTTCACGAGCAGCGTCAAGCACAGCCCGGCGTATTTTCCGATGATGAACTCGTGTCGATGGACAGGCTTCGACAGCAATCCATATATCGTGCGCTTGTCGATTTCCTTGTAGACCAGACCGACGCCGATGAATATTGCGATCACCGCGCCGAAGATCAGCATCGAGCTGAGCCCGAGCGCTGCAGTGAACTGGCTTTCCATGTCTAGCGAAAGATCGCTTACAAAGGCTGACGCGGCTACGAGGACCAGCACGAACAGGAGGAGGTTGTACAGGACGCGATCGCGGACAGACTCGCGAAAAGTGTTTAGAGCGATGGCGCTGATGCGTTGCGCGGCGCTGGAACTGGTCCGCGCCGCGATCTGTTCTATCACTCGAGCTTCGCCAATGGCCATCGTTGATTCCAGCAGCTAACAGGTGCTACCAAGGATAATGTTAGTTTTCTTTCCGCAAGCGGCTCAAGCTCTCATCTATTTTAGATACGAGCTCCTGCGACTTTGCCAATGAACTTGCCATCTGAAAGGCGCGTAGCGCGTCGCTCGAACGGCCCGCTCCCTCGCAGGCGATGCCCAGTTCGTAGTACATCTCGGCGTCATTCGAAGTTTGAATCGCTTGTGCCAACTCGCGTGCTGCGTCACTGTAACGCCGCTGTCGTGAGTAGCACAGTCCCAGATTGAATCGCGATGTTGAAGCTTCAGGTCTCAACCTGAGCGCTGCCGAGAAATTCGCTTCGGCCTGAGCATAATCGCCAGTCTTGAAGTACGTTGCGCCCAGGTTATTGTACGATTGGAACAACTTCGGATTCATTTCGATGGCCCGCTTGAAACTCACGACCGCCTGAGCCGTATCGCCCCTTCCGTCAAAGGCGCGACCGAGCGCATCAAAGATCTCCGGTTCGTCAGCTTTGAGAACGGCTGCGCGTTCGAGCGCGGAGCGAGCTTCGTCGAAATGTTTCGCGTCAAGCAGCGCGAGCCCGGTGTTGTAATGAGCGGCCCAGTAAGCCGGTCTCACTCGCGCGACATTGGACCAAACTGCGAACGAGTTCGCCCAGCTCTTGTTCCCTTGCGCCGTTAAGAGCGCAAGCATTACCGCGATCACAGCAATTAGCGCGACCGAAACCGCGTGCCTGCGAAGCCGCGCAATGCGAGTCCGCTCGCTGGACCGGAATGCACCGAACTCACAGATCGCAAGAGCTATGAAGTAACCGAATCCCGCAACCGAGAGATAAAGATAATGGTCGAAGACCAAATACTCTTCCCTGGAAACCTGTCCGAGATTGAGCACCGGGATCAATGGAACGAAGATCAGCAAGAGGGCCTGCCAGACTTCGCGGCTGATTCTCCTTCGATAATAGACGAGCGCCGCCGCGAGCAGTCCGAGGAATCCTCCCGGTACAAAGAATTCCCACGACGACGCGCTCGTTATGAAATGAGTGTTATAGCTAACGCTCAAACCGATAGGCCATACCAGATGGCCAAGATAAGTGACGACGACGAACGGCAAAGTAAGCAACGTATACCCGAGCGGTCTGTCAGGGGCTTGAGGGTTCTTCCACATCATCTCGCCCAGAACCAGGAAGCGCGGTACGAGATAAATCAAAGCGACAGCCGCGTAAGGAAGGGCTCGCTTTGCTGCTTTGATCGCGCGCTGGATAATCGCGCCCGAAGCGACAGTCAACTCAAATCCGAAGACCAGAAGGACAAGTGCAAGCGCGGTTTCTTTGGCGAATGTTGAGACTGCAAACATCGCAAGCGAAAGCGCAAGCGCTCGCCGTGAATTAGCACAGACTCTAGTCTGTCCAGCGTCTTTCGAATGTTGTTCACAGACTGAAGTCTGTGCTGCGCGGGCCTTGAGATAAAAATAGAAAGACGCAAGAAAGAAGACCCCGAACAACGGATCGGTCATGCCGCTGATCCAACTCACAGACTCAGCGTGGACCGGATGCAGTGCGAACACCAATGCGGCAAACAGCGCTACAATCCTCCGCTTGGACAACATCAAGATGACGTAGAAGACACCGATACCGCACAGGATATGCAGGACAACGCTGACAAGATGCCAACCCTGCGGCCATAGCCCGAACAAATGATATTCTGCGGTGAGCATCACCGTAAACAGCGGACGATAGTAAGGAAGAGGCGGCGGAGCGTCGAGCGTGTCGGATCTTTCGCGAAACGCCCAGACGTGCGTCGTGAAAGCCTTCGCGAGGTTGTCCCACGAGCGAATGTTTTGGTTTTCAACTATCTGATCGGCGTCGTCGAAAACAAACTCACCGGCAAGCGAATTGGCGTACGCGAGGAATGAGGCCAGGAATATCAGAAGCGCGATTCGCAGGGGAGTCAGCGCCGGCGCGTCTGAGATGAGCGAGTCTTTATCCGCCCTGACGTTAATCGCGCCTCTGAGTTTAGCTTTCGATCTTGATGCTCTTGTGGGCATTCGTGGCGGATCTCGTTTGCGAGTCTTTGTGATCTTTGCGCGAAACTGATTCCAGAACCTCGTTTCGTGAAAAGAGCAAAGGTTCGCTAGGAATCTAACCTCGACGCGGGTTGGGGGATTCCCTTGAAGGGGGCGAAATATTAAGGCAATCAAAGGGCCGGACGAGCGTCCGGCCCAGGATAACTAAGCTTACTGAATCGGCGTGCCGTTCTTCGGAACGCGATCCTGCGGAGTCGCGCTAGGCGGCGTGATGCCTTCGGTCTCGAATACGACATTTGACTCATTCGAATAAAATGAGCGGTTGCCTGTTCCGAAAGTTCCGACAGAGCTTGGATGCGCAGTTGTGTCAAACATCGGTGGCAGTCCTTCTGTAGTCACAGGCGTCGTAACGTACACATATCCACCCTTGTTGCCGCTTGCAATGACGGAATCGATCATGCCCTGCGCGCCCAGGTCGGCGAGAGTGCCGAACTTGCCATGGCCTTTGGTGATAGAGTACAGAACCTGTGACTTTCCGAGGGTTTGCACTTCCCCCAGTGCGGCCGTTTCATGCGCCGCTTGCTGCGCTACCATCAAACGCGGCACCGCAATCGCCGCGATAATGCCAATGATCGCTACCACGATCAACAACTCGATAAGCGAAAACCCTTCCTGTTTCTTCCTTTTCATGGTCTTATCCCACCTCAAAAAAGTATGCTCCTCCGAATCAGGGAGGAATTCGTGCTTTCTTGCGAAATCGAACGCGGCAGGGGCCGCGTGGTTCATTTTAAATTCGATGTCGATGGTGGGACTATAACACAAAGCGGGTGAGCCCTAAAAGGGTCCACCCGCTTGTTGAATTCATCAAATGAGGTAGCCGCGCTAGATCATTCGATCGGTGCGCCAGTGGCAGGCACACGTACGGGAAAAACCGCCACCGCAATTGCGGCAGTGTCTGCGTACAGCACGTATGTCTCGTTCGAGTAGAACCACCGATTGCCGGTTCCAAAAGTTCCCGACGACTGTGGCGCAGCAGTCGTGTCGAAGAACGACGGTGCAGTAGCCGTGGCAGCAACACCTGTCATGGCGAAGCTGAACCCGCTCTTTGCGCCGCTAGAGAGCGCCGAGTCGATGTGACCGTCGGCGTTCAGGTTGGCGAGCGAGCCACAGAAGTTCTTGCCCTTGCCGGTTGTGGATTGGTAAGTCGCCTGTGCAGTTCCGAGCGTGCGAACGGATCCAATGGCTGACGCCTCGTTGGCCGCTTGACGGGACTTCAACAGGTTCGGTATCGCGATAGCAGCGATGATGCCGATGATCGCCACCACTATCAGCAACTCGATCAGCGAAAATCCTTTCTCATTGTTCATAAGCTGTATGCTCCTTTTGAAATTTACCGTAGGTCAATTTTCCTAGCGGCCAATCTGAGACAGATTGCGGTGCTTATCACAACAAAGTCCGTGCCAGCTTGTGGCTTTTCCCCAGCCCGCTTCGAAGTGCTTGTCAAGAAAGGAACATCCTTGCGGTCACTCAGATTTGACGGAAGATTCAGTCTTCATCCTTAACAAAAAGCGATAGGTTTTCTTGCCATTTTTTGTCAGGAGACCCCGGCTCAGCGCGGGATTGGAGTGCTGTTGACATCGGCTGCAGAACCGGTATTGAACCGGATGACGGCGGTATCGTCGACGAAGAAATAATCGGAAGCGGCAGGATCCATGTCCGGGGCTGCGGTGCAGGAGAAGTGCTTAAAATCGGGCGTAAGAGTAATAACAAAAGCGTACCCGCTTTTGAAACCATTGCCCAGATTCGTGTCAATCGTTCCTTGTGGCGCAAGGTCGACCAACGCTGCGTAAACCTTGAATTGTCTTTCGTATAGATTCTCGGCGGTGGTGATCGTTCTCAGTGACTGAATCGCCGAACCCGATTGTGCATATTGACGCGCGCGCTGGAGCGCAGGTATCGCAAGCGCGGCGATGACGCCGATGATGACCGTTACCACCAACAGCTCGATAAGTGAAAAACCCTTCTCCGTTTTCATGGTGGTTTCCTCGAACTCGGTCCAAACTCCTCTTGCGTACAGCGCCCTGGACGCTCGCTTCAGGAGCAACGCTTGTGCCAAGCTCCCAAAGTTTGCGCGAAGACGTTTCCCCGGTCGCCAGGATTCAATATCGACTGTGGTGGGGGTGCGCCGCTCGAGGGCCTATCTATGCGCGGCGCTATCGCTCAAGGGGCCGGATTCGCGCAGCAGGCTCGCGGTCTGGCGAATGCGATGTTTGTCCAACAGGTGGCGCAAGCTTCTCACTGACATCTTCAAGATTTCTGCAGCTCGTGTTTGATTGCCGCTCGTTCGCCTCAGCGCGCGAATGATGTAGTCCTTTTCGAGCTGAGCAAGGTAAGCCTCCAAATCAATCCC
>DASXSR010000012.1:0-14005 GCA_036505875.1 Blastocatellia bacterium | reverse complement strand
GTGTTCGCGAGCGAGTCGCACATACAACTTGGTCTTCTCGCTTATGTTGTAGTCGAACCGGCCGATCATCTGATACCGGTTGGTCGGCTGAAGCGTCGAGGCCCTGTCGTTGTAGCGATTGTTCGGGTCGTTGAAATTCGGCTGCGGGTAGAGGTTCATCAACACCTTGCCAATCGGGTCAATATAGGGTGCAAGATTGTTGGTTAATGCGCCTTCATTGGGGAAACCCCTTGGAACTTTGCCTGCGAATTTCTGCGCCGCCCCCCCACAATCTGTCGTTACGCTCCCCTTCGAATCCAGACAGAATATGGGCTGGTTTAGGTGTTGTCCACCGCTTGTGGCGATGTCACTGAAGTCACCTTTTCGCTGACCAAGTGTGGGAACGACCGCGAGAAACGATCCGGGGTCAACCTTCTGGCGCTGAATTTCGAGGCCGAAGAAAAAGAACAGCTTGTCGCGGTTCCTATTGAATTTGGTTCCCGGAATCAACACCGGTCCGCCGATGTTGCCGCCGGGATATTGATAAGCACTCTTCGGCTTGGGAGTACCCAGGTAACTGTTAGATCGATCGTTCGCCTGAAAGCGGTAGTTACGAATATAGTCGTAGACTTCGCCGTGGAAGCCCTTGGAGCCGCCCTTGGTCGTTGCGCTGATATTGACGCCGGCGACACCGTGCTCGGCGGCGTAGTTGCTGGTCTGCACCTTTACTTCCTGAACCATATCCGGATTGGCGGTGATGATCGTCCCATTGTTAGATCCAATGTCGAGCATCTTCGAGCCGTCAATCTGGATATTGTTGTTCTGACCGCGCAGGCCGTTGACGTTATAGCTGGTGTTGGCGTTCGCACCGCCTCCGAAGGAGACGCTCTCAAGCTGGTCGGCGTCAGGAGCGACGACGCCCGGCAGAATTCTCAACAGCTCAAGCGCACTGCGGCTGATGATCGACAGATTGTCAATCTGTTTAGCAGTGATCGTGTTTTCTTTTGCGCCGGTCTCTTTCTCGATTTGTTCACCCGCAGCCTGAACGGTCACTGTTTCACTTTGAACGCCGACCTGAAGCGTAATGTCCACGCCTTGAGTGCTCGCAGGACTTATGTCGATGCCAGTTCGCTCTTCAGTCTTGAACCCGGCTGCCTCGACTTTGAGAGAGTAGAGACCTGGTACGATTGCGGCGAACTGGAATAATCCATCCTCAGTGGTTGTTGTCTTACGCTCGTCTCTGGTCGCCTCGCTGATCAGAGTGACTGAGGCCTTGCCGATTACAGCTCGTTGCGGGTCTTTGACAGTTCCACGCAGCGTCGCGTTACCGGTCGTCTGACCAAGCGCGATCCCGCCAGAAAGAAGTAACACCAGGAAAGACAGTACTCCTGGCGAGCAGATGAGCTTCAATTTTTTGAGTGTCGGTGCCACCATAGTATTCCTCCAAAGCCTTGAGCGGAATTGAGCGGGTTACAAACCCCCAAAGGACATAGCACTGCCGATACCTGTCTCGAAGCAATGCCGTAGATTGACTCCAAAAACACTAGGAGTTAGCCTCGTCAAACTGCTACGCTGACATCACAAACAACCTACAAACAGGAATTCTGCTGAAGAAATTAAGCCTTCGAACTGACTCATCATCGCCGCAGCAAACCAGCGATTCACATCATCACAACTAGTATGATAGCAGAAAGGTCTGTCGACCTTTGTTGTAAGACCCGACAAAAGTATCACTATCGTCCCTCGTTGTCAAGAACTTTTTTATTAGTCCGAAAGTTTTGGTTATGTCCCGCGAAGGTACGGCGACTTCTGAGCTCAGGCTCATCGGCTAGGCGGGAGCCATCGAAGCAAACTTGCTTGCGAGTACCAGGCTCAACGCCCCCATCAGTGTTGGCTGCTCACCCAGCGTGGAAGCGATGACACGAGCGGCCGGCAAGCCGCCGCAGATGCTGTTCTCCTCAACTGCGTATCTCAGCTCATCGGCAATCAGCGGCCAAACCCGCGCAATCGGTCCGCCGACAATGACGGCTTCGGGGCTGAGGCCCTTAATCAAGTTCGATATACCGATTCCGAGATAACGCGCCGTCTCCACCAGAGCGAATTCCGCCGCCTTCTCCCCGCTCAAAGCGCGTTGCATTAGCTGCACAAAACTCACCCGACGCAGAACATCAGGATCGCCCGACAGATTTGCGTAGCGCGCCAGCGCCGCGTGCTCAGAGGCGAACGCCTCCCAGCACTCGCGACTTCCGGAAGCGCACGAGACGGGCGCTTGGGTGCCGATGATCATGTGTCCAAATTCGCCTGCAGCCCCGCCAACACCGTGATAGACCTGCCCGTCAAAAACTATTCCGGTGCCGAGTCCCTCCTCGACAAGGACCAGGATGAAATCACGCACCTCCCTGATCTCAGGTCGCCCGAACCACAATTCAGCCAGCGCTAAAGCGTTCGCGTCATTGTCAACCGTCACGGGCAATCCTGTCGCGCCCTTAACCTCCTCTGCAAGCGGCAAGTTGCGCCATTTAAAATACGGAATGAACAGCGCATCGCCCGTCTCTGAATCAACCAGTCCCGGAACGCTGATGCCGATCCCTTCGATGGGTTTGTGCTTCACAATGAGCTTTCGCGCGGAGTCAATTATTTTCTCGAGCGTGGTATTCGCGTTTGGGTCGGTAACGAATAATTCTTGCTCGACCACTCGCCCGGCGAGATCGCTTGTTGCGACGATAGTGAAGGACGTGCCCAGGTCCACGCCGATCGCAACGGCGTCGCCCGCGCGCAATTGAAGAAGGACGGGCGGGCGCCCGCCGGTAGACTCGCCTTCAATTTCTTCGATGAGGCCCTCGGCTTTGAGCTCGTCAACGATCAACGAGATTGTCGACCGTTGAAGCGCGGTTTCCTGGGCGATTTCCGCGCGAGAGATCGGCGCTCGCTCGCGAACGTAGTTCAGAACGATCTGGCGATTAATATTACGAATCGTGTTCGAACGCGCGACACTTGCTTTTCTCAGGTCTATACGTCGCATGGGCTGGATCGAAACAATACTAGAGATGCGCGTGATTTAAAAGTAAAAGTTTATTGGCGATGAGTTGTCCGACAATTTTCAGATTGTCGGACAGCGCTTGAGCGAGAAACGAAAATGATGGAGAATTGCCGCGATCTCAATTCTTCCATCAAAGGCATTGCGAACGACTATGAGAAACCTATCTTTTGCTTTAGCAACGACGATCCTTGTGCTGAGCTTTTGCCTGCCCGTGCAACAAAGTGTCGTGGCTCAAGACGACAAACGGGCGATAGGCCAAGACGTGACCGACAGCGACGCTTTTTATCGGACTGCAACACACGCGCCGAAAGCTTCGCGCGACAACTCGCGCAGGGTTGAAGCGCTCGTTGCCCGCATGACGCTTGAAGAGAAGGTCGGTCAGATGACGCAGCTCGAAATCGGCATGATTACAACAGGAAAGGATCAAGATATCCGGATCGATCCGAGCAAGTTGGAAAAGGCTATCGTCAGCTATGGCGTCGGCTCGATCCTCAACGTAAAGGACCAGGCGCTTCCAATCGAGAAGTGGCACGAGATCATCAGACAAATTCAAGAAGCGAGCCAAAGAACGCGGCTGAAGATTCCCGTCATCTACGGCATTGACTCAATTCACGGGGCCAACTACGTGCAAGGCTCAACGCTTTATCCGCAAGAGATCGGGATGGCAGCAACGTGGAACCCTGCGCTTATGCAGCGACTGGCTGAAATTACCGCAGTCGAAACGCGTGTCGCAGGAATTCCGTGGACGTTTTCGCCCGTGCTCGACATCGGACGACAACCGCTGTGGCCGCGCTTCTACGAGACGTTTGGCGAAGATCCGTATTTGGCAAAGGTGATGGGCGCCGCTTTCGTGCGAGGAGTCGAAGGAGACGACATCTCATCATCCAATCACATCGCCACGAGCCTGAAGCATTACATGGGCTACAGCTTCCCGCTCAACGGAAGAGACCGCACGCCCGCGTGGATTCCCGAGAACTATCTGCGCGAGTACTTCCTGCCGACTTTCGCGGCAGCCGTCAAAGCGGGCGCGCGCACGGTGATGGTCAACTCAGCCGAAATCAACGGCACTCCCGGCCATATCAACCGCCACATCCTCACAGACATACTTCGCGGCGAACTCGGATTTCAAGGGTTCGTCGTTTCCGATTGGGAAGACATTAAAAAACTAGTTAGCCAGTGGAAGGTCGCAGCGAATGAAAAGGATGCCACGCGCCTGGCAATCATGGCGGGAATAGATATGAGCATGGTGCCGAGCGATTACAGCTTCAGCGATCTCTTGATCCAGCTTGCTAAAGAAGGCGGAGTTCCAATGTCGAGAATTGATGAAGCTGTGCGTCGCGTACTGCGCGTCAAATTCGACTTGGGGCTATTCGAGAACCCGACGCTTGCGGCGCCGATATCCAATCTCGGCACGAAGGAATCCAGACAAATTGCTCTTGAAGCTGCTCGTGAATCAATGACGTTGCTGAAGAACGACAACAATCTCTTGCCTCTCGCCAAGAGTCGCAAAGTGCTGGTCACAGGACCGACAGCGAACTCACTCGTATCGCTCAACAACGGTTGGACGTACGTGTGGCAAGGCAACAATCCCAATCTCTATCCAAAAGACAGGCCGACTATTCTCCAGGCAATCGAAGCGAGACTCGGAAAGAATGTTACATATGTAGCCGGCGTCGCTCTCGACAAGGAGATAGACATTCAAGCTGCAGTCCGAGCGGCGCGCGACTCTGATGCGTCGATCGTTTGCGTCGGCGAAGGTTCGTATGCTGAGACGCCCGGCAACATTACGGACCTGACTTTGAACGAGCCACAGCTAAAACTCGCCGAGGCCATCGAAGCCACCGGCAAGCCGGTCATTCTCGTGCTCGTCGAAGGCCGCCCGCGCGTCATCAACCGTATTGCTGACCGCGCGCAAGCGATCCTCATGGCATACAATCCAAGCAACGAGGGAGGTACCGCAGTCGCCGACGTTCTTTTTGGGGATTACAACCCTTGCGGCAAGCTGCCCTTCACTTACCCACGCACGACCAATGGCTACATCACCTACGATCACAAACTGTTTGAGACTGAAGAGACCAGCTTCGGTAACACCGCGTTCAAGCCGCAGTTCGAGTTTGGCCACGGACTGAGCTACACAACATTCTCTTACAGCGATCTGCAACTTTCCAGGAAGACTATGGCGATGAACGGCGAATTGAAAGTCAGCGTGACAGTGTTCAACAGCGGGCAACGCGCCGGCAAGGAAACCGTCATTCTCTACGCGCGTCAGCTAGTAGCATCGATTACTCCGCCGGGCAAACGGGTCAAACGCTTTGCTAAGATTTATCTGGAGCCTGGTCAAAGTCGCACGCTCGGGTTCACGCTTTCGCGCGACGATCTATCTTTTATCGGCGCGGACAATAAGCCCACCGTCGAGCCTGGAGAATTTGAAGTGATGGTTGGCAAGCTGAAAGCTGGATTCACTCTCGAGGCTGCTGCGTCCGGGCGCCGACGCCAGTGAGTTCATCTGAAATAAGGAATTTGAAATTGTGCTCACTGCAATCAACAGGAGAGAAGGGACATGCTCACTCACGATGCCCGCCTCAGAATCACTGTGACCGTTGTCGCATTTCTCGGCGTATCAATGCTGTTCAACACCCTTTCATTCGCGCACCGCGATGATCCAAAGGAAAGGCCCGCATATCGCAATACGGATTTGTCCGTCGATCAAAGAGTGGCGGAGCTTCTCGCCCGCATGACGGTCGAAGAAAAGATCGCGCAGACCGAATCAATCTGGGTGACTAGTCAGCTCAAATCCCTGATCGACCGGAACGGTAATTTCGCGCCGGATTCGAAGATGCAAGAGATTCTAAAGAACGGCATCGGGCATATCGGGTCCGCAAGCCAGGGATCTTCTGATGCGGAGAAAGCAGCGGCTCCTTATTACGGCAAGGGGCCGCGCGCGATGGCTAACTTCACCAACACCATTCAAAGGTACGTCATCGAACACAACCGGCTCGGCATTCCCGCGATCTTTCACGAAGAGGCGCTGCACGGATTGGCCACGCCCGGCGCGACCAGTTTCCCGCAAGCTATCGCCCTGGCCAGCACGTGGGATGTTGATCTGGTCAAAGAAGTTTTCACGGTCGCCGCTCTTGAAGGTCGCTCACGCGGCGTCGATCAAGTGCTTGCTCCTGACCTTGATCTTGGGCGAGAGCCGCGCTGGGGCAGAATTGAAGAGACTTATGGCGAGGATCCCTACCTGGTTTCTCGCATGGCGGTAGCCGCAGTCAGCGGATTTCAGGGGACAGGTCCGAACGTTGACAAGCGACACGTCATCGCGACGGTAAAGCACTTTGCCGCGCACGGTCAGCCCGAAGGCGGGACCAACGTTGCTCCGGCGAATTTCTCGGAGAGAATTTTGCGCGAGCAATTCTTCTATCCGTTTCGGATAGCTGTGACCGAAGCCGGGGCGATGAGTGTAATGCCGTCATACAACGAGATTGACGGCTTGCCGTCGCACGCGAACCGATGGCTGCTTCAAAAAGTCTTGCGCGACGAGTGGGGCTTCAAGGGCTATCTCGTTTCGGATTACTTCGCAATCAACGAATTGATTACCCGACATCACATTGCAGCCGATCAAGCCGACGCTGCAAGGCGAGCTATCGAAGCCGGCGTTGATCTCGAGCTGCCCATCATCCAGTGCAACAACACGCTGGTCGACCAGATCAAAGACGGACGCGTTTCGATGACGACCCTCGACAAAGCAGTTGCAAGAGTCCTTCGCGCGAAGTTTCTTCTCGGACTCTTCGATAAACCTTATGTTGATCCGAACGAGGCCGAGCGCGTAAGTGAAACAGCGGAACATCGCGCATTGGCACTGAAGGCTGCGCGCGAAGCAATCATCCTGCTCAAGAATGAGAACAGTCTCCTACCGCTCGATCGCACAAGGCTTCGTTCGATCGCGGTCATCGGCCCGAATGCCGGTTACGTCGAGCTTGGCGAATACAGCGGCGGTCCAACTCACAAGGTCAGCATCGTTGACGGCATCAGAAACAAAGCCGGCAGTCAGATCAAAGTCAATTACGCCGAAGGCTGCAAGATCACCCTGGGCGATCGAAAGACAGGCGTGCCGACCTGGGCCAATGACGAGATCAGGTTGAGCAATCCCGCAGACGATCGGAAGAGTATTGCGGAAGCCGTGCAGGTTGCCAAAGCATCAGATGTGGCCGTGGTTGTTGTCGGCGACAACGTCGAAACCACCAGAGAGGGCTGGGCTGAAAATCATCTCGGCGACCGCGATTCTCTCGACTTGCTTGGTCTCCAAAACGACCTGGTCAAAGCAATCGTGGAAACCGGCAAGCCAACGATTGTAGTACTGATCGGCGGGCGGCCGCTCACGATCAACTACATCGCCGAAAAAGTGCCGGCGGTCTTTCAAGGCTGGTATCTTGGCCAGGAGACCGGCACGGCCGTCGCCGATGTGCTGTTTGGTGATGTGAATCCCAGCGGCAAGTTGCCGGTCACGATGCCTCGCAATGTCGGTCAACTGCCGGTCTACTACTATCAAAAACCATCTGCAAAACGCGGATATCTTTTTTCAAACAGGGAGCCGCTTTATGTTTTCGGTCACGGGTTGAGCTACACGACCTACAAATACGGCAACCTGCGCATCGCGCCCGCACGTACAGGCCCGACGGGACAGGCAACCGTCACGGTTGATGTGACGAACACCGGTCGCATGGCAGGCGATGAAATAGTTCAGTTATACATCCGCGATGACGTTAGTTCCGTAACCCGGCCGGTTAAGGAATTGAAAGACTTTCGGCGCGTTCATCTTGAACCGGGACAGACGCAAGCGGTTCAATTTGTGATAACGCCCGACAAGCTATCATTTCTAAATGAAGAAATGCATCGCGTCGTTGAGCCGGGCTCGTTCACCATCATGATCGGTCCAAGCTCGGGCACCGACAAACTGCTGACCGCGAAGCTGGAGATTATCGAAAGATAGTCCCCAACATCAACATTAGTACCTTGAGTTCTTGATCACGATGAAAATCAGAACCTATCGGCATGTGAACGCGCTGGTTATCCTGTCCTTGTCGGTAACCTCAACGATCGTCACTTCCTTCTCTCAACCGAAGGCCACCGGTGTATTCGATAGCGAGAGCGACGTCGGCAAAGTGAATAAACCAGGCGAGGTTCGCTACGATGCTGAGAAGGATGAATACACGATTGACGGCTCAGGCGCTAACATCTGGGCTAATCACGATGACTTTCACTTCGCGTGGAAGCGAATGAAAGGTGATTTCATACTAACCGCAAGAGCCAGGTTTATCGGCAAGGGCGTGGAGGCGCACAGAAAGATCGGCTGGATGGCCCGCTCCAGCCTCGACTCGGACTCTCCTCATGTCAGCGCAGTCGTGCACGGCGATGGACTCACGTCGCTGCAGTTTCGACGAACCAAAGGAGCTGCGACCGAGGAGGTAAAATCATCGCTCATTGCTGCGGACGTAATTCAACTCGAGAGAAAAGGCATCACTTTCATAATGTCTGTGGCGCGCTTCGGCGAGCCGTTTGTAACCGAGGAAGTTTCTGATCTTGCGCTGGGCGAAGACGTCTACGTCGGGTTATTCGTTTGCGCGCATAACAACGACGTAGTCGAGAAAGCTGCCTTCAACAACGTGCGAATGACGGTGCCCGCGAAGTCTGATTTCGTGCCTTACCGTGAGTACATCGGGAGCAATCTGGAGATCTTGGATGTTGTAAGCGGGAATCGAAAAAAAATCTACAGCGTGCCAGATTCGTTACAAGCTCCTAATTGGGCACGCGACGGCAAAGCATTAATCTACAACCGCAACGGCAGGTTGTACCGTTTCGACCTGGCTCAGGGTAGAGCGACGCTCATCGACACGGATTTCGCCACCAGCAACAATAATGATCACGTGCTCTCTTTCGACGGCAAGATGATGGGCATCAGCAATCATGCTAGAGAAGATCAAAACAAATCGATCATCTACACCCTTCCCGTCGAGGGAGGCAAGCCCAAGAGAATCACTGCCAACGGTCCTTCTTATCTTCACGGCTGGTCGCCCGACGGCAGGTTTTTGGTCTACACCGGGCAAAGAAATGGCGAGTTCGACATTTACAAAATATCTTCGGAAGGCGGCGAAGAAGTCAGACTGACCACCGCCAAAGGACTCGATGACGGACCGGAATATTCACCCGATGGCAGATTCATCTATTTCAATTCAAACCGCACAGGTACGATGCAAATCTGGCGAATGAAACCTGACGGAAGCGATCAGCAGCAAATCACAAACGACGAATACAACAACTGGTTTCCTCATGTTTCACCGGACGGCAGATGGATTATCTTTTTGTCGTTTTCAAAAGAAGTTAATTCGAGCGATCATCCTTTTTACAAGCAGGTCTATCTGAGGCTAATGCCCGCGGCCGGCGGCAACCAAAGAGTTGTGGCTTATGTATATGGAGGCCAGGGAACAATCAATGTGCCTTCGTGGTCGCCGGACGGTAAGAGAGTGGCCTTCGTCAGCAATACGAATTCAAAATGAGACGGTAGTTCGAGGCAAATGTTTAGTTTGTATCTGACCAACGGTCTCAATCCGTGAATCTCATCGCTCCTCAATAATCACGAGGTCCCACGGAGCGAGCACAACCGACTGAGTCTTGCCGATCGGCTTCCGAGTGAGCAGGTCGACGCCATCGGTATAAGCATAGGTGAACGCCTGGCTCTGACTCGAATAGTTCAGATAGTAATGCAAGTTCTTTCCCGCGTTGTCTACTCCGTGTTTGACTTTGATCGAACCTGGGAGTAGCTGGTCGGGCCCAGTCAAGCCAGCCGCGTTCAAGACCTCGAACACAACCTTCTCCTGGAGCTTATCCGAAAGGAACGTGCCTTCGTATGTGAGAGTCCCGGTGCCGAATTTGTTGCGAGTTAGCGCCGGGTATTTCCCGTAGAACTGGTGGTCATAAGAGGCCAGCGCCTGCGCGGTCTCAGGGATGATGAACTCTGCCCAGACCGAAACATTGTTGTCATCGCTCACATGGTAAGGATCGGCCTTGAGCTTGAGCGGCTGCTTCAGGCTGGCGAATTCCTGATAGTAGAATCCCGCAGCCTCCCGCAGAGGGCCGGGCGCTTTCGTCCAACGTACGGTCGAGTGCTCATTGCAGAACCCGCTCTTGAATGCCACAACCAGATGCCCGCCTCGCTTCACGTAATCCGACAACCGCTGGAGCAGTTCGTCGCTGGCAACGTAGAGCGGCGGAACAAGGATCACTTTGTAATCGGAGAAGTTCGCGCTCTGCGGAAAGAGAAAATCCACGCCGACATTCAGGCGATAGAGCGTTCCATACATCTGGTGCAGCACCGTTTGATAATTCACCCTGTCGTCGAAAGGCATGTACTGGATGCCGTGAAAAGAATCGATGCTGTAAAGAATCGCAACTTGATTGTTCTTCTTCAGGTTTACCAGGCTCGGTCCAATCTCTTTGAGCTCGTGCGCGGTTCGCGACATTTCCGCATAAATTCTGTTCGGCTCGAGGTCGTGTGAGAGGATCCCTTTCCAGTAGGTCTCCTGTCCGTAATGTATCGAGTGCCAGTGCCAGTAGGCGACCATGTTGGCGCCGCTCGAAAGGTGGCTGTACACGTTCAGCCGAAGCTGGCCGTCATAAGGCGGGAATTGTATCTTTGAGTCCCATCCGATTGTCTGCGCGTTCGTTTCCGTGACGAGATAGTTTTGTCGTTTGAGCGAGCGCGCGAGGTCGCCCGACAACGCCCACTCCTGACCGTCATCGGCATCGGCTCCGACCGACCAGGGCGCGTACGGATTTATTCCTGCGATGTCCAGATGTTTCGCGATCTCGTACTGGTTAACGTCGGTGCGCACGCCTCCAACAAGATTGTGACAAATGAACTGGTCCGGCCTCTTGTACTCGTTGACTATGCGGGCCTGCCACCCGAGAAAATCGGTTGCGATCTTGTGCTGATAGCGCTCCCATTCGAGCTTGTAGCCCGGATTGAGAATGCCGGTGCGCGGCGGCAGCTCGTCCCAATCGTTGATTCTCTGGCCCCAGTAGGTGAGCCCCCAAACTTTGTTGAGCTCGTCTGCCTTGCCGAATTTTTGCTTCAGGTATTCGACGAACGCGACCTGCACGTTCGGGCCGGCGGTTCCATAGGCGGTCGTCTCGTTATCAATCTGATAGCCGATGATCGCCGCGTTGTTCCTGTAATGATTGAGGATCTGGCGAATGACTCGCTCGGCATAGAAAAGATAAGTCGGACTCGTTATGTCCATGTTCTGGCGCAGACCGTAAGTGGCCTTCTCGCCGCCGAGTCTGGTCACCAGAACCTCGGGGTGCTTGTGATAGAGCCAGACGGGAATCGAATAGGTCGGCGTGCCCATTATCACCTTGATCCCAGCTTGATGCATGCGCTCGACGATTCTGTCCATCCAGGCGAATTCAAAGTGTCCTTCTTGCGGCTCCCACAATCCCCAACTCGATTCGCCCATTCGCACGACGTTGATGCCGGCGTCTTTCATCATCTGCACGTCTTTGTCGAGACGTTCATAAGGCATGTATTCGTGGTAATAAGAGACGCCGTACAGAATCGTGTCCATTCGCGGCGGCTGACCAACCGCCTGAAGAGGACACAAGGCGATGGCGAAGAGCGTGATGATGAGCAGAGTTCTTCTCACGTGATTCCTCCGGATGATAATCTTTTCGAGAAAGTCAATGCGGAATTACGGTTTCTGCGTAACGCTGAAAACTTGTCCTGCAACTGTTATGCGGCCTTTTCGCTTTGCGCCAGTAGCGTTGGGCAAGACCGAATAACTTATAAGCCCACTGCCTATTCCCATGTCGAGAGATGATATGGATATCCAATAAACGTCGCTTGTTGCCTGCCACGCGCATCGGGAATCACAGGTCACTGTCAAATCATCGGAGCCTCCGCCTGCTTTGAACTTGCCGAAGTCCGCGCTCAAGGAAAAAGAGCAAGCGGCATTGCCCTCTTGTATTATCGGAATGGTCCCTCCTGCTATCATCATCTTGCCTGAGCGCGCCGAACCCGTATCGTTCGGCCTAACCCTATAGGTCACCATGCCAGGGAATGACTTTATCTCTATCCAGCTTACGTCGCTTGTTGCGGTCCAATCACACGTGCCTCTTACGGCGACACTGACCGTTCCTTCACCGCCTGTGGCCGGCCAGAAACGCGTTGTCGGCGATACGAGGATTGAGCAGGGAGGATGATCTGATCGGAAAGCTATCACGGTAACCGAATAAGCGGGGAATGTGTAATTGAACGACGTTGACGTGGAGAAAAGCGGGCCGACGGAAATGTCTGTCGAGCCTGTGCCGGTGTGGGCCGCTTCGTCCTGCGCTATGCCATAAGAGTAAACAATCGCGTTCGCTGGAGGTGAGAATCCGGATAACTTAATGCTTGCGTTCAGTGTCGACGCGCTGCTCTTGTTGATCACCAACATCGACAAAGCATCGCTCCCGCTTTTGACCGCGTAGACCGACAGCAAGTTGTAATCGCTCGTCGCGCTGATGACTTGATCTCCGCCCGCCGCGAAATTGCTTACAAGTTTGCTCACGTAGTAAGCGGGATAGGGCTCGTTCTCACCAGAAACCATCCCGTAGTCGCCGTACTGTCGCCACCCGTACAGCAAGTCGCTGTTGTTATAGCCTGTGCTCTTTCCGTTGCGGAAGATCCACCAGGTGAACGCGCTGAATTCGGTTTGAATCACCTGGCCGAAACTGTCGGCATAATATAATCCATTCACGAGACTCGTGGTTTGCTTGCCCGGATTGCTAGAGACCGAGTTGTTCTCCGTGCAGACGAGCTCAACGCTCGCCGCCTGATCGCCAAGGTAATCGTTCAACTGCTGCCGCAAGTCAGCCGCGTCGTTGGGCCACGTGCGAGCCGACTGTAGCAGCGTGGCGTCGTCTTCCTGTCCGGGGTTTTGTTCGTATCTGTGATGGATGATGAAATCCGGCGTCACGCCCAGCGAGCGCAGAGTGGCCAGCAACACAGGAGTCCATCCGTTGTGCGTTTGTCCCGTGCGAGGGTTCAACGCGGGATGGTCAGTGAAATTCGCATAGGAGTTTTCGCCAGTCGTGACTACGACGCCGATTTTGATAGTTGGGTCAACCGCTTTCATCGCGGCGATGTAATCTCGCGCGGCCATCGCGTAGGTGAAAGGATCGTGCTTTCGAGAGTGCGAGTCGGTTTCCCACGAGCCGTAGTTTTCATTGCCTATCTCCCAGTACTTGAAGCCGTAGCCCTTGGTAATGTTCGAGTAGCGCACCCAGTCGGCCGCTTCCTGCGCCGTTCCTGTTCCATAATTTACGGTGACGAAGGCCTGCGCGTTCACTGCTCTGGCCACGCTCGCAAATGCATCAAAGCTAGTGGCCCATTGCCACGTGTTGTTATCGGTTGTGTTGGTTTGCCAATGATAATTATTGGAGAGAGATCCGCCGGGAAAGCGAGTTATCCGCGTGTGGTTCGACGCGAGAAGTGAAACCGTTGAAGGCGAAGAGAACTGCGAGTCCCAGATCGCGCCGGCTACGCCAAACATCCGCGCGTCGATAGTGCGCTTAGCATTGTTTGCATCGATCTTGATGTTGACCATCGACGGCGGCGGCGCAGCCTGCAGAGTGATGTCGTCAACGTAGAATGGCGGCTGTGGGCTTCCGGTGCTGTCTTGAAGCCAGAAGCCGTCGAAGTTGGGTATGCCCATTGCGCCAAGCGCGGAAAGAGGTATCGAGACTCTTCGCCACGCGCCGGCGACAACCGAGCCACCTTCGATGTAGCTATCCAGCGGAACGTTCTGCCGTGATCCGCCGTTGACTATCGCCGCGACGTTGATGCCGCGGCCGTTTGCTGCGCCGCCGTGTATCCAGAACACAAGTGTCGTGTAGATCGAATTGTCGTAGGTGCTGTGCCGCAGATAAAAGCCCTGATAGGGCGCAGTGTAG
>DASXSR010000011.1:0-37396 GCA_036505875.1 Blastocatellia bacterium | reverse complement strand
TAATCAGAGCTTTCTTTCTGGCGCTGCTGTTCGTTGCCGGCGCTGCCGTAACGTTTGCTCAGTCGGACGCGACGAAAGCGAACGCAACGCTTGAACCGACCGTTACCGTCTCAATCTCGGAAAAGGGTGTGCGTTTCGCCGCGCTCGGCAGCATCGGTCAGATGCGGCTCGAGGTCTTCAATGCGAATGGCGACTCTCTGTACAACTCCGAGTTCCGCGCGGGGAACGTGCGGGACTGGGGACTTGAGGATAAGCTCGGCCAACCACTCGCAGACGGCTCTTACTTGTGCGTGATTACCTTCCGCAACCTGTCCGACAAGTTGGGCATCAAGCAGGGCACTGTCTTGGTGCAAAGTGGACTTGCATCACTGAAGCTTTCAGATGGTCAGCAGATCGGAGCAATTGAGCCCGACAAATCGCTCGCGCCGGTGTCCGTTGGCAACGCTCCGGCGGTCACGCTAGCAGCGCACGACGGCACAGATGGGACGCTCGTTAGTACTCGCGGAGGTCTGTCGTTCAGGCTGGGCGATTTTTTTGGCGGACTCGATAGAGAGTTGATGCGATTGACGCCCGAAGGTAATCTCGGGATCGGCATTACACATCCCCAAGCGAAGCTTGACGTGGATGGGCTGATTCGCACGACGCAAGGCATCGTCTTTCCCGATGGCACCATTCAAACCTCGGCAGCTACGGCTGGCGACCCGCAACAGACTCCAGGCGTCAAACTGCCAGTTCCGTCAGGCGGTGAAAACCGTATTGCCGGCAAAGTCGGCAAAGGAAAGAAGCAGGTATCGCCGGAGTTCACTGTCAACGAAGACCTGACCGTCAACGGCAACATCGTCTTCACGCCGTCGCTCGCACGAGACATCACGATGCAGAACAACAGCGGAGGGATTAGGATATTTGGCGCACCTACATTGACTGGGACACCAGCGGCAGCCGCTATTCAGTTTTTTGGGACCGGCCACGCAGGGTTTCCAGGACAGGCATACATTGATTCGGGAGCGAATGACGCGGCGGCGGTGATTTTCCGGACGGCGGGAACGGGAGGGACAATAGCCGAGCGCATGAGAATTACTGCGGCTGGGAACATCGGCATCGGGACGAATAACCCGCAAGCGAAACTGGATGTGGCAGGTGACGTTCTGGTCTCGGGTAATATCGCGGCCAAATATCAAGACGTTGCCGAATGGGTGTCAGCAACCCAAGAGCTCGCCGCCGGGACGGTAGTGAGTCTGGATGTGACTCGCAGCAATGCGGTAGCCGCTTCGGGTCGCGCTTATGATACGCACATCGCCGGCGTCGTTTCGTCGCAGCCAGGCCTAACACTCGGGGAGGGCGGAAAGGGTAAAGTGCTCGTTGCGACGACCGGCAGGGTGAAGGTCAAGGTCGATGCTACGCGTCATGCAATCAAGATCGGAGACATTCTTGTGACCAGCGAAAAACCTGGGACAGCGATGAAATCGCAGCCAATCAGAGTGGGCGGCAGACTTATCCATCGGCCAGGAACAATTATCGGAAAAGCGTTAGAGCCGTTGGCGAAAGGACGCGGTGAGATATTGGTGCTGCTAAGCTTGCAATGATTTCTTATTCTCCGACGAACACTGGCTCGGGTGTGAGGGCGATTCCAAACGCGTCGAGTACTCGGCTTTGAATTACCTTCTTCAGCTCAGCGATCTCTCGGGCCGTGCCGCCTCCGCGATTGATGATCGCCAATGCGTGCTTTGTAGAAGTGCCGACTTTGCCGTGTACGTAGCCGCGGTTGATGCCGGCTCGCTCTATCAGCCACGCCGCCGAAAGCTTTACCCGCCCGTCTCTTGTTTCAAACCCCGGTAACTCGTTTTCACCTAGTCTGTCGGCGCGTTGCTTCAACTCCTCGAACTCCTCCCAAGTGAGGGTGGGATTCACGAAGAACGAACCTACACTTCGCGAGTCCGGATCGGTAGAGTCGATCACCATCGCTTTGCGCCGACGTATGGCAAGCACGGCCTCGCGCACGTCGGCCAAGCTCGCGTCAGTAATACCGCGGTCTGCGAGATAGCGCTGAAGCTCAGGGTACCGGACGGCCGGCTTGCCGG
The DNA here is from genome assembly GCA_036505875.1 of Blastocatellia bacterium. Lineage (GTDB taxonomy): Bacteria > Acidobacteriota > Blastocatellia > UBA7656 > UBA7656 > Onstottus_A. The sequence goes on along the minus strand of DASXSR010000011.1, from coordinate 35,318 downwards.
CGACGGTCAAGCGATAAGTAACTCGGGTGATCACGAACCTGTCGCGGTCACGGGTCTTGAACCTGCTCGTGCGGTAGCCGAATTCGCATTCGCTCGCGTTAAACTCCACAAACTCTCGAGTCATCAGATCGAGCGCTTCGACTGAGACAAGTGACTCGCTGGTCTCCTGGCCGTACGCGCCCACATTTTGAATCGGAGTCGCGCCTACTCGGCCCGGTATGCCAGACAGGCATTCAAAGCCCGCCCAGTTCTCGGCGACGCACCGCGCGACAAGCGGCTCCCACTCTTCACCGGCGCCGGCGCTAACGATTACGTCACCGCTTTCGACGCGGGTCTCGATGCCTCTGATGCTGACGCGAAGCACAAGCCCTGGAAAGCCGTTGTCCGCGACGACGATGTTGCTGCCGCCTCCCACTACAAATAATGGAAGTCGACGCGCGTCAGCCCACTTTACGCCTTGAACCAGAAGGTCCACGTTCTCGGCCTCAGCAAAGTAGCGAGCCGGCCCGCCGATCCCGAGCGTAGTCATCGGCGCGAGCGGAACATTCTCTCTGAGCGATTGGTCAAAATCCATTTGGAGTGCGCCGCCGTAATTGTCACGCCTTGCGGTCAGCAAACACAGGCGGCGCTTTGGCTCCAATTAGCTTGCGAAAGTGGACAGAAAGCCAAAGCGCCGCCGGAGTTCACCCATATTGATCTGACGAGGACAAGGCGGCGCACTCCAAAGGTACATTGCTGTCGACGGGCGAGTCCAGTATCATCACACGACAGACCTTGCAGGAGGATAAAAGATGAAATCGATGCTCGCTATTATTGTTTGTACACTGCTGTTTTCCTCTCTCGCGTCGGCATTCTCCAACGGCGAGTCAGGAGACGGAAAACTGACGCCGGAAGAAAGAGCAAAGGCAATCAAGATGCTTCACGATTCGGAGAATGAGTTTCTCGGTTATGTCGAAAAGTTGAGCGACGAGCAGTGGAACTTCCGGCCCGCGCCGTTCAAATGGACTGTAGGCGAAACCGCGGAACATATTGCGCTCGCCGAGGGGCTGCTGTTCGGTGCAGTTCAGCGGGCCCTCGCCTCGCCGGTCAATCCTGATTGGGAAACTAAAACTGCCAGGAAGGAAGGGATACTGGATAACGTTCTTGCGGCGAGGCAAGGCAAAGCGAATGCGCCCGAGCCGATCCAGCCGCTCAAGCGGAAAATGTCGCGCTCAGAGATCATGACGCTGTTCAAAGAGAGCCGAGCTAAATCATACAAGTTCATCGAGACGACCGATGCTCCGCTGAAGGCTCACACATTGGATCATCCGTTTCCGATCTTCGGCACCTTGAACGCCTATCAGTGGTTTCTTTACATCCCATCCCACAATCTAAGGCACAACAAACAGATTGCCGAAATCATGAGCAACCCGAACTTTCCGAAGTGAGCGCGAGTGGCTGAAGAATTCAAGGTCGGTATTAACGAATATCAAGGCGTCAGCGCGCTGCTTTATCAAGCGAACAGGAAGAGAGCCGCGGGTGTGACGTTGATACTCGGGCACGGAGCGGGCGCTGGTCAGACGAGCAGTTTCATGGTGACATTCGCGACCGAGCTGGCGGCTCGCGGAATCGACGTCGTAACTTTCAATTTCTTTTACGCCGAGCATCGCCGCGGCGCGCCCGACAAGAATGACCTGCTGGAAGCGTGCTACCGCGCGGTGGTCGAAACGGTCCGCAAACACCCGAAGCTTCGACGAAACAAACTCGCAATCGGCGGGAAGTCGATGGGCGGGAGAATCGCTTCTCAGGTTGCGGCTTCTGGTGTAAGCGACATCGCGGGCCTAGTCTTCTTAGGCTATCCCTTGCATCCGCCGGGCAGACCGGAGCAGCTTCGCGCGAAACATCTGCCGAACATAAAGAGTCCGATGCTCATCGTTCAAGGCTCGCGCGACACGTTCGGCACGGCCGACGAATTGCGAAAGGTGATGAAAGAATTCAACGCTCCGGCTGAACTTTTTGTGATTGAAAGCGGCGATCACTCTTTCAAAGTTCCGAAGAGTAGCGGCACTCAAGATGCTGTGTTTGAGTCCGTGCAAGACAAAATCACCGATTGGCTGCGAGGCGTGGCCAAGTAACTCAATCTGGCGCGCGGCAACTCCCGCCTGATAGCATTTCCTCGTATGGCAAGAAAAGGCAGCATCCTCGTTGTGGACGACGAGGAAGTGATGCGTGATGTTCTTGATAGCCTGCTCACGGATGAGGGCTATCAGGTTGAGCTTGCAAAAAGCGGCGAACAAGGGCTGGACAAGTTTCAGCAACGCTCTTACGACCTGGTCCTGCTCGACGTCTCGATGCCCGGAATGGGCGGCTTGAAGACGCTGGAAGAAATACTCAAGCTCGACGCGGAAGCCGTCGTCGTAATGATAACCGCTTACGCGACGTTCGACACCGCGATCGCCGCAATGCAGCGCGGCGCTTTCACCTGCATCAGCAAGCCTTTCGACAACAAAGAGATTCTCAAGCTCGTCACTGCCGGTATACGCCGCCGCCGCAAAGACGAAGAACGGCGCACGCTCAAACAGACGCTAAAGCGCAGCACCGAGCCGAGAGAGCTCGTGGCAAAAAGCGAGAAGATGCTCGAGATTCTCGCCTTCGTCGAGCAGGTTGCGCCCGCGCGCAGCACGATCCTCGTAACCGGCGAAAGCGGCACCGGAAAAGAGTTGATCGCGCGCGCGATTCACAACAGCAGCGCGCGCGCCGACAAACCGTTCATCACCGTGAACTCCGCCAACCTGCCAACAGAGCTATTGGAGTCAGAGCTCTTTGGGCACGTGCGAGGAGCGTTTACTGGCGCTATCGCGGCGCGGAAAGGTTATTTCGAAGTCGCCGACGGCGGATCGATCTTCCTTGACGAAATCGGCAACATCTCGATGGAGACCCAAGCCAAGCTGCTGCGCGTCATTCAAGAACGCGACTTTAGTCCGTTGGGCGACACGACGCGAAAGCAAGTCGACGTGCGAATAATCGCCGCCACCAACGTCGATCTCAAGCAAGCGGTTGATGAAGGCACATTTCGCGAAGACCTGTTCTATCGACTCAACGTTATTTCGATCGCTCTTCCTCCGCTTCGCGATCGCAGCGAAGATATTCTCCCGCTCGCTCAGCACTTCATCCAAAAATACGTTGCGGACAACAATCGCGAGATATCAGACAAGATGAGTCCGGAGGTCCTGTCGGCGCTGGAGGCGTACCATTGGCCGGGCAACGTGCGTGAGCTTGAAAATGTGATCGAACGCGCGGTGATAATCGCCCGCGGCAAAGTGATCGAGCGCGAAGACCTTCGCGAAGAGGTGCTCAATCCTCAACGCACGACTGCACAGGTTGGAGGCCAGCAGGTTGCAACTCTAATCGACCTGTCACACGGGATATCGTTTTACGACGAAGTGAACCGCTTTCAGATCGAGTTGATCCGCCGAGCGCTCGAGATCACCGGCGGGCACCAATCGAAGGCGGCGAAGTTGCTTGGAATGAACACCACGACGCTCAACAGCAAGATTCGCTACTATAACATTAAGGTGTGAATGAGCCGCTGCTTGATGTATATTGCGCGCTCGAAGGTTGAGACTATGAGCTTACCGATGAAACAACCAGTCCACACCGTGGAAGAGTACCTAGCTCTGGAACGCGAATCCGAAGAGCGGCACGAGTATCTCGACGGGCAGATTTATGAGATGGCGGGAGAAAGCCTGGAACACGGCGACATCTCTGTGAACCTAGTTAGAGAGCTGAGCACGCAGCTAAGGGGCACGCCTTGTCGAGTCTTGACGAAGGACACCAAGGTCCTGAATGGCCCCGCTATCAGATCTCGGCGCAGTACGAAAGGGCTTTTCTCGTATCCTGATTTGGTGGTATGTCGCGAGCCAAAGTTCCTAGATGAGCATCGAGACGTGCTCCTTAACCCCACCGTGATCATCGAAGTGTTGTCGCCAGGAACCGAGGGCTTTAATCGCCGAGAGAAATTCTGGCGCTACCGACGCTATCTAGACTCGTTCACCGACTATGTTCTGGTCACCCAGGACTTCCCGTTGATCGAGCATTTTCGGCGCCAATCGAATGACGAATGGCTGATGACCACCGCCGCCGGTCTTGAAAGCAGCATCCGACTAGACTCGATTAACTGCACGTTGCGATTGAGCGAGGTTTACGACCGCGTGACTTTTCCGGAAGAAGACGAGTGACTGCGTCGTTCAAAGTCGCAGCACAAAAGGCTGCGATCTCTCGCCGTTTTCAACCAACACAATCTGATTGTCGCCTTCCGCGAGGTTCAGCTTGGCGAGCTTCAGTCTAACGCTCAACGAGAGGGCATTCGAGTTAAAATCAAAGGCCTGGTTGATTGTGCGCCCGTTTATTTCTACTTGAGCGGCGGCAGTGAAGTCATGACCAATAATCGTGAGGACCTTCCTTGCATAAGTCGCAATGTTTATGACAGGTATCTTCTTGGGCGGCGGTGGAGGCGGCGGCTGGATCGGCGCCGTAATGTTGTAGATGACGAGAGCGAAGTCCTGATCGAGATCGATCCCATTGCCGGGCACTCCATCACCGGCGATGTTCGAAGCTCGGACGGTAACGGTGAAGTTGCCCTGGTAGCCCTCGGGAATCGCGTCCGCAGGGAGATAGATCGATTCAACATTATTAACTCTGTCGGAATCGCCTCCCGGAACCGAATATCCGCCCGCGAAGTGGTTGCCGCGATATAGCGTAACTCCTCCCACAGATACTTCGAGGTCCAGGTCATTCACCAGCGAGGGCCCAAGCAGCATTCCCGGCGGGTCAGTCCAGGTGAGGGTCACGCGTAAAGGTTGCGACCGATCCGCAAGCGAGCCTTGAACGTCAAACGTCTGGCCGCTTTCGGTGAACAGCTTGGTCTGATCGATCAGCACTCGACTGACCCCGTCAAACGCCCGCGCCAGACTCACCAGCCCCAAGCCCTGTCTCGGGCCCGGAAGGCTCCCGCCGGCGTTTGCTCCCGTCATGTAAGAAGCGGAGTTGAGCAGATACGCTTTGGTCATCGCCGGTGAGGGCGCGCCGCTATCTCCGAGCAGGTTATGGGAAACGAAGAACCTGCGCAGCAGCGACGCCGCACCCGAAACGTGCGGCGCGGCCAGGCTCGTTCCCGACGACCACGTGTAAAGCGACTGATTGGGAGGTTGAAAGACCGGCACTCCGGGGCAAAGCCCCTCGCCGAAGAATCCGGGCGTTTGGGAGGCGGCGCCGTAGACGTGAGTGCCGGGCGCGGCGATGTCTGGCTTGGCGCGGCCATCGGTGGTCGGTCCGCCAGAAGAAAACCTTAAAATGTCGAGCGCATTATCGGCGCCGTCAGGACCGATCGCGCCTGCGCCATCTAGGTTACAGGAGTCGGTTCCTTCCGGGCGGTAGTTCTCACTCGCAGCCACTGAGATAACATTTTTGGCGATCCCAGGCGAGCTGATGTGTCCCGACCCTAAATTTCCGGCTGAGAACACGAAAACCATGCCTTGATTGCCGGCCACCGAAGGCTGAGCATCTCGCGCCAGCGCGTCGTACTCTTGCGCAGCCGCGTCATAGACGTTCATCGAGTTTCCCCAACTGTTGTTCGAGATGCGAGCGCCGGCGGCGTACGCCGCAGATGCAACCGTGGTGAAGCTGACGAACGGTAACTTGCTGTGCTGATCGAAGAGTCGGGAGCCGCCGATCCGAGCGACGGGGTCGACGCCCATCCCATACATATAACCTTGAGCGTCCTCGCGGCTTGTTGCGCCCAGTCCTGCGGCCACGGAAGCCATAAGCGTACCGTGACCGGGTCGGTCATCCGTCAATCCATCGTTTACATAATGAGTGATGTAGGCCACACGGCTTTGGCCCGCCGCGTCCAGAAAATCAGGATGGAGCTGCGGTGGGGAAGTTGAGCCGCGGTCGAGCCCGGTGTCCGTTATGTCGAGGATGAAATCAGGCGCCGCCGTTAAGCCTTTTGAAGCGAGCCACGCCATATAACCCGGCCCGACTGGCTGCGTTCCGTCCGCATTGAGATTGCCGGCCACGATCTGAGCGCCGCGCTCGTCATGCAAACTCCATATTGGAGCCGGACCGATGAACAACACCTCTTCAATGGCGGCGATTTCCTTTAGCCGCGAAGACGGCAGAGTTGCCGAAAGCACCACGAAGTTCAGAAATTTTCGAGAGGCATGCTCGACGCCCGATGCCGCTCTGCTAATCGCGTCAATCGCCGCGGCGGATTCCGGCGAATCGATCAATTCTATTTCAACATCGAGATTCGCTTGGGCAGCATCGGTTAGAATTTCGTCGGAGAACGCAGGGTCGATCTTTTCAGTCGCGAGCAAGCGTCCCATCCATCTGACGGGTCGTTCGTCATTCCAATTGCTTCGGGCATCCAGAGCCGCGACCCGCGCCAGTTCCTCCGACGAGCCGCGAATGACATAAGCGTTATTAGGAAGATAGCCTACTATTTCAGCCCTCGACGCTCGCAAAAGATTTACCCAGTTGCGCTTAATAGGGCCGCCGAACTGAACGATGCGCAGTTGTTTCGCAGTTGATGACATCGCCGAGATCGACAACTGGTCTTCGTCAGAAGTGTCCCGGTCGAGGCGAGCTTCGGTATCGAGAAAACCGCGCTGAAACAGTAGCAAGTTCTCATTGCTGCCAAGCGAGAACCGGCGGCGTGAAGCATCATCCGACGAAGCGGTGGCCGCGAGCAACGCGGGAAGCAAAACCATCAGGACCGCAACGATGCTTAGCCCCAAGTTGGTTCTCTGTGTGATCGAACGACTCATCAGGCAATTAGGAACGAAGCGACACATACATCGCCGCGTAAGTAACCGAGGGATTATATCGGCTCGCGAGCCGCGTTGAAAAGCGGTTGTCCCTGCAGGTGATCCGAAAATGACAAGGAAGTACCCGCCAGAAGATGAGCCCGCAGCCTAGCATGTCGGTGTCGGCTTTCATGCCTCACATCCGTGCATTATATTTGTAACGTCGGGCGGTCTTGTGCGGTAGTTTTGTTTTGCGAAGGATAAGGAATCGGGAGGAAGCAATGTTTCGAAGTCTTTCCAGAGCAACGACGTTCTTGGTCATCGCGGCGTTCGTTCTGAGCACTCTGCCTAGTGTCACTGACGCGCAGACGCGTCGCGCGCGGCGTAGAACTACGACTGTGACACTTGTTCCAGCGGGTACCGAACTGCGGGTGCGCCTCAATGACACACTGTCGAGCAAAGAATCGCGGGCAGGCGATAAGTTCACCGCCACCGTAGTCAATCCATCGCGTTTTGAAGAGGCGAAAATCACTGGCCACATCCGGTCGATAGTCAGATCCGGACGCGTCGAAGGGCGCACGACTATGAGTTTGGCGTTCGACTCGATTCGGCTTGCGGACGGGCGCACAGGCGTTCTGCGCGCCGAGGTGCTGCGAGTTTATGATTCGGACTCGGCGAGCAAGGTTGACGAAGAAGGGCGCGTTCAATCGGGAAGCCGCGGCAAGCAGACGCTCAAGCGGAGCGGCATTGGCGCGGCAGCGGGAGCCGTGATAGGCGGCATTGCCGGTGGCGGAAAAGGGGCGGCTATTGGCTTGATAGTGGGCGGCGCCGCCGGAGCGGGATCGATGGCCGTCGAAGGCAGCAAAGAGCTGAAGCTCGAACGCGGTATCGAGATGTTGATCCGCGTGAATCGTCGATGATTCGCGTGCTACGTTCAATAGACTCGCAGAATCAAGTCGATCGTGAACGCCGGAAGCATCTCGCTGTCGGTTATGACTCGCAATCGGTCCTTGTAAAGGCCGCCTCTTTCGGTTGGCAGGGATTCGACGATGATCTTGTAGCTTTTGCCAGTCTCGATTTCTTGTACGCGCGCTGCGAAGTTGCTTGTTTCGCCTTCTACCCGCATTACTTTCACCGGACTGCGGCCAGCGGAGATTGAGAACTCAGTCGTCGTCTTCTTTCCGGGATAAGCGAACAGCCCCGCTTGGGAGCCCGGCGATAAGAAGACCGGACCGATGTGCTTGCCAGGGCGAAGCGGAGCGCCCTTTATCACATTCGCAATCAGAGTGAAGACAATTGCAGGGCGGGCGGGATCGTTTGTGTACAAGGTCGCGGGCTTCTGAATCTCGCCCAACTGGGAGACTGTCTGAACTTCCAATGTTGCGGTCCCTTCCTTACCAGGAGGGATGACTCTGTCCGAGCCAACCACTTCGCATCCTCAGCCGGCTTTGAAATCCGTTATCCGCAGCTCCGAGTCGCCTTCGTTTTTTATGACGAAGATTTGGCTTATGACCTCGCCAGTGGAGACATCGCCGAAGTTGAAACTGGTGAATGGCGTGACCGCCTTGGGAGCGGAACCAGCGTGTCCACGTTGCGCGAAGCAGAGCACTCCCGCCAGCAAAACCACAAGCATCAACGATCGTCTGCGCAAGAATCCTCCCACGTTACTCCCGTTCCTTCTCGGTTTTAGCCTCTGACTCGAGTTTCTTGCGGAGAGCATCTACCCGAGCGCGCATCCGTGCGGCTTGATCGTTCAGCTCGGCTATCCGCTGCTGATACGCCGCCTGCTGCGCGTGCACGTCATCGAGCGATCTCTGAAGGTCGGCTCGAATCGCGGCCTCGGCTTCATCACGCCGGAGTCCTCCTCGCAACACAAGCTCGCCCTGGATGTTTCGCATCCGGCGCTGAATATCCTGCTCGCGTGCGTCGAGCTGCGCTTTGGCGTCATTCGCCTGTTGCAGTTTATCTTCCAGTTTCGACAATCTATCTTCATTAAGCAACAGCTCGAGCATCGCCGAATTGCGTTCAGACTCGCGTCTCATCAGCCGCAGCTCATCGGCGAGCAAACCGATTTGAGTTGAAAGATCAGTGACGGCTCGGCGCATCGCGTCATCGGCCTCTTGCGTCTGAGCAGAAGCGTCATCTGACTCGGCAGCTTTCTTCTGCGGCGCCTGGGATTCACTTGCCTCGGAAGCTTTCTTTTGTGATGCAGGCTTCAACGTCAACACCTTTGCTCCCTTGAAGCCCTGACCTTCGAGCTCCTTTGCCACTTGCTCTGCATCTTCGCGATTGCTGAACGGACCCACACGAACTCGATAACGCGTTTCAGAGCCGCTTGGACTGTTTGTGTGCGCGTTTGGGTACTGGCGGCGCAGGTGCCAGGTAACTTTATCCGCCTCCTTAGCGGTAGTGTAAGACTCGGCTAGTTGTACGACGTAGCGCGTATCACTCGTGGGTTGTTGCGGTTGTTTCGGCGGCCCCTGTGCTGGGCTCAGCACAGACAACAGAAGAAGGGGTATGATCGCGACCAACAGCCTTGTTCGCATCGGTGTCATAATGCTTCTAACCTTTCACGCCGGCCTGTAATCAATTCAAGTCCATCGGTTCAAGCTTAGTTCCAAAATGTGCAGCGAGCAACGACGCAGGAGTCGCCCACTTCAACGAATGTTTCGTGGCGTTGATGCGCGCCTTAATGCGTGGGGAAAGGGATGCACAGCAAACAAAAAACGGGGGTGGTGACTCGTACGGGATTTGAACCCGTGTTGCCGCCGTGAAAGGGCGGTGTCCTAGGCCTCTAGACGAACGAGTCTGCGAACCTTATTCGGCTCAGGAACGGTTATGATAATCGAGCCAGAATCGCTTAGGCAAGTTTAGTCGATCTGCCGCTCCTTAATCGTTGGTTGATTTCTGCTTCAATACGTCAGCAATTCTTGCGCGAACCGATTGAACAACCTGCTCAACAGGCAAATCTTCAGACTGCCTCGTGGCGCGAGTCGTTAGCTCAACTTTGCCTTCTTTGATCTTCTTGCCAACCGTTATTCGATGAGGGACGCCGATCAAGTCGGCATCGTTGAACTTGACTCCTGCGCGTTCGTCGCGGTCATCGAACAGCGTCTCGACGCCAGCCGACTGAAGTTCGGCATAGATCGCTTCCGCCGTTCTCATCAGCTCATCGTCCTTGATGTTGACCGGCGTTATCACAACGTGAAACGGCGCCACCGAAACAGGCCAGGTAATCCCGGCCTCGTCATTGTACAACTCGACGATTGCCGCCATGACGCGCTCGACGCCGATGCCGTAGCTGCCCATTACGATGGGCACTTCGTTGCCATCGGCGGTCAGCACTCTGGCGCCCATGCTGTCGGTATACTTCGTGCCGAGCTTGAAGATGTGTCCCACCTCGTCAGCTTTGAAAACGTCGAGCGTCGAGTCGCAGTGGGGGCAGCCTTCGCCGGCTCTGACCGTCCGAAGGCTCGCCCACTTGTTCACCTTGATGTCTCGGTCTATGGACACGCCTCGAAGGTGATGATCATCTTTGTTCGCGCCGGTTGTCATGTTGCGACGGCCGCGCAGCGCTTCGTCGGCGATGATTTGATTGACCTTTTGATGCGTGGCCGGCACTGCGCCTACAGCGCCGAGCGAACCGGCCGAGGCGCCGAGAGCTTCGCGAATCTCATCCGGGTGAGCCGGCCTGACCTCGATGGCGCCAGTTGCGTCTATCAGCTTGGTCTCATTCAACTCGTGGTCGCCGCGCATCAACACCAACGTGACCTTGCCGTCCAGAATGTAAACCAGCGTTTTGATTTGGCGATCCGAAGGCGCACCTCCCGGAAAGTTCGTAAGGTCTTCAATAGTTCGCACTCCAGGCGTAGGGAAAATCTCAGGCCCAGGCGGACCCTCTTCGTCAGCCGACTCAGGCAATCTCGACGTAGCCTTTTCCACATTCGCCGCATAACCGCACTTGTCGCACGAGGCAATGTAGTCTTCGCCCGCGTCGGTCCTCACCATGAATTCAGTCGATTTGCTTCCGCCCATCGCTCCCGAGCTTGCCTCGACCGGCGTGTACTTCAACCCGCAGCGAGTGAAGATGCGACAATAGGCGTCGTGCTGATCTTGAAAGGATTTGTCGAGTCCAGCCCGATCCACGTCAAAAGAGTACGCGTCCTTCATCGTGAACTCGCGCACGCGTAGGAGTCCCGATTTCGGTCGAGCCTCATCGCGAAACTTGGTCTGAATCTGATACCAGACCTGAGGCAGTTGGCGATATGAATTAATCGCATTCCGCGCGATTGTCGTGAACACCTCTTCGTGAGTCATGCCAAGCGCCATGTCTGCGCCTTTGCGATCACGAAGCCTGAACATGTTTTCGCCCATTACTTCCCACCGCCCCGATTCTTTCCAGATCTCTCCCGGATGAATCGCCGGCAAGAAAAACTCCTGCCCCCCGATTCGATTCATCTCTTCGCGGATGATCTGCATTATCTTGAGCCGTACGCGCTGGGCGAGGGGAAGAAGCGAGTAGACGCCCGCCGTGAGCTGACGGATGTAGCCTCCGCGAACGAGCAGCCGGTGGCTTACAACCTCAGCATCAGCCGGGTCCTCGCGCAAAGTTGGTATGAACATTCTGGACCAACGCATCTAGGCTCCTGAAGCCATCCCAAAAGTAACTAGACAACCTAACAACTGGCTTGCAAGGCAGTCAAGCACGCAACCTCGTTGACACTCATTTGAACAGATCGCTATAATTTTAGACTTTCGTCAGGGAGCAATTTTTGGAGGTAGCTAACTGTGGCATACGCGATCATTCAGGCCGGTGGCAAACAATTTCACGTCACTGAAGGCGAGGTCATTCAAGTCCCTTTGATTGCCGCCGATGTCGGCTCGTCGGTCGAGTTTGACGCGCTGCTTAGAGCTGACGGAGACCAGGTTGAACTTGGAGACGGCCGCGTCAAAGCCACCGTGGTTGAGCATGGGCGAGGACCAAAAGTAATTGTGTTCAAAAAGAAACGCCGCAAGCAGTACAAGAAGACCCACGGCCATCGCCAGGACTTCACCGCGGTGCGCATCGACTCGCTCGGTTCCGATAAGGAGTAACCGACCGGAGGTTCTTTTGTCAGACTGTCTGATTTCTGACTTCCGGCCTCTGTTCTTTCAAGGGATTTATGGCACACAAAAAGGGAGTAGGCAGTTCTCGCAACGGACGCGACTCGAACGCCCAGCGACTGGGTGTCAAGCGCTTTGGCGGACAAGCAGTGCTTGGCGGAGAAATTCTGGTCCGCCAACGCGGGACCAAATTCAAGCCAGGTTCGGGCGTTGGGCGCGGCTCGGATGACACGCTGTTCGCGCTTGTCTCGGGCGTGGTCAAGTTTGAAGAAAAGGGACGCCGAGGAAAATTCATAAGCGTGTATCCTGCGGGGTAGATTGCGGAATGCGGATTGAGGATTGCGGATTCTGACACTCCGCAATCCGCGATCCGAAATCCGCGATCAGAAAATGCAGTTTCTAGATCGAGCCAAAATTCTGGTAAAAGGCGGCGACGGTGGCAACGGAGTGACCGCTTTTCGCCGCGAGAAGTACGTGCCGCGAGGAGGCCCGTCAGGGGGAGACGGAGGGCGAGGCGGCTCGGTCTACATGGAAGCTACCGATCAACTGAACACTCTGCTGCAGTTCCGCTTCAATCCTGAGTTCCGCGCTCCGCGCGGCTCGCATGGCGAAGGCGATAAGCGACACGGGCGAGACGGTGAGGACCTCGACATCCTTGTGCCTGTAGGCACCGTAGTTACCGACGCCCAAAGCGGCGACCTGGTTCATGATTTTTCCGAACCGGGCGAGCGGGTGATCGTCGCGCGCGGCGGACGCGGAGGGCGAGGCAATGCGCAGTTCGCCACCTCAACAAATCGCGCGCCTCGCCATCACGAAGAAGGCGAACCGGGCGGGATTAGATCGCTAGAGCTCGAGTTGAAGCTTATCGCCGATGTGGGCCTGGTCGGCTTCCCCAATGTTGGGAAATCAACTTTAATCTCCCGCATCTCCGCCGCGCGTCCCAAAATTGCCGATTACCCGTTCACGACCCTCGAGCCGCATCTTGGCGTTGTCGCATATGGTGACGAGGGCTCGTTCGTTGTGGCCGATATTCCCGGATTGATCGAAGGCGCGCACGAAGGGACGGGGCTTGGACTCGAGTTTCTTCGTCACGTCGAGCGCACCAAGCTGCTGGTTCATGTAATAGACGTCTCATCGACCGGCCGCGATCCGATTGATGATTTCCTGACAATCAGCAGGGAGATCCAGCTATACAGAGCAAGTCTTCTTGGCAAGCCGCAAGTAGTCGCGGCGTCAAAAATGGACGCGGTCGATGATCGTTCGAGGGTGGAACGGCTCCGAAAGTTTTGCGCGAAGCGGGGACTAGAGATGTTTGAGATATCCGCGGTGACCGGCTCGGGAATAGATAAGTTCATTCAGAGCGTTGGCTTGAAACTCGAAGAAGTTCAGAAAACGAGCGAGGTAGCAATTTCTTAAGGCTAATGGTCGAGCGACGAATCGGAGCATTCGGAGGGACATTCGATCCCGTGCACAACGGGCACATGGAAATCGCGCGAGCCATCGTCGCAGAGTTCGCGCTGGACCAACTTCTGATCATTCCTGCGCACAAGCCGCCTCACAAAGAGTCTCGCGTGATCGCCGACGCGCATCACCGCTACACGATGGCGGTCTTGGCGTCCCTCGACGAACCGAAAGTACTGGTTTCAACGATTGAGTTGGAAGCGCCGGACCGACCTTTCACATTCGAGACAATTGAGCGGCTTCGCGTCGCGTTCGGCGCAACAGCCACGTTATTCTTCGTCATGGGCGCCGATTCGTTTGAAGAGATCAACACCTGGCGGGAACCGGCTCGCGTTCTTTCGAGCGCCAACATAATCGTCGTTACGCGGCCTGGACACGAATTGAGTTCATCGCATCTGTCGGAGCGGTTTCGTTCGACCGTTACCGATTTGCGGGGCGGCGGCGAACCAAGGGTAAGAAACTCGAATGAGAATCACATTTATCTCACGGCGTGGGTGAACACCGCCGTATCCTCGACAGAGATACGGCAGAGGGTGCGCGAAGGCCAGTCCATCGAGCATCTGGTTCCGCCGCGCGTGGCCGACTATATCCAAAAGTATGAGGTGTACAGACTGTAATTGATGGGGCGGAGCGCAAACAAACAACAGGCGCAGTCACCAGCGTTTGAAACGGAGGACGCGGTGTCGATCGCAGCGCGGGCGGCGAGCGAAAAGAAGGCGACCGATCTCGTTGCGTTGGATCTGCGCGATGTGGCTTCGTTTACCGAATACTTCTTGATCTGCAGCGGGGCGAGCACGCGACAGGTCCAGGCTATTTCCGACGGGGTCGAGGAAGCGCTGCGGAAAAACAGTAAGCGCCCGTTGCACATCGAGGGCTATAGCAGCGCCGAATGGATTCTGTTAGACTACGGGGATTTTATTGTGCATGTTTTCAGCCGGGCGTCGCGACGGTTTTACGATTTGGAACGCCTATGGCGCGACGCGCCGCGGGTCGAGGTGAAAGTTGCGTGAAGCGTGATGTTTGAAACGTGATCATCACGAATCACGTATCACGCTTCACGGATCGGTTCTTATGAGGCTTGTTACCAACTCATCTGCCATGCAAACAGTGGCCGAGCTGATTGACAGGGTGGCCGGCACGTCGTCGAGCGTGTTGGTGTTGGGTGAGTCGGGCGCGGGCAAAGACGCGGTAGCAAGAGTCATTCACCAGCGCAGCGGGCGACGCGACCGGCCCTTGGTGAAAATAGACTGCGCAGCGCTGCCCGAGGACCTGCTCGAGTCAGAGTTGTTCGGTTATGAAAAAGGAGCGTTCACAGGCGCCGCCGAGTCAAAACCGGGACGGCTTGAAGCCGCAGATGGCGGCACATTGGTGCTGGACGAGATATCCAGCCTAGCGTCCGCCTCGCAAGCAAAACTCTTGCGGGTAATCGAGGAGCGCAGCTTCGAACGGCTTGGCGGGAAGCACCCGATCAAAATCGACGTTCGCATCATCGCACTGGCAAACGTCGGCGTTAAACAAGCCTTGCGTTCCAGCGGCTTTCGCGATGATCTATACTATCGGCTTGCAGTGGTGACTATCGAGCTGCCGCGACTGGCAGACCGATTGGAAGACATCGCCGAGCTGGCTGCGGAGTTTATCCATCAGTTCGCGGGCCGCAACGGGCGCACAAGGATGCGATTCTCCGATGAAGCGCTGGATGCGCTTGCAGGGTACGATTTCCCAGGCAATGTTCGAGAGCTGCGAAACATCGTAGAGCACGCCGTGTTGATCAGCGGCGAAGATGTGATTGGAATGGGGGCGTTGCCGGATTATCTGAGGTCGGCCGCGAGGTTGATGCACTCTCGCGGGCCCAAGCCGTCGCTGGCCGAGGTGGAAGCGGTTTACATTCGCGAGATCCTCGAGCATACGCGCGGAAACAAGACTCGCGCCGCTGAGATTCTTGGCATAAGCCGCAAGAACCTCTATGAGAAGATGCATCGCTATAATATAGGCAAGCTCGGAGGAGTGATGAGTGATTCGTGACGCGTGATTGTGATCGGTTATCTATCACGCAAGCCGCATCACTAATCACGGGTCACTGTTATGAAGCTGCGGTTCATTTGGATCGGCAAAACGAAAAGCGCGCCGGTCAGAGAACTGATCGAAGATTACGTCGGACGCGTCGGTAAATTCGCGCAGGTTGAAGTGACCGAACTTCGCGATCGGCAGGGCGGCGATCGACAACGGATCATTGAAACGGAAGGCGAAGAGATTCTCGCTCGCGCGGGGCCGGTTTATCTGATAGTTCTCGATGAGCGGGGGCGGGACCTTGATTCTATCAAGTTTGCCAAGCTGATCGAGAAGCAGCGCGTGGCGGGAACCAAGCAAGTCGCCTTCGTGATTGGTGGGCGCTGGGGAATGTCAGAAACTGTGCGCGGCAGAGCCGATTTTGTGCTGTCGCTGTCGCGGATGACGCTGACCCACGATCTTGCGCGGGTCTTCTTGATGGAGCAGGTTTACCGGGCTTTCACCATCATCCACGATCTGCCTTATCAGAAGTGAGGTTTCACAGTGGCGAATTCATTCGTACTTGCTATCATTGGGGGAATTCGATGGACAAGAGGAAAGTAAAACAATACGAAGCAAAGTTGACCGACCAGAGAGATGCTCTGCTCGGCATGGTCGAGAGAACTGAAGACTACGGCCGTGAGGCTGATCGTGAAGTCAGCCAGGATCCCGCCGACAAGGCATCGAACTCATACACAAAAGAACTGTTATTTTCTCAGAGCACCAATGAGCGGAACACGCTCCGGCTGATCGAAGAAGCGTTGGATCGGATCGACGAGGGTACTTATGGCGAGTGCACAAACTGCGGCCAGGACATTCAACCCAAACGGCTCGATGCCATACCGTGGACGCCTCACTGCATTAAGTGCCAGGAGTTGTTGGAGCAAGGTTTGCTAGTTGAGGCGGAAGCATAGCGCGAATCGACTGCAGCCTGCCGACTGCCCGACCCGATGGCGACGCCTACGCCCTTCGCCTGGCGTTTCATTCCGTTTACCCTTATTACGGAGGATCAGAGCGTGCTCGAACACGCGCTTCGGAGCATCAGAGACGGACTGTTGAGCCTCGCCTACCCGCAACAGTGTCGAGTCTGCGGGAATCCGGTTGAGTCGTGGGATTATGGGATCGCTTGCGCGCGCTGCTGGGATGATCCGGATGTGACAAAGAATCTGAAGGGAACCGTGTGCGATAAGTGTGGGGTATTGGTCTCGCCCGCAACGGCAGCGAGCGGTCATTCGCGGCTTTGTGGCATGTGTTCGGCGCTTCCCTTCGCTGCCGCGCGCGCCTGCGGAGAATACTCGGGCGCTTTGGAAGCCAGCATACTTTTTCTAAAAGCCACGCCTCACATCTGCCCTCGACTGCGGAGCATCATCTGTAACACCTTCGAGGAGTATAGAGCCACGCTGGAAGGCGACGTAGTCGCTCCCGTGCCGTTGCACCGGACCCGAGAGCGCCAGCGCGGATTCAACCAGGCGGCAATCATCGCGAAAGTAATATGCCGCGAGTTCGATCTCCCGCTCGACGATCGCGCGCTCGCCAGGGTCAAAGCCACCGAGCGCCACCGCGCAGGGCTAGACGCGATCGATCGCGCGCAATCAGTCGAGAGGGCGTTCAAGACTATGACGCCGGCTAAGATTGAAGGACTGTCAGTGCTGTTGGTTGACGATGTGTATACGACCGGCAGCACCGTCGCTGCTGCAACCCAAGCTCTAATCGAAGGTGGCGCCCAACAGGTGAAGGTGCTGACCATTGCGCGAGTCTGGTGGCAATGACCGACTCAAACGCTGAAGCCTCCTCCTTGAGAAATCCGATATTTCGGATGGCCATTCAAGTTTTCGGATAAACCGAGAACTAGGCTTTTCAATGAGAGTCCCAATAGTAGTAAGCCGATGCATTTACGAGCGTTTGGGTTAATACGCCCGAAGGTATGTTAGTTGCGAAGCCAATCAGTTCTCTCGCGTAATCTCTGGTGATTCCAAGTTGTGATTCTTTTGGAATCGTTGTACCTTTGCTTCTCCAGATAATGTAAGTTCCATGCCGGGGATGTTTCGAACAAACGGTTCGACCATCTCTCGGTGGTTTTGCTCACTCAAATGCAAGACGGCGTTGAGGCGAACGGTCTCAACGTTAGCCAAGCTGGCGGATCGAGCTCTCAGGCGCAAGGGCAGCTCAAGCTTATCGCCGCTCGCTGTCACTTTGAGCTCACCAACGGCCTTAACCAATTAGGAGGAGACACTTCAATGAGAAAGAACAAAGTGTTCGCTACGATAGTAGCGTTCGTGCTCTCGACGCTGCTGATAGGTTCCTTCAGCGGCTTGGTAGGGGCGCAAGTCATCGCGACCTCACGCATAACCGGGACTGTGGCCGATCCCCGCGGCGCGGTCATCCCCAATGCAGAGGTCGTGGTTAAGAACAACGAGACGGGCACCGAGTACAAAACGAAGACCGCCGACAACGGGTCCTTCACTGTCCCGTCACTTCCCGTTGCGCT
This sequence comes from Blastocatellia bacterium, assembly GCA_036505875.1. Classification (GTDB taxonomy): domain Bacteria; phylum Acidobacteriota; class Blastocatellia; order UBA7656; family UBA7656; genus Onstottus_A. Next base: position 17,435 of record DASXSR010000011.1, on the reverse strand, counting down.
GTACACTGTTACCATCACTGCAACCGGCTTCAAGCAAACAGTTGTAACGAATGTGAAGACGGAGATCGGAACGCCGGCATCTGTCGAAGTGATAATGGAGGTTGGCGCTGCAAGCGAGAGCGTGACAGTATCGAGCGGAGCTGAAGTCCTGCAAAAGGAGAGCACTGCCGTCGGCTCAGTAATCACCGGCCGTCAAATCACGGAGCTCCCGTTCGCATCGCGTGATGCGCTCGACTTGGTGCTGAGTCTTCCGGGGACATCGACGCCCGGCAGACCGAGGACCTCTTCAATCAACGGATTGCCCAAGGGAGCAATCAACATCAGCATCGACGGCATCAACGTGCAGGATAACACCCTGCGGAGCTCGGATGGGTTTTTCACCTACATCCGTCCTCGCGTCGACGCGATAGAAGAAGTGCAGGTTTCAACTGCAACGCCGGGCGCTGAAGCATCAGCGGGAGGCGCCATCCACATTCGCTTCGTCACCAAAGCAGGCACGAATGAATGGCACGGAGGGGGCTGGTGGTATAACCGCCAGCGGGCTTACAACTCCAACTACGTCATTAACAATTTGACCGGCACGCCCCGTGCGCAGGTCATGTTGAATCAATGGGGATTGAAGATAGGCGGGCCGCTGACTCCCTGGCTTAAAGATCGCGCTTTCTTTTTCTTTGCCTATGATGAGTTCAGGCTGCCGGAACAGCAGGTTCGTACCCGTACGATTCTCAGCCCTGATGCGGAGCTTGGAATCTTCAGGTATCCGGGCGGTCCTGCCAACGGCGTTGACGTCCTAGCCTTAGTTGGATCGAAAAACATTGCCGGCGCTCCCGGAACGCGAGACCCGTTGATTACTCAGATCCAGGGACAGATCCGCCAATCAACCGCGGCGGGCCAGGTTAAGAGCACGACTGACCCCAATATCCAACAGTTGACGTTTACAAACACCGGCGGGCAGAACCGCTACTTCCCGACAATCCGGTTTGACGTCAATGCAAATAGCAAGAATCACGTTGAGTTCGTCTACAACTATCAGGACTTCAACAATGGGATGGACTTCCTCAACAGCGCCGATCCCGCATTTCCGAAGCCGGTTCCTCAGATCTTCGGAGGGCAGGACTCCACTAGATTCGAAATCTCGAGCGCGCTGCGCTCGCAGTTCACTGCCACACTTGTGAACGAGGCACGATTTGGACTGACCGGCGGAACCGTGCTGTTCCGACCGAATTTGTCGGCGGCCGACTTCGCTCCGCTTGGCGGCATAGCGCCGGTCTTCCCGCTGACCAGCAACCCTTTCACGACCTCGACATTCTCGCGGCGCAATGCGCCGGTCAAGCAGTTCACCGATAACCTCTCGTGGGCGAAAGGGAAGCACAACCTGAACTTCGGCGGCGCCTACAATTTGTCAACGCACTGGCAGCAGAGCTCAGGCGGGCGTGTTGTGCCGGGCATCGTTTTTGGCGTGAACACCACGGACTCGGTGGTCAACGGCATCTTCAGCACGACGACGCTGCCTGGCGCGACGACGCAGCAACTCAACGACGCTAGAGCGCTGTACGCGATGTTGACCGGACGCGTCACGACAGTGGGCGACAATTTCAACGGCAAGCTCGACGAGAAGACGAAGAAGTACTCACTTAGCGGTACCGCGATTGAGCGCAATCGAGCCGTGAGCTTCGGGATGTATGTCCAGGACTACTTCAAGCTACGGCCCAACCTCAACCTTAACATGGGAATTCGTTGGGAACCGCAGCTTGCTCCTGTCCACAAAAACGCAGTTTACATTAGGCCGACATTCGCCGGACTGTTCGGTATAAGCGGGACGGGCAATCTCTTCAAGCCGGGGGCATCGTCGGGCGCGGCGACCGCTTATGTGCCGGTAGACGAGAAGAGCAAGCCCTTCAACGATGATTACAACAATATCGGTCCCAGTCTCGGCATAGCCTGGTCGCCCCACTTCAACAACTCAATGCTGAAGCGGATCTTTGGCGAGAACGACAAGTCGGTATTCCGCGCGTCCTACGCGATCTCATTTGTCACCGGAGGCTTTGCCGATTTCACCGGCGTGTGGGGCAACAATCCAGGTCTTACCAAGCCCGCTTTTCTGAGAGGCGGAATTGAGTTCCCGTCCGGAAGCGTGCTGCTAAGAAATGGTTTGCCCGCCATTCCTACCCCGTCTGATCCGGTGTATCCGACGCCAGCGTCGGTAGGCATTTCCGCATGGGATTTCGATCCGAGTCTCCGCACACCCACCGTGCAGTCGTGGAGCTTCGGAATTCAGCGCGAGCTTTCAAAGAGCACCGCGTTCGAGCTTCGTTACGTCGGAAACCATTCAGTGGGGCTGGTTCGGACGATGAATCTCAATGAGGTAAATATCTTTGAGAATGGATTCCTGGATGAATTCATCGCGGCGCAAAAGAACCTTGCGATAAGCCTTGCTAATGGCGGAGGATCAAACTTCCGCAATCAGGGGCTGCCAGGACAAGTGAACCTGCCAATCTTTACCGCGTCATTCGGCTCGGCGACTTCGACGCAGTTTGCAAGCTCGACCTTCATCACCAGACTGCAGCAAGGTCAGGCGGGATCTGTTGCGTCGTTGCTTGGCAACACCTCGTCAAACATTGCCTTCCAGGACAATCGAATCAAAGCCGGGCTTCCAGCGAATCTGTTCACCGTGAACCCGTCAGTGTTTGGCGCGGGCGCGAACCTCCAGACAAACTATGGAGGCAGCACGTACAACGGCCTTCAGGTCGAATTGCGTCGGCGTATGTCGAGGGGTCTGCTGATCTCGGCCAACTACACCTGGAGCAAGGCACTGACCGACATTTTCTTCGACAACCCGCACACGCTGCGTGCGCCGGGCTTGGACAAAGGCCCATCGCCCTGGGACATTCACCACGCTTTCAAGGCAAATTACATTTACGACTTTCCGATCGGTCCTGGTCGCAGATACGATTTTCGAGGCCCGCTAAATGTGATCGACAAGCTTCTGGAAGGCTGGCAGACTGATGGCATCATCCGCTGGCAGAGCGGCCGGGTGTTCCCGCTTACCAGTGGGCGAGCGACGTTTAATCAGTTTGATTCAGGCGTTGACCTTGTCGGCATAAGCCGCCACGAGCTTCAGAGCCTGGTCAAGATTCGTAAGGACCCGGCGGCTGCGACTCGCGGCACGGTCTTCTACCTGCCTCAGGACGTCATCGACAACACGCTCCGAGCATTCGGGCTATTGGCGGGGACACCGACCGGAAGGTATATCGCGCCGCCTTCGACTCCGGGCAAGCTAGGCTCGTATGTGTTCTTGTATGGGCCGCAATTCTTCAGAGCCGATATGGGGATCGTGAAGAAGACGCGAATCACCGAACGAGTGAACATTGAACTTCGATTCGAGATGCTCAACGCGCTCAACAACGCCAACTTCTACATCGGCTCGCCCAACTCTGACGCGGTTTCGATTGGAGTAAACAGCCTGACGTTCGGACAAACTGGCAGCGCTTACCAGGACGTCTCGACCACGAGCGATCCCGGCGGCAGATTGGGCCAGTTCGTTCTGAGGATCAACTTCTAACTTCGCTAAGTGCGACGTTCAACAGCAAAGGGAGCAGGTCACCGACACCTGCTCCCTTTCTCACAATTCAAAGTGACAATGCGTTCCAAGCTTCTTCTAATCCACTGGCTTCTGGTTTGGGCTGCGACTGCAGCGAACGCCCAAACGGGTATTAGAGGCCAGATATACCTGCCGAACGGCTCGCCCATACAACGGCAGACGCGATTCACCTTGACCACCGACAACGGCATGCGCCATGAGATCTTCTACACGGATTCAAACGGCCGAATCGCGATGCCGACGATCACGGCTCCTTATACGATCACGGTTGAATCGGATGGAGAGTCCTACGACACAACGGTTGTATCATTCATTCCTATGCACGCAGGAAACTACATAGTTATCCATCTCAGGCCGCTGAAGAATAAACCGCCGGCCCCTCCGGGCGTCGTCGACTTGAACGACGTGGACATCAGCGTTTCTCCAAAGGCTAGAGAAGCATACGAGTTGGCAACGAAACTGCTGCAAGCGAATCAGTTTGAAAAGGCAATCGATCCGCTGAAGCGAGCAGTCTCAATTCAATCGAATTATTTTCGCGCGTACAACGATCTCGGCGTCGTCTATATGAAATTGAATCGTCTGGACGAGGCCGCCGACGCGCTCAGACATGCAATAAAGATCAACGACAAGACCTATTTTCCCCAGCTCAATCTGGGGATCGTCCTAAACCGGCAGGGCAAGTTTCAAGAGGCGACCGAGGTCTTGACGAAGCTTCAAAAAAACGATCCGAACCGCGCCGAGATTCACCCTGCATTGATCGAGGCTTTGATGGGCGCGAAGCTTTGGTCGCAAGCGGAAGAAGAATTGAACCGAGCGCTGACGCTCAAGGACGCGGACGCTGTGGATCTGAAGATCAAGCTCGGCACGGTGATGATAAGGTCGGGCAAGTTCCCCGAGGCGGCCGTAGTGCTCCGCGAAGCGATCGCGGCCGAACCCGATAATGCGCTCGCCCATTTCAGTCTGGGTACTGCGCTGCTGCAAAGTGGAACCCTTGAGCAAGCTGAATCGTCGCTGCGGCGCGCGTACGAGTTGAAAGGAAGCTCGATGGCGGGCGCGCAGTTGCTGCTCGGGCAGCTCTACTTCCAGAAAAGGGATTACCAAAAAGCGATTGAGGCGTTCGAAACCTACCTTCGCGATCTTCCCGACGCTCCCAACGCCGCTCAGGTCAAGGAGGCGATTCAGAAGCTCCGTCAGTCCACAGGCAAGCCCTGACGAAATCCAACAATATGGATGATATTCAAGGTTTTGGATTATCCGAGGCCCTCGACATCCTCCGCGCGCGACCACGACCCGGCTGGAAACGATTCAATTGAATAGTGTTACAGCACGGCGCGCATAGGCAGCGCTCAAGGTATGATAGTTGCAGAAAGCGCTCTCTCGCTCGTTACAAAATAGCTTTGTCATTATATCGTGAGGCCGCAGAGAGTGCACTTCTCTCGTTCGTCGGCCCGTTTGCGAGTGTTGGGTAATTGGCAACCATTTCAGCGGAACTCAGGGTTGAAGAATTCGGCCTGCGAAATGGGCTTGTAATTTTCGCTTTGACGTTGTAGATTGCGCGCATCCATTAGCACTGATTTTCACCGGCTCGTTTTCTGAAGTTAGAGATCTAGTGACTGAGAGTGCTTTGCATTGAAAATGCTTAGTTACAAAAGCAGGCGTGCGGGAGCAATAGTGGTTGCCCCAACGCTTCGAAACCTCACCTGTAATGGAGGACCTTGTAAAATGGAGGACCCTATGAATCTGAACCGAACCTTCAGATCTTTGCTTTGCTTCGGGCTGATATTGATCTGCTTGTCGGCGACAGCCTGGGCGCAGTCGACTTCAACAGGTACCGTCATCGGACAGGTAACCGATCCGCAAGGCGCAGTCGTTCCAGGAGCGGACGTGACCCTGCTCGACGTGGCGACCAATACTCCCCGTAAAACAGTAACCAATGAAACCGGGCGATATACCTTCACCAACATTCCGCCCGGGATCTACGACATCTCCGTCAGTAAGACAGGCTTCAAGTCGGCCAAGGTGCAGGGACAGAAGGTGGCAGTGACACTTACTCTGACCATCGACATCTCCTTGGAAGTCGGCGCCGTCAGCGAGACCGTTCAAGTGAGCGCGGCGGCTGGCGCCGAACTGCAAACAACGAACGCAACCGTGGGTACCGTGATAACCGGTAAACAGCTCGAACTAATAACCAATCTCGGTCGCGATGCCAATGCGCTGTTTGTGTTGCAGCCCGGCGTGGCGCCCAACGGCGAGGTGGCTGGAGCGGTCCGCGACCAAAACACTTATCAACTGGACGGCGGCAACAACAGCGACGACATGGCAGGCACCAATAACACCTACACAGTGGCTGCCGGATTCGCCGGCTCGGCAGCGACGGGGGGAACTCCGTCGGGCGTGATGCCGACCCCCGCCGAGAGCATCGAGGAGTTCAGAGTTGCAACCAACAATATGCAAGCCGACTTCAACGGCTCGGCTGGCGGCCAGATCGCCCTCGTGACCAAACGCGGATCGAATCAATTCCACGGCTCGGCATATGAACACTTTTTCGGAAGTAACTTCGGCGCCAATACGTGGCTTAACAATCACACCCCGGTAAGGGACACGGCCGGTAATATTGTGTCACCCTTTACGCCGCTGCCCGCCTCCCATCAGAACCGCTTTGGCGTCGCTGTAGGCGGACCGATGCTGCCGAAGCTCCTGGGGGGCAAGACCTACTTCTTCTTTAACTATGAAGGTCGGCGTTTCCCACAGGCGGCGCCCATTGAGAAACTGGTGCCGACCGCGCTGCTGCGCGCGGGTGTCATCCAGGTCCAAGACGCGAACGGCGTTTGGCAACCGTACAACCTCAATACGACTCCGGTTACTCTTAACGGCGTGACCTACCAGCCCGCGAGGTGCGGGAGCACTAACGTCCTGTGCGATCCGCGAGGAATCGGATTAAACCCGATAGTCGCGCAGGTTTGGAACAAGTTCATGCCTTTGCCTAACGACCCATCGGCCGGTGACCAACACAACACCCAAGGTTATCTTACGTCAGTTGGGCTGCCCCAGAACGGCGACAACTACGTGTTTCGCTTTGATCATGACTTTGGGGAGAAATGGCACCTTTTGGCTTCTCACCGCTACTACAACTTCAAGCAACTGGCGAACGTCCAGATTGATATTGGCGGCGCCCTGCCAGGCGACACCTTCGGGCAGGCGAAGTCCGTTGCCCCGCGGCAACAAAAGCCGACTTACTACGTTGTGGGGCTCGTTACCAACATCTCCCCGACGCTGACCAATGACTTCCACTGGAATTACCTGCGTAACTTCTGGGAATGGAGCACGGTCGGAGCGCCTCCGCAGCTTTCGGGCTTGGGCGGCGCGCTTGAGATGGGCGGCGAATCCGCTAATGCGTTGATCCCGTACAACGTGAACACCCAAAACGCTCGTCAGCGTTACTGGGACGGTCAAGATCACACGTTCCGTGATGACCTCACTATGATCCGCGGCTCGCATACGTTCCAGTTTGGCGGATCGTACGAGCGAAACTTCGACATCCATCAGAGGAACGACAACGGTCAAGGCGTTATGGCGGCGAATGTTTATCAGATAGGCACCGCTAACCCGGGCCTTCAATCACTAAGTCCGAACTTTGTGCCGGCTGGACTTCCATCCAGTCAGCTCGGAACGTGGACAAACTTCTACACCGACGTTCTGGGAATCGTCGTTCAACCGCAGTCACTGTACACGCGGGCATTACCGGACCTCAGCCTACAGCCGCTGGGAGCTTCTGCTTACGACAAGAGCGTTATTCCCAGCTACAACGGTTACTTCGGTGACACGTGGAAAATGAAGCCGACCGTAACACTGAGCTACGGCTTGGGCTACATGGTCGAAATGCCGCCGTATGAGATCGCGGGGAAACAGGTGGTACTCGTGGATTCGCAGGGCAACCCGGTCATAACGGAGAACTACCTGGCCCAGAAGAAGGCCGCAGCTCTTCAGGGACAGGTCTACAACCCGACCCTGGGGTTCGCGACAATTCGAAATGTCGGCGGCAACGGTGGTTTGAAGTACCCGTACAATCCTTTCTATAAAGGCTTCAGTCCGCGTCTGGCGGTAGCCTGGAACCCTCGTTTCGAGGGAGGCTCCGGGCTCGTTCAAAATCTGCTGGGCAAGGTATTCGGTCCGGGCCGCTCGGTAATTCGCGCTGGCTACAACCGGATTTACGGCAGGCTTAACGGAGTTGATCTGGTTCTAGTCCCGTTGCTTGGCACCGGGTTGCTGCAGGCTGTTCAGTGTCAGGGGGCAGTCAACGCGGCGAATGCAGTTGCCGGCAATCAATGCCTCGGCGTAAACGGCGCGACGGCTAACACTGCTTTCCGTATCGGAGCGGATGGTTTGGTAGCGCCGCTGCCGGCGGCTTCCGCGACGTTGCCGCAGCCATTCTTCCCGTCAACGCTAGCAGCGAATGGAACCCGCTTTGCTTCGGCGGGGGGCGGCTCGACGCTCGATCCTAAGTTCAGGCCGAACGTCTCCGATCAAGTCGACTTCACTTGGCAGCGTGAACTTCTCTCGCACAAGATGCTGTTCGAGGTCGGCTATATCGGACGCCGGATCAGGCATGAGTATCAGGCGGTCGATTTGGACGCTGTTCCATATATGACGACATTGAACGGCCAAACCTTCGCCGATGCCTACAAGAACGTGTTCTTGCAGATCTGTGGCTATACACCTTCCTGCGCCGCGCCTACGGCTGCGGCTCTGAACGCGGTGACGCCACAACCTTTCTTCGAGGCGGCAATGGGTGGCTTGACCTCGACCTTCTGCAAGACGGCTGTCAGCGGCGTAACTCCGTCGAGTTGCACGGCTGCAGTAGCCTTGACTCAAAGCTCGAACCTCAGATCCACGCTGGCCTACAACCTGTGGAACGCTCTTGCGAACAGTTCTTCGTGGACGCTCGGGCGCACCTTGCCCAGCTCGAATCCGCCTGGAGGTTGTGTGGCTGGGTCGCCGGTTTGCAACCAGCTTACCTCGATCTTCATGGAAACGGCTACGGGCTATGGGAACTACAACGCAGCGTTCGTCTCGTTCTCGATCCGTGACTGGCACGGAGTAACTTCTCAAACCAACTTCACCTGGAGCCACACGCTCGGCACTCAGGCCGTAACGCAATCCACGAGTTCGTTCAGTATCTTGGACCCGTGGGACCTGGGGGCTAATTATGGGCCACAGGGGTTTGACATCCGGTACCTGTTCAATCAATCCGTGCTCTGGGAGCCCCGCTTCTTCAAGAGCCAGAAAGGAATCCTGGGACGCTTGCTGGATGGATGGGCCGTCGCTCCTCTGTTCACTGCCCGTAGTGGATTCCCGCTGACCGTCAACATACAGAGCGGCGTGAATGCAAGCTGCCAATCCTTCGGCGAGATGAATTGCAACGAGGGTAGCGCCAGCGAGAACGCTGCTTTGCTCGTGCCATTCACCGGCGGGAACTCGGCCCATAAGAATACGGTGGTCACCGGCGCCATCGGAACCAACACCAATCCGGCGAATGGAGGTGTCGGTATCAATGCGTTCACCGATCCGACCGCGGTCTATAATCAGTTCCGTCGGCTGCTGTTGGGTCTGGACCACAACGGCGGTGGCAATGGCCGCGTCCGAGGCCTTCCCACTTGGAACATCGATCTGAGCATCGCCAAGAAGTTCCAGTTCACCGAACGCGTTGGAATGTCGTTCCTGGCTCAGTTCGCCAACGTGCTTAATAGGTTCCAGCCCGGTAACCCGAGCATGACTCTCGACAGCCCGGGTTCGTGGGGGAACATCACCAGTCAGGCTAACTCACCGCGACAGATTGAATTCGGTCTGCGCGTGTTCTTCTAAGAAGCTGTTCTTTGTAGCAGTTGTTTTGGGGGCCGAGCAACTCGGCCCCTTTTTTTTCTCCCAGGCTTCCCTAATTGATTGTTTCGTTGCGCTGTCGCAGCCGGATAACTAGGCGACTTGCTTGCGCTCTATCTGGGGCGGCTGTACAGTAAAGCAGTACAGAAATGGCAAGGTAAACTAGTATGGACACTCAAACAACCTACACACAAGCACGAGCAAACTTGGCCAAGCTGCTGGATAAGGTAACCAAAGATCGGGAAGTTGTCGTGATATCACGACGTAAGGGCGAAGACGTCGCACTCATTGCCGCCGATGAGTTATCAAGCATACTTGAGACATTGCATCTGCTTAGATCCCCCAAGAACGCAGCGCGCTTGCTGTCGGCTCTCAAAGATGCAAAAGCCCGGAAAGGTAAGTCGCAAAGTGTACGCTCGCTCCGACGAGAGGTAGGACTTGGCGAAGAAGAAAAAGCCTAAGAGGACTGTCGAACGTGAGGCCGTTTTCCATAGGCAGTTTCGAGAGGACCTCCGATACTGGGTCCATGCAGATCGCGCGGTCGCGTTGAGAGCTTTTGATTTGATAGAAGCAATTCTGAAAGATCCCTTTGTCGGGATTGGCAAACCTGAGCCCCTGAGATATGGCCTTGCAGGCGCGTGGTCTAGACGTTTGACCCAAGAGCATCGCATTGTCTATCACGCCAGCGACGACAGGATTACGTTTATACAGGCCCGTTATCATTATTAGCGCGCTCAACGCTCGTAAGAATCCCGGGTCATTACCCGTCGCTTGCCGACGCCCATCGCGGTCATCGCGTGCGCGTCAGTTTTTCGCGCTTAGCAGGCTGCTGAAAAAGGCGATGCCAGGTGCAATCCACCAACGCAGTTGGTGGATCGTTCATAAAAAGCTGACCATCACGTCCATCGCGGTTGACAGCTCGGAGAGACAGCCGTAATCTTCTCTAGTTTCGTCGCATCAGTGACGGAGCCACTCAGGCAAATTCTATTTCTTTCCGTGTCACTTGAAATTGGAGGTAATAAAAATGAGAACTCTGCGGAAGCGAATCTCCCCTCTGCTTTCCACAGTCATAACCACGGTTTTGATAGCCGGGTCAGCGGTTGCGCAAGGAACGACCTCGCGGGTTGTCGGAACCGTCCTCGATTCGAACGGCGCCGCCGTTCACGAAGCTACCGTGACGCTGACCAACGAAGCCACGAGAGCCTCTTTCACAACAACCACGACTTCCACTGGAGCTTACGTCTTCGATTCGGTTCAGGTTGGAACATATACCGTCACCGTCGAGAAGCAAGGGTTCAAGAAATCCGTTTCTCCAGGAAATCACCTCGCAATTGGTGAGCCTCTGACGGTCAATGTCACCTTAGAAGTCGGGCAAGTTGCCGAAACGGTAGAGGTTCGTGGTGGAGCCGAGCTCGTGCAGACAAGCACTTCCGGCAATTTCGGCACACTGGTTGAACAGCGGCTTGTAGAAAAGCTCCCGATAGTAGGGACTCGCGGACGAAACCCGCTGTCTCTCCTCGAACTGGTGCCCGGAGTGGTTTCAGGCTCCAACTCGGGAGGCGGGATTCATATTAATGGCGCAAGGGACCGAGCGTGGAACTACACTCAGGACGGCATTGACAGTAATGAGACCAGCGCCGGAGGCTCGAATCTTTCGCCAGCAAGGCAGAACCCGGATATGCTGGCCGAGTTCCGCGTTATCACCAGCAACCCGACCGCCGAGTATGGTCGCAGCAGCGGCGCGCAAGTGGCGATGATAACACGCTCAGGAACCAACGATTTTCACGGCACCGCATTCGAGTTTTATCGCACGCCGCGGTTCAACGCTAATGAGTTTGAAAACAACCTTGCGGCAGTCGGAAAGCGCCAGTTCGTGCAGCACATTCCTGGCTTCAGCATCGGCGGCCCAGTCTGGATCCCGAAAATCTACGATGGTCACAACAAGACGTTCTTCTTCACCAATTTTCAATGGCTCAAGACGCACGAGACGGGCGTGGTAACAAGTCTTACCTATACGGACCTGGCTCGCAAAGGGACATTCCGCTATGTAAAAGGCGGACTGAACGGTAACGCCGGTACATCCAACCCTTCGGTCGACAAGAACGGAAACGTGTTGCCGGGCGTCAACATCGGCACTTATGACGTGATCGCAAATGATCCGGCACGGAGAGGGCTTGATCCGGCAGTTCAGAAAATAATCGCGCTGACTTCGCTGCCTAACGACTTCACCGCCGGCGACGGTCTCAATACCGCCGGCTTTACGTTCACAGCGCTCCAAACAGAAAAACAACAGGATGCTGTGTTCAAGATCGATCACATCATCAATCAGCGCCACACGGTTTTTGCGCGATATATGCACGGGCACCAGAACACAATCGGCGATACGGTGAACGGCGGAGCGCCTCCGTTCCCCGGGCTGCCGCCGCTTGTCGCTACCTTCCGCAGCCCGCGCAATCTGGCGGCAAATTGGAGGTGGACGCCCGGCCCTCGCATCACGAACGAATTTGTGTTTGGTCTGAATCGGTTCACCTTCAGCTTCGATACTCCCGACCAGAATGCGAACACAAATCCTCCGTTCAATTTCACGAACTTCACTACGCCCCTGGCGAACATCGGCCCGGTTCAAAATCGCCGCAGGCTGACAACGTACCAGTTCGTGGACAACGCTACTTATGTGCGGGGCGCGCATACTCTTAAAGCGGGCATCAACTTCCGATACGCGCAGCACTTTGACCAGCGCACTTCTGTTGCGGCATTGAACACGCACTTGCAGGTTGACTTCAGCACCGGTATCAATACCGTAGATCCGGTTACTTTCAAACTGCCAAGCGACATCAACACTACGAGCGATCGCCCGCGACTGCAGCAAACAATCAATGAGCTGCTTGGCCGTGTCGGAAACATGACCCAGGCGTTTGTCGCCAAGGATGACAGTCAGTTTTCCCCGCCCGGAAGCGACTTTTTCTTCGACGCACGTTTTCCCGAATACGATGCGTATTGGCAGGATACGTGGAGGATTCGACCAAACCTGACTATCGATGCGGGGCTGCGCTGGGAGATTAGACTGTCGCCCCACAGCGTTGGGGTGCCAATCTTGCGGCCCAGTCAGCCATTCACCGTCGGCTCGTCACCCAGCAACAGTCTCAAGTGGGATGAGGGGAAGCTGTTTGGGAATGATTGGAACAACTTCGGTCCTTCGATTGGCGTGGCCTGGGACCCGTTTAGAACAGGCAAGACTTCAGTGCGAGCCAATTATCGGTTGGCTTACGATCGCCTGAACACTTTCGTCTTTTCGTCTTTCATCTTCCCCAATATGCCGGGACAGACCATTGGAGTAACCAACACGACGTTTGGTCAGGGAGGAGGGCGAATAAGCGATGGGCTTCCGACGCTCGCGCCGCCATCAGGACTCACTCCTAATCAACTCCGACAGCCAGCGACATTCTCAAGCAATAGTGTTACCGTCATCGACCCTAATCTGGTTTCCCCCAAGACGCACGAATGGGGCATCAGCATTCAGCGAGAGATTGGTTGGAAGACTGTCATCGAGTTGAACTATCTCGGCAGGCACGGGAGCAGCCTGCTTGGCGCTTACAACGCGAACCAGGCAGAGATTTTCAGCAATGGCTTCCTCGATGCTTTTAACATTGTGAAAGCTGGCGGTGAGAGCACGCTGATGAACCAATTACTTCAGGCCGATCCGGGCCGGCGCTCGGGTGAGTCAGGCTCTCAGGAAGTCAGGCGATTGTTCCTGTCTAATCTCAACCTGAATAGTGTTGCTGCATTGGCAGCCACCCTGGCACGACGCACGGGCGCAGGAGGCAAGCCCGTGATTGAGCTGAGCGGATTCAGTCCGTTCTTCTTTTTCCCGTTTCCGCAGTTCGCCGCAGGCCTGACTGTGGTCGATAGCGGCGACATCTCCAACTACCACGGCTTGCAGGTGATCGCGAACAGGCGATTCTCCAGCGGGCTCAGCTTCCAGTTTGGCTACACCTTCTCCAAATCGCTGGACACGCGCTCGTTCGATCCGACGTTCACAACCGCCGCCACCGGAGCTACGCAAACGGCCAGCAATACGCCGTACGACATACACAACCGTCGTTTGAACTATGCTCGTTCTGACTTTGATCGGACGCACGTATTTCAGGGCGGCGCGGTTTATGATTTGCCGTTCGGCAGGGGCCGGCGTTTCGCAAGCGACGTGTATCCAGCACTCGAGCGGATAATAGGAGGATGGTCTCTGACCGGCTCGATCGTATGGGAGTCGGGTCGTCCCTTCACCGTTTATTCGGGTTCCAATACCTTCGGCAATCTGGTTCAGTCTCCAGCAAACTGCAACGGCTGCACACCGGACATGGTACGGCGGATATTCGATGCTGCGGTCGGCACGGAGTTCTATTTTGATCTGGCGACGCGCGGCGCTGCCTTTGATTCAGCTACGAATAAGCGCGGGATATTCTCAGTCCCCGACCCGGGTAAGCTTGGCAACACGGGAAGGAACTTCTTTATCCAGCCAGGATTCTTCAACACCAATCTGGCAATAGGGAAAACGACGCGGATCAGCGAGCGCCACAGCATCGAGTATCGACTCGAGATGCAGAACGTCACAAACACGCCGTCTTTCGGACTGCCCGATAGCTCCACAATCACGAGCACACTCTTCGGACGGTCGCGGGGCAATACGACCAGTGGCTCGCGGAAGATTCAGATGGCCCTGAAGTATAACTTCTGAGGCCTTTTACATTTGAAAGTTTGAGCCGCCACTCGATGAGCGTGGCGGCTCTTTTTGTTTGCCGATCACTCAGCCTGCCCGCATTGACAGTCAACGGATTCCAGACGTATCATTCGCGCCATCGACTTATGGACCTTCGTATGACCGCGAGAGTCTTTCCGAGGCTCTAGACGGTCACGACGGTCAAAAAGTAGAACCCGCTCACGGACTGTTCTTTGAGGACAAGGAGGCATAACGATGAACAAGTTGCTACGTCTTTTCTCCCTAGGCGTAATTCTGGCTGTTGCTGCGCTCATCGCGCAGGCGCAAAGCGGAACGTCGCGAATTACAGGCACGGTCACCGACCCGCAGGGCGCAGTCGTCGCCAATGCGCCGGTCACCGCTACAAACGAAGCGACCGGCGTCAACTACACTCAGAAAACTACGTCGGCCGGCGTCTTTGCCTTTGCCGATGTGCCTGTCGGTGATTACACAATCACGGTCGAGGCGCAGGGCTTCCGCAAATTCATAAGCACTAAGAACGTGCTGACCGTCGGCTCGCCGCTTGTGGTTGATGTCACGCTTCAGGTCGGATCGACGACCGAGGTGGTCGAGGTTCAAGGCGGGTACGAGCGCATTGAGACCTCCAACGCCACGATCAGCGACGTGCTGGAGACCAAGCAGATCCAAGAGCTGCCGCTCAATGGTCGCAATCCTCTGGCGCTGCTCACGCTGGAGCCGGGCGTCGTGCAGCGCACCACCAACGGCACTGGCTCCGGAACCCACGTGTTTGGCTCCCGCGACCGCGCCCACAATGTCACCATTGACGGCATTGACGCCAACGAATCCACGGTGCCGAATCCGCAGAGCAATATCCAGCGCCTGAATCCCGACAACGTGCAGGAGTTCCGCACTGTCACGCTGGGAGCGACGGCGGAGACCGGCCGCAACAGTGGCGCCAACGTCATGGTGGCGACGCGCGGCGGCTCCAATAGCCTGCACGGCGCGGTCTACTACTTCAATCGGAATACGGCCTACAACGCGAATGAATGGTTCAATAACGCCAGTAAACAGGCTCCGCCCGAGCTCAAGCTGCACCAGTATGGCTTCGACATTGGTGGGCCGATTCGCAAGGACAAGACTTTCTTCTTCGGCAGCTTCCAGGGCAATTTGATCAAGCAGACCTCGCCGATCTCCGCGGCTTTTGGCACTCCGAGAGTATATACGGCGACGGCGCGGACCGGAATCTTCCGCTTTGTGCGAGGAAAGGTCACCGCGTCTAACGGCTTGAGCTTCACCCAAAACGATCCACGCATGGTGGACGCGAGCGGCAACTTGCTGCCAGGCATCGCACTGTGCGGCAACGGCAACTTCTCAAACTGCGTTGACAGCTACAACATTTTCGCCAACGACCCCAAGGGGATTGGCGCCGATCCAGCGGTGTCGGCCTTCATCAAGAGTCTGCCGTTGCCCAACGGTTTCCAAGCCGCTGGCGATGGCTTGAACAACGCGGGGTTCTTGTGGAACCCACCGACGAAGTTCGTTGGCCCCCACATCATGGCTCGCATTGATCACAGGTTCAACGAGCGGAACAATATCTTCGGGCGCTGGCTGCAGAACCACTACGACACCAAGGATGGAGACTTTCTCAACGCTCGCCCGCAGGTGTTTCCGGGCTACCCGCCGCTCGGCGAAGTCTCGCGCCTTGGCAAGAACCTGGCGGTGAGCTATCGCCGTACGATTACGCCGAACCTGGTCAACGAATTGACGGGTGGGTTCAATCACTTTGCCTTTGCGTTCACCTTCGGCGAATCGAATCCCAACTTCGGAGATCCGAGCAAGCTGCCGCCGTGGGCAGATGAGTGCATTTATGGATCCTTTAGCACCTCCGGCAACATCAACACTCCGTACTGCGTCTCTCCGCATACGCAGCGCGGTATATGGACGCCACAATTCGTTGACAACCTGAGCTGGCTCCACGGGGCGCACACCTTCCATGCCGGCATCAACTTCCGTTTCTACAGACACGACGACAGCCGCGGTTTCTTCGGCGGCACGATCCTCGCGCCGGGCGTGCTCTTTAACCAGGGGACGCGGCAGGGCGGTTTCCTGAATATCCCGGGCACCATCGGCGGCAACGCCGCGACGACGCCAAACTCTACCGACATCAATCGCCTGCAGCAGGCGATCGTGGAGTTTTTGGGCATTCCCGCGCAGCTCAGCCAGAGCTTCTTCGCGGACTTTAACGCCGATCAATACAAGGCCGCAAAGGCCGCCACTGTCAAGACGCGCGCGCATCAATACGACTCCTACGTGCAAGACGAGTGGAAGCCGGGGCCCAACCTGACCTTGAATCTCGGCGTGCGCTGGGAGTACAACCCCGCGCCTTACGATGCGGTGCAGACGCTGGTTCCTAACGTCAATCCCGACGGTTCGCAGGGGACGGTGTCGTTTGTAAAGGCTGATCGATGGTTCAAGAATAACAATATCGGCGCAGTCGGACCGCGCATCGGCATTGCCTGGTCGCCGGACAACAAGATGGTGGTTCGCGCCGGATACTCGTTGCTCTTCGACGTGCTCTCCACGTTCCAGGTGACCGCCATCGCCGGCAAGGTGCCGGGCTTTATGCAACTGTGCAGCAACACCATCGACACTACCGGCGCGATCAGCACATCGGTCGGCTGTGTCACGCCCTCTGGGCTTGCCAATCGCATCTCCACGGGTTTCCCGCTCAGCGTCGCGGTTCCTACGATTACTCCTTCGCGTGCATTGACTGTGGCGGCGCAACCGTCGGGTACAGCACCGAGCGTGGGCGCGTTCGATCCGAACATGCAGAACCCTTCGGTGCACGAATGGAGCCTGACCATCCAGCGCGAACTGCCGAAGCACTTCGTCGCGCAGATCGGCTACATCGGCAAACGCGGTACGCATCTCTATCGCGCCTACGATTTGAATCAAGGCTCGATCGGCCAGCCGGGTTTTCTGGATTCCTTCAACATCGCGCGGGCCAATTTCCTGGCGGGTTGCAGGGGTGATGGCACCGGCTGTCCGGCTGGTGTGACCGGGCAGACGCCGACCTTGCTCTTACAGCTAGTCTCGCCTGCGTTTGTCAATAGCAGTGCGTCGGCGACAAACCTGCAACGCGGCGACATCGGCAGCTTCGCCGGGCGCATGGATGCTCTCGCGCTCACCAGCTCGCAGCGCCGGAGTCTGCCGCTCAACTACTTCCGCCCGAATCCGCAGTTT
>DASXSR010000010.1:0-3641 GCA_036505875.1 Blastocatellia bacterium | reverse complement strand
TCGTCTCTTCCTTTGGTGATTACGTCGAGGCTTGGCATGTTTCCATTTTTTGGACCGGCAGTGTGATGGCAAAGAACGCCGAGTATCTTTCCGACGTCCCCGCGACCCCGATCTTCCCAGCCGTCAACCAGCTTTACGTTGAGACCAGCGCTCTTTAGTACGTCTGGAAGCCATGTTAGCGAGAATGCCATTCAGCACCTTCCCAAGATCAGTTAGAGGTAACCAATGCCAACACCGCGAAAGCCGTTGCCGAGTCCGACATGAACATTCGGCGCCACGGCTCGCCTTTATCGCCACCGTGCTCGCGGTCAAAGTTGAGCGAATGCGCGCGCCACGCGACCCACGTGTGTTGGTTGAGCTGAACGTTTTGTTGATTTGCCTTGAGCCACTGCATGCCTTTGTTTACAGCCGGCTGACCGACTGGCAGCCCCGCTTGCCTGAGCGCGTACACCATCAGCCCAGTGCCGTAACCATCTGACTTCGCGAGCAACGCGGCATCCGGCGCTCCCGGTGCTCGAAACGGCGCGGCCTTCTTGCTCCATTTCCAAGCGCCCAGCGATTCGAGGGCCCATCCTCCATCTTCGCGCTGTTTGTTTTGAATCTCAGCAATCAGCGACGCACGCTGTGCGTTTGTCAACAAGTCATTCAAGCGAGTCGCAGCCAGCAGCAACCAAGTGCGATTGAAGAGACTCTGCGAGGCGTATCCCTCTTTCAGATACTCACGCAGCTTCTTGCCGCCTGCCTTCGTCTCGGCGGCGAGGCTGACAGAAGGGCCTGGCGCGGCGCCGACAGCCAACGCCGCAAGAGTAGCGCCAAAGTACGCGCCTTCCACGGTCTCGAACGGCTCAAGCCCGAAATCAAGCCAGTCCCAGGCGCCATCCGACCTTTGCGTCTCCCACAACTGCTTGAAGGCTTGTTGGGTCGCAGCGCTCGACGTTCTCCGACTCTGCGCAGCGTCTGCGCTCGCAAGTATCAGCGCGTTGAGTACTGCCTCGGTCCCACGCGATTCCAACTTCTTACTGTCGTTATTGTCGTAGAGCGGCCGCTTAGCCTCGTAGCTCTCCACCCGACGCATGGTTTCCTCAATCAATCTCAGTTCTTGAGGAGTTGCGGTGTTCACATGCATCGCGCGCCTGAGGGCTGGCCTAGCCAACACGTAGGGAACGGTCGTATGACAGGAGACGCAGGACGTTTCTGTCTCGCCGGTCTGGAGCTTCTTTGCGTTTGCGAACCAGACATCCATCCGATCGTCCAAGTACTTGGCCGCACCCTCTCGATCCCAATCGCCAGGCACGGCCCGATCATTCTTGGACGCTACGCGGTCAGTGCCAAATACCAATAGCAGCACAGCTACAACACAGATGATGGCAAGCTTCATGGTAAGAAGTCCTCCAAGCGAAAGTTTCTGGTTAGTCCCTCTCAGCGAGGTCTCTCATCATACACGAGCCAGTTTCCCCGGCAAGCCTGTATTCTCGCGTGACCTAAGCCGGAATGCAATGTTTCCCAAGTGCCAAGGAATCAGTGGAATTGTGATCACAGACTATTTCAAGAATTGGCGAGGATGTCTGTTCTTCATCCAGGTTTTACTCGTCTACTCCACAACTATTACGACTTTTCCTCGAGCGTGTCCTTCTTCCAGATACCGCATAGCGTCGGGCACCTCACTCAACCTGTACCGCCTGTCGATCACCGGTGTTACCTTCCCGCTGGAAATGAGCTCGCCGATCATGGTCAGGTCCTCTTTATTTGGCTTTGCTATGAAAAAGGACAGCTTTTGGCTCACGAACAGCGACAACATAAGTGGCTTAAGCAGTCCACCGAGAAGTTCGATCATCGAAGGGCTGTGCGGTGCTCCAACCATAATGTACCTTCCCTTGGGATTCAAGACGCGCCTGATTGCTGACAATGGATGGTTCGCAACGTTGTCGAGAATGACATCGTAACGTTGACCGCTTTTGGTGAAATCCTCACGGGTGTAATCAATGACCCGATCTGCCCCGATTGATCTGACCATTTCAAGATTTCTCGTGCTGCACACGCCGGTCACTTGTGCGCCGAGCCATTTGGCGATCTGCACCGCGAACGTGCCCACGCCTCCCGCTGCACCATTGATCAGGACTTTCTGCGCCGGCTTAAGGCTTCCCTTGTCGCGAAGACCCTGCAATGCCGTCAGTGCCGCCACATTTACGGATGCGGCTTGCTCGAACGTCACGTTAGACGGCTTCACTGCCAATCTCGACTCGGGAGCGGACGCATACTCGGCACAGGCCCCGCGGCACGCGCCGAAGACCTCGTCACCCGGCTTGAACCGCGTTACGTTCTTGCCAACCGATTCAACCACGCCGGCCACATCAACGCCGGGTTGTCCGAATTTTGGTCTCCGCAGACCGAAAAATATGCGGAGGGCGGACGGCTCGCCTTTCATCAACCGCCAGTCGAGCGGATTGAGCGAGGCCGCGCGGACTTTGACCAAGACTTCATTGTCCTTGGGAGCGGGCTTCTCGATTTCCTCACACTTCAGAACATCGGGCGAACCGTAGCTGTGATAAACAATGGCTTTCATTCTCCCTGCGCTCTTGTTGTCGCGACGGCGCGGCAGACGAAGCTTGGGCTAACAACGACCCCGCGCCGGCCCGAACTCAGACTATTTCTGCGCCCGAGGGTCAAAGCCGCCCTCGGTGCTCGGAGGAACGATGTTCTTCATCCGCAAGTAGATGATAAGGTTGCCGTAGTGTTCCGCAGTGTGCAGGTTGTTAGCAGTCAGCACGAACAGTTTCGGTATGTCGAGTCCGCCGAACTTCGTCATCTGGGCAGCCTCCGCGTCGGTCATCCGGCTGTAGGCCTTATCACAGTACGCGAAGGATTCTTTCAGAGCGGCGATCAGATCGGCTTTCGAGGTTTTGGTCTGTTCGATGTTCGGGGCAGGATCCTTCTCGCCGAGCGCCCGAGAACAAAAGTGGTACTGTGAATCAGCCACGTGCCCAACGAACTTGCCGAAGCTGCGGACCACCCAGGTGGGCTTGAAGTTGTAATGCTCCTCGGGCATTTTTTCGGCTGATTTAAGCATCACAAACTTCATGAAGCCGTAAGCCAGCTTATTGGATGAGCTGATCGGATTATCCGCGCTCGAGGGGGCGGCGGCTTTCGATGCGTCCTGCGCCAAAGCGACGGTGACTGGCGCAAGAAGGCCAATCAGAAGCGATGGCAGGAGTATGCGCATTAGCCCTCCTACAACGTTGAAAGGATTATGAGTTTTTCCACGCTCGATAACCTCTTGAGTAGCGATGGAAGTTTCTTGCATCTTGGTCTCCTTTGAATTCGAGATAGTGTGCTCATTCACCTCTTAGCGAGCGGCTGAATCAAGAGGCTGCAAACTGTTTCATTCCTAATACGTGGGCGATTCAATCAAAAGTTCCATTGTTCGCCAGGACAAACAGTCCCGCGCGCCGGGGTTAACGACGAACAGCATTCACTATGTCTTGATCAACTGGATGAAGTGATTGCTTGCCGGCCGCAACCGCGGTCGAATACGCGCGGCCTTTCACCAGGACACAGCAAAGAATTCGAGTAACAATGCCTCCCGTCAACCTCGCGAGCAGCGAAAAGACTCGGTGCTTTCTTGGGAGATGCGCTTCTCGATA
>DASXSR010000009.1:0-3743 GCA_036505875.1 Blastocatellia bacterium | reverse complement strand
TGCCCCGACTATGGTTGCTTTGTGCACGTCTAAACCTACATACTTGTCGCTGGTCATAAGGGTGTTCCTCCTTAAAGGTAATTTGGTTGCTACAGCTCCAAACTACACTCGGAGGGGCGCCCTTTCATAATGCGTTTATAGGATGCGGGACGGCGCTCTCGCTAACCCCGGAGGGGTTAAATGTTGTGAACCGATTCTGACGGTTTCAGCGTTGAATACATATCACCCCTGGCGGGGTGAGCACACACGCGCGTCAAGTACTACAAAGATTCCACCTCTACGAGGTGGCAGCAGCATGTCGTGATTGGCGGCGTCAGATCTTCGAATTGTTCAGACCCAATACACGCCGCTAAACTGATGTGTTAGTTACTCGACGCGTCCTTGCCCGCGGCCAGTGCTCAGGCATCCCCGCCTGTGTTATATTTGGCTCCTTACGAGAACGCGAGTATGAAGAAGCGATTACAATTCTTGTTGGGCGCGATTTTTTTTGCCCTCTTGCTGGTCTATGGCGCCACCCGTTTTTACAGGTCGCTGGGCGTGCTCGACATGGAAAGTGACCCTGGATTTACCGTGCGAATCACCGGCGCGCAGGCTCGGGTGGACCAGACTCGCAGCGTAGAACTCGCTGGAATCGTGCAATCGGGCGACGAAGTGCTCGCCATAAACGGACAACCGATCAAGCACGGTTCTGACGTTGTCGATATGTTTCAACATATCAGCCCTCGCACACCTTACACTCTGAATATCAGACGCGGGCCCGCCAGTTTCGACCTGACGATATTGTCGCGGGCGATTCCGTTCACCTCGTGGATTCTCAACGGCTTTCTCAGTCTAGTCATCCCAAACATATTTCTGCTAACCGGGCTAATTGTTTTCATGCTCAGGCCCGACAACAAACAGGCGCTGCTGCTCGCGCTGATGTTCGGAATGTTCACCTGCGCGCTTCAGGCGTTCGACCCAAACTACGGCGGCGAGTCGGCGTTGACCGTCGGCATCATGTTCGCTGTACAGGTGGCATCGCTGTTTCTGTGGCCCGTCTTCTTTCACTTTTTTCAAATTTTTCCCGAGCCTTCGCCGCTGGTAAGACGCGTTCCGCGGCTCGAAGCTTATTTGTATCTGCCGCACCTTTTGACGATCTTTCCTTACTTTCTGTTGTTGAATATGGTTGCGGCCTTTTCGCCAAATGACGAGCTTGCGTTTCGGATTCCGGCGTTGGGCTCGATCTGCATCATCGTCGCGATAGCCTATATAAGCGGCGGACTCGCGTCGCTGCTAATCAACTATCGTCAGGCAAGAAGAGCTTCGAGAAGGAAGTTGAGGGTAGTCGTAGCGGGAAGCATCGCCGGATTCTTGCCGATCTTCTTAATCATAGGCCTGGCGATATTGTTCGATTTTCCGAGGTCAAATCCGAAACTGACGCGGCTGCTTTCCATCGCGGCGCTTTTCTCGTTCCCATTGTTTCCGCTGTCGTTCGCCTACGCGATCATTCGTCATCAGGTCATTCCTGTCCGCCTCATCGTTCGTCGCAGCGTCCGCTACCTGCTGGTCTCACGCGGGTTCATCATCATCCAAGCGGTGGTCGTGTTCGCGCTTCTGAGTTTCTTGTTGACCGGGAGCCGAATGGCGGCGATCGATCGTTTGGGGCCTCGAGCGGATATCGTCGTGACGATGGCCGCGACCGCGATAGCGATAGCCGGTCTCACGTTTCTGAACCACCGGGTAATGCCCATCATTGACCGCCGATTCTTCCGCGAGTCTTACGACGCGCAACAGGTGTTGTCAGAACTGGGATTGGAGATGCGCCGCGTATCGACCGTCGAACAGCTGCTCGAGCGCGCGACGGCCAAGATTCAAGACGCGCTGCACGTCGACAACGTGACTATATTTCTTCACGATCAGGCGAGCGGTGATTACATTTGCGCGATCTCGTCCCATCTCAGCACCGATGGCGCCCTAGCTTCGGGTCGTGATCCGAGCCTAACGCTATCGCCTGAAGGACCTTTGCTTAAGCGGATGAGTCGGTTCGCCCACCCGCTGCCGGTCGACTTTGATCGATACAGTCCGTGGACGCAGAGCCTGCTGTCGTCCGAACTGGCAATGAACGACTTGCGCGAACGCGAGAACGCGACCCTTCGGCTCGCAAGATCAGCGCTGCTGCTGCCCGTGGCAACCAAGGACCAGTTGCTCGGGATTGTTTCGCTCGGGGCGAGGCTTGGCGATTTGCCCTTTTCTCGCGATGACCGGCAGTTGTTGATGGCGGCGGCGCTTCAGATGGCTTTCGCGATACAGAACGCAAAACTTGTAAGGGAGATTGCTCTTGAGGAGCGGCTGAGGCACGAGCTGGCGATTGCGACGACGGTCCAGCAGCGGTTGTTCCCTGCGAGTCCGCCCGAGGTGGCCAGTCTCGATCTGTCCGGAGTCTGTTATCCGGCCGGTGCGGTGGGCGGCGATTACTATGACTTCATAACGCTCGATCAGGGCGGCTTGGGAATCGCGGTCGCCGATGTTGCGGGGAAGGGAATTTCGGCGGCGCTGCTCATGTGCAGCGTGCAAGCTTCGCTCAGGAGCCAGGCGCCGAAGGTCAACGGCAACCTCACCGACCTTGTGTGTTCGATGAACCGATTGCTCCACGTGTCGACCGACGCAAGCAGTTTCGCGAGCTTCTTTTATGCGCAGTTTGATGAACAAACCGGCAGGCTGACTTACGTTAACGCGGGTCACAATCCGCCCATTCTTGTTCGAGCTGCGGCGAGCGCGAAAGCCTTGGGCGTAGGATACGGCGGCGACTTGCATGAGCCCGATAGTCTGGAAGAAGGCCGAGCAGAGGTGCGACTGCTGACGAAGGGCGGCCCGATCATCGGCGCTTTTAGCGATTGCACTTATGAACAGGAAACGATCAACTTGCAAACCGGCGACCTGCTTGTGGCTTACACTGACGGCGTGACTGAAGCTCGGAACGTGGACGACCAGGAGTTCGGCGAGGCGAGACTCAATAAGATTGTTGGCTCATCTGCTCACAACTCGGCGCGAGAGTTGAGCGAGCGAATAGTGGAAAGCGTGCGCCAGTGGTGCGGCGACGTGCCGCCCCACGACGATCTCACGCTGGTGGTAATGAAGGTGAAGTAGCACAGACTCCGTCTATAAACGGCTATACAGACTGAAGTCTGTGCTACGCGGTTAGTTCCCGGTTACTTCTGAGATGGTTTGGACTTTAAGGACGTCGCCATCGACGGTGCCCTCGACCTGAACCTGCAGGCCCTTGTCGACCTTGGTGGCTTTCAGTATATCGGCGACTTTGGTGTTACCGGCGTCATCGAGTTTGTAGAGTTTGCCTTCCTCGGTCACCACCGCGTAGCCGCTCTTTGCGCAGTTAGCCATCTGCGCGCACTTGAGCGAATGGGCCTTCACCTTCTCGACTCCGTTCTCGCCCTTTGCTCGGGCCGAGCAAGCGTTGTCGATTACATAGCCCTTCAACTTGATGGTGTCCGAACCGGCGGCAAACGCTATCGCCGCGAACAACAACACCGCTGAAATCACGAATGCTTTTCTCGCCATGTCTTCCTCCGAGTAGATGAAACTGAATACCGGCGTAACGATTCTGCGCCAGTGGTTATTAATTCAAACACTCAACCGCGTCGGAGTCAATCTGTTTACGGGAAGATGCCCCGCACGCGAGTGGCTTCCGCCACCCGGTTGACCGCCAGAGCATAAGCGCCGGTCCTCATCGCGACGTTGTGTTGCTT
>DASXSR010000008.1:0-8509 GCA_036505875.1 Blastocatellia bacterium | reverse complement strand
GGTGACGAGATATCGCCTTTACGCAAAGCGTTGATACCCAATCTTTTCACCAGCGAATTAAGAGTGGTGCGCTTCATTCCGAGTCGAGCGGCCGCACCTGTGGGACCGCCAACCACCCAGTTCGTGTCCTTGAGCGTGCGCATGATGTGTTCCCGTTCAGCTTCTCTAAGCGTGCTTGTATTGTTTGCCGAGGCTGCGGTGGCCGAAGACGGTTTTTTCTGCTGCGACAATTCGGCGAGGGGAGGCTGAAGCTCCGAACCAGGAGAAAGGATCACGGCGCGCTCGATGAAGTGTTCGAGCTCGCGTACGTTGCCGGGCCACTGATATTCTGACAATGCATCCATCACCGCGAGCGGAATCGTTTCGATCGGTTTCTTGATGCGGCGTGTATATTTCTGCACAAAATGTCGTACGAGGAACGGAATATCTTCGCGCCGATCGCGCAGCGCCGGAATCTTGACAGGAAAAACGTTAAGACGATAGTACAAATCGCTCCGAAATTGCTTCTCGGCGACTCTATTCGCCAAATTCGAATTCGTGGCGGCGATCAGGCGGGCATCGGTGTGAAGTGTCCGTGTGCTTCCCAGCCGCTCAAATTCTCTTTCCTGCAGCACGCGCAGTAGCTTGGGCTGAAGCATGAGCGGAATATCGCCGATCTCGTCGAGAAAAATCGTTCCGCGATTCGCTAGCTCGAAGCGGCCGATGCGTTGTGCAATGGCGCCGGTGAACGCGCCTTTCTCGTGTCCGAAGAGCTCGCTTTCGAGCAGGCCTGTCGGTATAGCCGCACAGTTTAGCTTCACGAAGGGGTTAGAGCGGCGACGGCTGAGATTGTGGATCGCGCGCGCGATCAATTCTTTTCCCGTCCCCGTCTCGCCAGAGATGAGCACGGTCGAATCGGTGCGCGCTACGGTCTCGGCCTCTTTGAGGACGCGGCGCAGCGCCGCGCTTTGCCCTACGATCTCCGAGAAGCTAATTTCGCTGCGGAGCTCGTCTTCACAGTCGGTTTCCTCTTCGGCCGAGTTGTTCTTTAATTGCTCAAGGTGGCGGCTGCGATTAATCGCTTGCTCGACTGCGTTTAGCAGGTCTTCGTCGCGGAAAGGTTTCGTAAGGAATTCAATGGCGCCGGCTTTCATGGCGCGCACGGTCATCGGTATGTCGCCGTGACCGCTGATAAAGATAATCGGAATCTGAATGTCGATCTTGGCCAATTCCTGCTGCAGATCCAGGCCACTTAACCCCGGCAGCTGGACGTCAAGCACGAGGCAGCCCGGGCCATCCGGACGCTCGCTTATCAAGAACTCTTGTGCCGAGGCAAATGTCTCTATGGCGAGCCCTGCCGAACGGATGAGATTTCTCAGGCTCTCGCGCATTGACGAGTCGTCATCAACTACGTACACGAATGGTTTATCCTCATTCATGGCTTAATCTCCTAATCGTGGCCGCACGAACGTTTGAGAGCCGCATCTATCGCATCGAATAGATTCTCCTCACGGAAAGGTTTGTACAAAAAATCCACCGCGCCGGCTTCAAGGGCCCGCGCGCGCGCGTCGTCGTCTGCATGCGACGTGATGAAGATGATCGGGATACGCCAGTTCGACACAAGCATCTGACGCTGGAGCTCGAGTCCGTTCATGCCCGGCATCCGCAGATCGAGAATCAGGCACGACGTATCGTGGGCTTGATTCGAGCTCAAGAACGCTTCCGCCGAAGAGAACGCTTGTGCGCGAAATCCGACGGATCGGATCAGATTGTCGAGCGAACTCCTCATCGAGTCGTCATCGTCGACAATCGAAATGAGCGGAACCCCGGGCATGCAACTGCATTTCCTTTGTTAGTTTATCTGCCGAAATATCCCATTCTACGGAACGCAATCGTCGCTTCTATCCGTTGTGGCTCGACTTATGGTCGATTAGAGAATCATCTATCAGTTTCCGAGAGAGACCGTCTATTGTACTTTAGTAAAGGCAGGTACTACTTTTGGGTAGGGATTCCGATCCTATCAGCCATCCGAACTAGCTCGACTAAAGAGCCAGCTCCCATCTTTTCCATTACCTGATGGCGATGAATCTTGACGGTAGTCTCGCTCGTACCCAGCTCTCCGGCGACCTGCTTGTTGAGCAAGCCGGTTACCACCAGACCCATCACTTCTCGCTCGCGCGGCGTGAGCGAGTCAAAGCGGCGGCGCAGTGCTTCGGTTTCCGCACGCCGCTCGCGCGCTTTGCGGTCGCGTTCTAACGCCCGCTGAATGGCGTCGAGCAGATCCTGGTCACGAAAGGGTTTGGTCAAAAACTCCACTGCTCCGGCCTTCATTGCTTGCACTGTCATGGGGATGTCGCCGTGTCCAGTGATGAAGATGATGGGAATCTCCATCTCGGCCTCGGCGATGCGCTTCTGCAGATCGAGCCCGCTTAGGCCCGGCAGCCGCACATCGAGGACCAGACAGGCGGCGAGATCTGGGCGCTTGGTGCGCATGAACTCGTGAGCCGAGGCGAAGGCCTCGACTCGCAATCCGACAGACCGGATCAGATTCTTTAGCGATTCGCGCAGAGGCGCATCGTCATCGACCACGAACACCAATCCCTCTGTTTCGCTCATGACGCCTTTTGGCCACCGGTCGGCAAGCTGAACTGAAACGTTGCGCCCCCGTTGTCGTTCGCTGTCGCCCACAGTCGCCCGCCGTGCGACTCGATAATCGAGCGGCTGATCGCCAGTCCCATGCCCATGCCTTGAGGCTTGGTTGTGTAGAAAGCGTCGAAAAGGTGATCGACAGTCTTCGGATCCAGGCCTGGCCCCGAATCTCGCACGCCAACCAACACGTCTTGCTGTTCGTTTTTTCCGGAGCCGACCAGCAGCTCTCGCGGACTCTCCCTGACTCCACTCATGGCTTCAATCGCGTTGATGATTAAATTGAGCATCACTTGTTGTAATTGGATTCGATCTGCCAGAATGTGCGGCACATCATCTGAGAGTTGAGTCTTTAACGCTACGCCGCTGCGTTGCACTTCGCTGCGCGCCAGGGCGATGACTTCAAGTATCGTGTCGTTGATGTCGACCCAGTCTTTCCGGGGTGGAGCTTTTTTGGCGAGTGCGCGAATCCGGCCGATGATTTCGCCGGCCCGATGGCCGTCTGCGATGACGCGCGTGGCGGACTGCCGGGCTTCCTCCAGGTTCTGAGCCGCGAGCCAGCGCAAGCAAGCACCGGCGTTGTTGACCACTGCGGCGAGCGGCTGATTGATTTCATGGGCGATGGAGGCAGTCAGCTCGCCCAGAGTTGCCACGCGCGCAACGTGGGCCAACCCCGCCTGTGCATGGTGCAGCGCATCTTCGGTTCGCTTGCGCTCGATAAACTGCCCTATCTGGCTGCCTATGGTAGCCATCATGTCGAGCAGGTCCTGATCGGGCTGCCTTATCTCGTAGCTGAAGAACTCCATCACCCCCAAAACTTCGCCGCCGAGCAGGATGGGAAAACCGAAGGCCGCGTGCAGCACTTCGCGCGCGGCGATGGGCGCGCGCGGAAAATTGGCATCACGGACAACATCGGGAATGTACATGGGCTCACGGCTGAACCAGACTCGGCCCGGCAGCCCGATCCCGGGGATAAAAGTGGTCTCGCGGCTGGTGGCCTCAAATTCCGGGACCTCTATGGATTCTTTATGCCAAACCTCGACGCAGCGTAGCACGCCCGCCTCTTTGTCTAGGCTCCATAGCGCTCCCACGTCCCATACCAGGCACTCACACACGGCTTGAAGAATTTTTGCAGTGGCTTCTTCGAGAGTAGCTGCCTCCGCTAGCACCTGTGTGACGGTGTGTTGCGCCATGAGACGTTGCTCGGCCCGCTTGCGCTCGGTGATGTCTTGCACCGAGCCGAACATGCGACGGGGCCGGCCCGACTCGTCCCACATTACATCGCCCTGACTATGGACGAGTCGCACGTCGCCGTTGGGCCGGACCACCCGGTACTCTATATCGTAGCGCGGTCCACCCTGAAGCGCCGCCGCCACGGCTTTAACCACGATCTGTTTATCTTCGGGGTGAACCAGGTCCGGCAATTGGGCTAGATGAAGGATGCGTTCTTGCGGCTGGAGCCCAAAAATGCGGTAGGTTTCGTCCGACCAGGTGATGACATCCGTATCGGTGTCGCGCTCCCAGTAGCCGACATGTGCGAGACGCTGGGCCTCTTCCAGTTGGCGCTCGCTCTCGCCCTGGTTGCGAAACATCAATAAGCTGGTCAGGGCGTCTTCCAGCCGTCGGCCGATCTCCTGAAAAAGCCGCTCTTCCTGTGGCGTCCAGACTCGCGGATACGAGCACTGATGGAGACCCAACAGATAGGGTTCGCCGACCTTGGGATAAATGGCCATTCCGATCTGCGACTGTATCCCGAAACGTTTTGCCGCCTCTGACGGCAGCGGATGTTGCGATTCTGGACCGAATCGCACAGCACCGCTGGCAGCCCTGACGGTTTGGAACACTTTCTCGATTTCCGGGTCGACGGGCAGGTCAATTCCGAGAGCGAAGATGCCGGGGAATTCCGGCCGGGTATGCTCCATCGTCACTTTCCACGATGCTGCCTCTGGATCACAGGGATAGACCAGCCACGCTCGGTCACAATTAAAAATCGCAAGCACTGCGTCGAGCACGTCGCTCATTACTTGTTCGAGGTCATTGGTTCCCTGCATGGTCCGGTTGACCTTATCCATGCTTTCCAGGAACCAGAGATGAGCCTGGCGCTCCTCCTCGGCGCGCTTATGCTCGATCGCGATGCTCGCAAGATCGGTGATCTGTTCGATAATGTTTAGCTGCTGTGGTGTAGGACTTCCCGGTGCGCGTGAGTATATTGCGAAGGTTCCCAGTACCCGGCCATCGGCAGCGAGTACCGGCGTTGACCAACACGCTCGAAGCCGATGTGGTAAGGCCAGATCTCGATAATTGGTCCACAACGGGTCCGTCGCGATGTCGGAGACGATCACCGGCTCTTTGCGGTAAGCGGCAGTCCCGCACGAACCCGCGGCCGGACCGATAAAACCACCGTCGATCGCATCGGTATAGCTCTTTGGAAGGCTCGGCGCTGCGCCGTGCCAAAGGCGATGGCCATCCGGATCCAACAACAGAATCGAAGCCAGAGAACCTTTGGACAGCTCTTCGACAAGCCTGCACAAGGCGTCGAGGATCGTAGAGAGAGGATTGCCTCTGGCGATCATCTCTAGAAGCCGTTTCTCTTCCGACAGCAATGCTTCGGCCCGTTTGCGCTCGCCTCTCTCCTTTGCTTCACGTAATGCTCGGTGCACCGAGGGCACAATTCTCGATAGTCGCTCTTTTAAAATATAATCCGTTGCGCCAATTTTGAGTGCTTCAATCGCCACTTCTTCGCCCAGCGTTCCAGAAACAAAGATGAATGGTACGTCCGGACACTTTTTCAGGGTGATTTTCAATGCAGAAAGGCCGTCGAACGAGGGAAGGGTATAATCTGTAAGGATTAGATCAAAGCCACCGTGCTCGAGTGAAGCGAAGAAATCAGCCTGAGTATCAACGCGTGTCACATCACAGATAATGCCTTCGGTCTCAAGAATTGCCTGAATAAGTTCTGCGTCCCTCGGGTTATCTTCAAGATGCAGAATACGCAAACGAGACTTCATAATAGTTTTCTATTGCGAGTTCTAAATATTCTAATTATTTTTTCTTACGCTTCCCGGCGGCGTCTCATTGATGACTGCCCAGAAAACTCCAAGCTCTTTGATGGCATTGACAAACTCGTGGAAATCAACCGGCTTTACCACGTAGACGTTCACGCCAAGTTTATAGCTCGCTACATGTCTCTTTCCTCACGAGAAGACGTCAGCACGACCACGGGAATCATTCTCAGTTTCTCATCAGATTTAATCTGCTGCAGCACCTCCAGGCCATCGACCTTAGGAGGCGATCAGAAGGGGCGATGTAGAAAGTGTACAGCGGCTCTGTGAAGAAGTAATTGAAGCTCGCGCTTGAAAGGACAACCGCCAGGACACCCGGCCAGGCCCCCGCATACCAGACTGTTACGGCGATGGCGATCAGAAAAAGCGGGAATTCAGGGTTGTGGACGGCGTACACTTGGGCGAGGAGCGCCAACCCGAGTGCAATTGCAACGGAGACGACTGCCAGGCCGTATCTCAGCAGCACGGATGTGACCAGCCGCGATGAAATTTCAGGGTCCGACATACCCCGCGCCCCCGTTTGACACCGCATAATGTCCGCTAGCTTGCGCTTTTACTAAGAAACTTCTCCGTAACTAAATCACTTGTGGCTTTTTTCGGCAAGGTCGATGAATACGGGATTTCAGATGTTTCGTGATTACGGCGAGCCGCCGGACCGCTCTCTTCATCGATTGGGCTCCTTTCGTTCTGCGCGCGGCGTGTGAATCGATGTGTCGTGACGATATTTCGTCAAATGCTGAAAGGTCGTCACCTCGTTAAAGCCAAAACCACGAGTTTTCAGAGAATTACAAGCGGCCC
Organism: Blastocatellia bacterium; assembly: GCA_036505875.1. Lineage (GTDB taxonomy): Bacteria > Acidobacteriota > Blastocatellia > UBA7656 > UBA7656 > Onstottus_A. Next base: position 2,024 of record DASXSR010000008.1, on the reverse strand, counting down.
TTCGTTTGCGCTAGGTTATCACGGTCGCAATCCCAGAAATCGCAGATGACAGTGAAGATGAAAAAGTCTCCGACGGGCGAAAGACGGTGATTCGCCTAAGTGGTGGGCTGCGATTGGAGCATCTCGATGAATTGAAAACGCAAATAGACGGCGATAAGCCACGGATTGTGTTGCACCTGGACAGCGTAACGCTTGTGGACGTCGAGGTCGTTCGATTTTTGAGTGCCTGCGAAGAGCGTGGCATCGAGTTAATTCATTGCTGGCCTTACAACGAGAGTGACTCATCCGTGAAAAGGTCACAGAAGGATAAGGCAGCGAAAATGCGAGCGCCAAGCCCCCGGCGAGTTTGCTCGCCGTCTTCGTCGCCGATGAACGCGCGCAGCTGACAACCTTTGATAAGTGAAGCTCATGGCTGGTCGAGCACGGTCGGTATTCTGGCGGCGGCGTCCATATTAGAACCTGAAACCATCCGGTGATTGGCTGCACCATGAAAACGCCCACGAGTGCATCTTTTGCGGAAAGCCCGCTATCGCAAGCCTACGATTCAACAAATTGAAAACAGGAGATAATTTTGTGAGATCAGAGCATCTTTTCGTCCCGATCTATTTTTCAGCGTCGCTGTTCATCTCGGGTTGCTCCGGCGTCGGTAGCGATGTTCAAGCTGGTCGCAATGCACTACAAACCGGTCGCGCCAACGATGCAATCGGTTACTTGACGCGGGCGGCCGAGGCCGATCCCAATTACAAGATTCCCTACCGGGTTCGCGTGGGCGTATTGGCGTACCTGGGGCGGGCATATCTCGAAACTGGCAAAGACACAGAGGCTCGGCAAACTTTGGAAAGAGCGGTCAAACTCGATAAGGACGATCCGTTCGCGCATCTGTACCTTGGGATCGCGATGTTAAAGACCGGCGAGCGCGAGCGCGGTCGTAAAGAAGCCGAAGACGGGCTTAGAGCGATCGATGACACACTTGAGGACATCGCAGAGGACCGCGTCTACGGGTTCTATTGGGATCCCGGCATGGAAATTCGTAATGACATTCGCAAATCATTAGCCGCGAAACTGAATGACACGCAGCTTACCATGGCAGGCGAGCGCATCGGTCGCCAGTTCGACGAGGAGATCGACAAAGCGCGACGCGACCAGGCACGAAGAGGTGGTGGCGGCGACAGCGGCAGCGGCGGGAATTGATCGCCGGGGGCAACGCTTCGTAACGGTTTGCGAACCAAGCCAGAGTCCCAACGACAAAGGCAAAAGAATGAAAGCGATGCGCTTGTCTGATTCGGCGCGTGCGCCGGTGTTGGTCGAGGAAGACATTCCTCAGCCGCAACCTAAGCGAGGCGAACTTCTGGTCCGTGTTTACGCCGCAGGTGTGACGCGGAAAGAATTACTCTGGTATCCCACCACACACAGCAAAAATGGCGAACGACGTAGCCGCGCCGTACCAGGCCACGAGTTTTCCGGCGTCATTGCGGCCGTGGCTGAAGATGTTACGGGGTTCGATATCGGAGAGGAAGTGTATGGCATGAACGACTGGTTTGCTGATGGCGCGATGGCAGAGTTTTGTATCACGCAGCCGACCAGTGTCGCCCGAAAACCGAGCGGTTTGACGCACGTCGAGGCTGCCTCGGTTCCGATTAGCGCGTTGACCGCATGGCAGGGGTTGTTTGATCGCGCAAAACTTCAAGCCGGCGAGCACGTCCTCGTGCATGGCGGCGCCGGTGCCGTAGGCATCTTTGCGACACAGCTAGCCCGGTTTCAAGGCGCGCATGTGACTGCTACTGCCTCTGCGCGAAACCTTGCATTCGTATCAGCGCTAGGCGCCGAACGGATCATCGACTACCAAGCAATTCGGTTTGAAGAAAACGTCCGCGAAATGGATGTCGTATTCGACACCGTCGGCGCTGAAACTCTGCAGCGATCGTGGAGCGTGCTCAAGCCCGGCGGAAGAATGATTACGATCGCCGCGGATAGCGAGGCGACTTCGGATGATCGCGTGAAACACGCGTTTTCATCGTCGAACC
>DASXSR010000007.1:0-16255 GCA_036505875.1 Blastocatellia bacterium | reverse complement strand
CGGCGAGAAGACGCGATTTTGGCTGAGCGCGAAGACCTACCACGTGCTTCATTGCGAATATGAGCTGACGCTGGTTGAAGGCCAGCCGGCGACCAAATACAGGATTGATTATTACTACACGCCCTTCAGCAATGCGGTGGTCCAGAATACGCTTTTGCCGGTGCGTCGAGAGATGAAACAGGACGGCAAATTCGTTCAGGAAATAAAGCTGACCAACATAACCTACGGTGCAAAGCTGCAGCCGGAAATCTTCCAACATCTTCAGGAGCAGTGAGACGCTAATCTGAATCGAGGTATTCGTTTATCCTCAGGCCCACGCGAGCGTGGAATTGATCGGCGAGTGACGGTATGTCGTCCAGCGATTCATCCAGCGAAATGCGCTCCACTCTCCACATGGGCAGGAACAGGTGAGTGAGCCCCAGGTTGCGGTCGCCGCGAACGATCATTTGGACCCAGTCGTCGAACGTGTTGAGGTCTATCCCTCGCACGAACACGCCCGCGGCATTCAAGCCTCCAAGCACCCCCCAAACCTTTTCGCGTGGGCTGTGCAGATTGACGATCACCGGCGAGCCCGGCGTTAAGCCTAAACCAAAAGGGTCTTCCATCCTAGACGTCGTTACGTTTTCAGAATCTCAAATTTCGAATTATTTCGAATCTCATATTTCGAATATTTCGAATCTCAAATTTCGAATCTCAAATTTCAAATAATTTCAAATTTCAAATTTGAGATTTCAGATAATTTCAGATTTGAAATCGCAGGATTACCTCTCCACGATCATCGCGATTCCTTGCCCTCCGCCGATGCACAGCGCCGCAAGCCCGCGACGCGCGTCGCGCCTTCTCATCTCGTGAAGCAGCGTGACCAGGATTCGGGCGCCGCTCGCGCCGATCGGATGGCCTAACGCGATCGCTCCGCCATTCACATTCACTCTCGATGAGTCGAGTCCGAGCTCGTCTAGCACCGCGAGGCTCTGCGCCGCGAACGCTTCGTTCAACTCAAACAGGTCGATGTCTTTCAAAGCCAGGCCCGCCTTTTCGAGCGCGCGCTCGATCGCAGGCACCGGGCCCATGCCCATATAGCGCGGATCAACTCCGGCAGTCGCATACGAAACAATCTTCGCCATCGGCGCGAGCTCCATCAACCGAGCGCGCTGCTCGCTCGCGACCACCAGAGCCGCTGCGCCGTCATTGATGCCCGAAGCATTGCCCGCCGTCACGGCGCCGTCCTTCTGAAACGCCGGCCTCAAGCCGGCCAGTTTATCGACAGTTGTGCCTGCGCGAGGATATTCGTCGACCTTGAAATCTACGGCCTCACCCTTCTTTTGCGGCACCATCACCGGAACGATTTCTTCATCGAATAGTCCCGCGGCGATTGCCGCCTGGGCACGACGCTGGCTCTCGGCGGCGAATTCGTCCTGGGCCTCGCGCGATACCGAGAGCTTCGCGACAATGTTCTCAGCGGTCACTCCCATGTGACAACTCGCCATCGCACAGGTGAGTCCTTCACTGAGCAGCGAATCGACGATCTCATCGTGGCCGAGCCTGTAACCCCATCGCGCCTTCTTGAGAAGATAAGGCGCTCCGCTCATCGACTCCATTCCGCCCGCCACGATCAAATCCGCATCTTCGGCGGCAATCGCTTGCGCGGCGAGCGCTACGGCTTTTAAGCCTGAGCCGCAAACCTTGTTGACTGTAAACGAAGGAACCCTATCGGGAATACCTGCCGCAATCGCCGACTGTCGAGCGGGATTCATTCCAATGCCGGCGCCTAGAACGTTGCCCATTATCACTTCTTCGACCTCTTCGCGGTCGATCCCCGCGCGCTCGATTGCGGATTCGATGACAATGCGTCCAAGTTCCGTAGCCGGGACCTCCTTCAACGCGCCGCCAAACGATCCGACCGCGGTCCTCACGCCGCTGATTATTACTGACCTGGACATAGGATTCTTATTCCCTCATTTAGTCTAACAGTGCATTGCTCGGCGACAGTCGATTGTTTGGGTGGCTCGTCATTTAGACCCCTGCTTCTCAGGTTATGACGATACCACCGACGAAATCGTGGGTCTACCGCGTGTTGTGATCTTTGTGCACTGTGCGCGAAAATGCTGGACGTAATTGTGTGAAGGGCCCGCGCGTGAGGGACACGATGATCACGAGCACGTTGACGCTACTTGTGCGCAAACGAAGAAATGTGGCGCTCGCGTGGATCTTCCTGGTCGCAGCTTATCTGACTAACTCCTTCGCTAAGCCGACCTTGAAGACTGTGGAGCCTCCGGCGCCCTTCGAGCCGGTGCCGTCGCAGCGACAGCTTCGATGGCACGAGATGGAGTTCTATGGATTCATTCATTTCACGGTCAACACCTTCACCGACAAAGAGTGGGGCTATGGGGATGAAGATCCGACGGTATTCAACCCGAGCGACTTCGATGCTGACCAAATCGCGAGGGTCGCGAGCGAAGCCGGGATGAAAGGCCTGATATTGACTTGCAAACATCACGACGGGTTTTGCCTGTGGCCATCGAAGTATACCGAACACTCCGTTAAAAACAGCTCGTGGAGACAAGGTCGCGGCGACGTAGTAAGAGAAATCTCAGACGCCTGTCGAAGGCGCCATCTCAGGTTTGGCATATACCTCTCGCCGTGGGACCGCAACCATAAAGACTACGGTAGGCCCGGCTACATCACTTACTTTCGCAATCAACTTCGCGAGCTGCTGACCGGATACGGACCGATCTTCGAGGTCTTCTTCGACGGCGCGAACGGCGGCGACGGCTACTACGGCGGTGCGAGAGAAACGCGCAGGATTGACCGCGAAACATACTATGACTGGCCTCGGACTTGGCAGATCGTCCGCGAGCTTCAACCCGACACCTGCATGTTCAGCGACGCCGGACCAGACGTGCGTTGGGTCGGCAATGAACGCGGCGTCGCGGGTGATCCGTGCTGGGCAACGCTCAATCGCGAAGACTTTGCCCCGGGCCGCGCTGATGTGGCTCGCCTGAATCATGGCGACCGTCCGGGTTCGCATTGGGTTCCCGCCGAGTGCGATGTTTCGATTCGGCCCGGCTGGTTCTATCACGCGCGGGAAGACTCGAAGGTGCGAAGCGCGCAAAACCTGGTTGAGCTTTACTATTCATCGATCGGCCGGGGCGCCTCGCTGCTGTTGAATCTCGCCCCAGATCGCCGAGGCCGGATTCCAGAGCCTGACATCAAATCACTTCGCGAATTTCGCGGCATCATCGACTCGACTTTTTTGAATGACCTCGCGCGCGGTTGCAAAGTTAGCGCTAGCAACATCCGCGGCAACGGTGATAAGAGGTTCTCGCCGCAAAACGTAGTCGATGGTCGACGCGCCACGTATTGGGCCACTGACGATCAGGTTAAGGCTGCCGAGATCGTTCTCGATCTGGGACGTGAAGTGAGGTTGGATGTGATTCGTGTCCGGGAGGCGCTTGAGCTGGGCCAGCGCGTTGAGGCCTTCGCGCTCGATCGCTGGGAAAACGGCCAGTGGAAGGAATGCGCCAACGGAACCAGCGTCGGCAACTGCAGGCTGGTGCGGTGTAAGCGTGTGTCGACTTCGAGGGTTCGTCTGCGAATCACGCAGGCGGCGGCGTGTCCGGCGATCGCGGAAGTGGGTCTGTTCGCTGAGGCGAATTGACGTTCAGAGTTCAAGCCTCAGCTTGCGGGCGAGCGAAATGCAATCTAAGGGTTGAACTCTGAACTTGGATCACTAAACCGGTCTTGCAGGCCTTGCAACCACATGTCGCGGCCGGATCAGAGTCGCAGATTTCTCGATCGTGACGTTGACAGTCTGTTCGGAGCGGTTGCGAACGATCTTTACCGCGACTGTTCCTTCTTTCTTGCTCGAAAGCGCGCGCGTCAGCGATCCGACGTTATCGACCTTCTGATCATCGACCGCGATGATGACATCGCCGGCTTTAAGGCCAGCTTTGGCTGCGGCGCTGTTCTCTGCAACCGAAGCTACAAGCACGCCTTTGCCGTCCTTGACTCCAAAGAATTCGCCAAGCTGGCCGGTGAGCGACTGAGCGCTGATTCCCAAACGCGAGCCGCCTAACAACGCGAGCTGCCCAGGACCCACAAAGTTAAACTCTCCAAAATTTGGGGCTATCTTAAACTTTTCTTGTGATTTCTCCCACGCCTCTTGAGATCGCTTGATCGACTCTTCCGCCTGCTTCATCGCCTCTTCGTTGTGCTTCATCATATTCTCGTCAAAGTTCGGTCCGAGCAGGTTGTAGCCGTGAAGCGAGTGCTTCGCCAAAGTCGCAGCGACAGTTTGGTGAGACCCGCCGCGAACGACTTCGATCTGAACCGAGCGGTCAGGCGGCGTCTCATTCAGAAGCCGCTGCAGCTCGCGTACGCTGTCGACGCGGCGTCCGTTGAATGACACGATCACGTCGTTCTCTTTCAACCCTGACTTCTCGGCGGGGCTGCCGGCAACGACCTTCATAACGATCGCTCCGCGCTCTTCTCTCAAGCCGAGCTCTTTGCTCCGCTCGGGAGTGACCTCTTCCAAGTAAACGCCGAGGTAGCCGCCCTCACCGCCGAAGTCGAACGCAAACCAACCCGGCGAAGCTTCGGCTGTTGTTTTGCCCTTTTCCTTCTGCTGATCTTTTTCCTTTGGTTCTTTTGGCTTGTCCTTTTGGCCCGGGTTGTCAGCCAGCGAGACCGCAGTTCCCAGCGCAGCGACAATAGAGATAATCAACGCGAGACGTCTAAACATTTTTCAATCCTCCGAGAAGTGCAAGATTAGGAGTATCTGTGTTCAGCCTTCAGCACGCCCGGTCAGAGTGAAAGTTCCAAAAACTTAGGCTTCCACTGTCATTCCAAAGCCTGAATCGTAGCTTGGCCGCTGCGTGTCGCCCGCAGGACGAAGCTTGTGAGACCGGGGGCGCGAGTTAATACGCTTGCAACCACGCTGGCTACCGGCGGCGAGAAAGCCGCGGTCCTAAGCAGCTCGGCAACTCTCATTCGGCGCCCGAATTCCAGTTCGTACCTTTGTGCGTAACCTGCCAATACGGAGGGGACAAATCCCTCTTCGCGACCAGAGCCTTCACTCGATACCTCGGAGCGCCGGCGTCTCGCCAGCCGATCGTCGCCCTCGATTGAAGATTGGCAGGCAGGATCCTTGCGGTCCCGGGTCTCCAGGATTGCTTCCGCAGCAAGCTCCCCAGTACGCAACGCCATTTGAATTCCCGTGCCGGTAAACGGATCGATCATCCCAGACGCATCGCCTATCGCGATAACGCCTTCGCGGGAGAGTCGCCTGCGCCCAAACGTGAGAGGTCCGGCGCTGTGCCACTTTCCGCGGACTCGAGCGCTCCGCAGCCGTTTCCGCGCAACGGGATTGTTCATCAATGTCTGCTTAATAACCATTGAAGGATCTGCGCCGGCTTTCCTCAAGGAGCGCTCATCGATGATGAAACATAGATTGGCAAGCCCGTCTTCCACGCGAGCCAGCCCGCCATAACCTTGCTTGAAGAAATACAACTCGACCCGATCATCTATGCCTTCCACGCCTTCGAGATGGGCCTTGAGCGCATAGAGACGCGAGCCGCGACGCCCGGCGATGCGTTCGCGCTTGCCGACCATCAAGCGGGAGTTTCGGCCTGACGCGTCGATTATCAGCGGCGCTTGGAAGCTTACTCTTGACCCGCTCGGAAGCGACATCGCTTCGACTTGTGACGTTGGGTGATTGACCACACAGTCTCTTACCGCGAACCCTTCCAGGCATTCGGCTCCAGCTTCTCTCGCGCGGTCAAACAGGATCTTATCGAAACGCGCGCGGCTCAAGCTCATAGCCCAGCTTGAGTCGCGTGACATTTTTGACACGCGACCCTTGATCGATTTGCCGCTGGCCACGATTAGGCTCACGTGAGCGATTCTTTGGGCGCCGGCTGCAAGCATTCGGTCCATCACGCCAAGTCTTTCGAGAGTTGGAAAACATTCCGGCGTTATGAACTCGCCGCAAAGTTTTTCTCTGGGCATGCGTTTCTCTTCCAACACCAAGACGCGAGCGCCGCGCCGGGCGAGGGTTACCGCAGCGGACGATCCGGCAGGGCCGCCTCCGATTATGATTGCATCGTAAGCCAAAGAGATTCTCCGATGAAAAGTTCGGTAGTCCGGCCTTCAGGCGGAAGTTTGTAAACCAACGACCGTCACGAGGTTCAGTTACAAACTTCCGCCTGAAGGAAGGCCGGACTACCAAACTCTACTGCTCGCTCACATCCGCAATTAGCAAGAGCCGATACGGGAAGAAGCGCTCGACGGTTCGGCGCTTGAGTCCCGCGCGTCGCGCCAGGTCGTCCATTTCGTCAGCAGTGAAACCTCTTAGGATCGACACCGGCCCATCGTTTCGAGTCAGAAAACTCCATCCCAGAATCGGCCCCGCTATCCTCGTAAAATAATATGGCACAAGATTCCTTACCAGGTCATTGACGATCACTGCGCGCCTGGCGACCCTGCCGAAGTCGGCAAGCAAGCTTACAACATCTTCATCGCGAAAATGATGAAGAAACAGCGACGCGGTGACGAAGTCGAAGCTTCGCGCGGCGAATGGCAGCTTGAGCGAGTCGGCTCGCACAAAATGAATGTCAGAGCTGACGCCAAGACGTTCGCGCGCGACTCTGAGATTTCGCTCACTGAGATCAACCGCCGCGACAAACGGCTCGAGCCCGCGCTCTCTGCAAAGCGCGGCGGCCGCCATCGGAATGTCAGCCGAGCCAGTGCCAACATCGAGCAGCGACACCTCCTTGCGGTCGACGCCGTCCAGGCAAGACGACAGCGCCCGCAAAACAACTCGCTTTCCGCCAAGAAACCGGTTGATGCGCCGCAGATCCGTCAGGCTCCGCGCAACATCTTCATCTGTGCCCTCCCCGGCATCAAGCAACTCCTCCTGATAGATTCGCTTCGGCGTCAGCATGCCGGCTTCATCATATCTCGACTCGGCCTGCCCTTAAAGTTCATTGAAGATCAAAACAACCGATGGTAGGCTTTATGTCCTGAGCTTCGGCGCGCGAAGCGAAAAGTTGGAGGCCTCGAAGTTTGACGATCGCTCCCGGAACTAACGTCGGTCATTATAAAGTCATCGACTCGCTCGGTGAGGGCGGGATGGGTGAGGTTTACCTCGCGCGCGACACCAGACTCGGCCGAAAGATCGCGCTCAAATTTCTATCCGCCGAGTTCACCAGAGACGAGGACCGAGTTCGGCGCTTCCAGCAGGAGGCCCGCGCGGCGTCTGCATTGAATCATCCGAACCTGATCACAATCTTTGAGATCGGGCAGGTCGAGTCAGTTCATTTCATCTCGACGGAGTTCATCGAAGGCGAGACGCTTCGCCAGCGAATGGCTTCGCCGATGACAACCTCGGAAATCTGCGAGGTCGGAATCCAGGTCGCAAGCGCGCTTGCGGCCGCGCACTCTGCCGGGATAACCCATCGCGACATCAAGCCTGAGAACATAATGGTGCGTCCGGACGGGGTCGTGAAAGTGCTGGACTTCGGGCTAGCTAAGCTCGCCGAGAGGGTCGATTCAGCGGATGCGAGCGATCCGACCGCGATCACACAAAAGGTTGTCGAGACAGATCCGGGCGTGGTCATGGGAACCATCAGCTATATGTCGCCCGAACAAGCGCGCGGAGGGGCGGTGGACTCGCGAACGGATGTCTACAGCCTCGGGGTGGTGATGTACGAGATGATCGCGGGCCGCGTGCCGTTCGAGGGCGACAGCTTCGGCGATGTGATCTCCGGCATTCTGTCGAAGAGGCCCGCGCCGCTCGTCCGATACGCTCCGGACGTGCATCCCGAGCTTGATAGAATCGTCACCAAAGCGCTGACCAAGAACCGCGAGGAGCGATATCAAACGATCAAGGATCTGATGATCGATTTGAAACGGCTCAAGCAGCGCGTCGATCTGCAGGCTGAGCTTGAACATTCGTCGCCTCACGAGTGGGCCCGAACAGACATCATCGAACGCAAAACCGGTGGTTCGGGTCCCGCAATCAAAGACACCGTCGCATTGGACCCCGCCAGCACTCCGATTCGAACCACGTCCAGCGCTGAATACATAATCACTGAGATTAAGCGTCACAAGAAGGCCACGTTCGTGGTTTTGTCGGTTGCGGTCATCGCCATTGCTGCGACGACTTTCATCGGCGGCAGGAATCGCATCGACTCGGTGGCCATTCTTCCGTTCGCGAACCAGACCGGCGACGCGAAGATGGACGCGATTGGCGACGAGATGGCCGAAGGCATCATCGATCATCTCTACCAGCTTCCGCCGCTGAGGGTGATCTCATATGGCTCGGTCGTCGGCTACAAGGGGCGACAGCTCGATGCGAGCGCGGTCGGCCGCGAGTTGGGCGTCAGCGCGGTCATGATCGGCAGGTTCAGCAGGAACGGCGAAATGATCACGGTCAACGCGGAGCTTGTCGACGCGCGCGACAAGACTCGGATCTGGGGCGATCAGGAGACGTTGAAGTTCTCAGACCTGATGATGGCGCAACACCGCCTTGCGCGCAGCGTCTCGGATAAGCTCGGACTGAAACTCTCTGAGGAGGAACGCAAGCATCTGGACGCCGACGAGTTCTACGAAACTGGCCGCAACTACTGGAACCAGCGCACGGCGGAAGCGCTGACCAAGAGCGTCGGCTACTTTGAAAAGGCGGTCGCGCTCAAACCGGATTACGCGCTTGCTCACGCGGGGCTCGCGGACTGCTACAACATGCTTGCGACTTACGGAGCGCGAGCGCCGACTGAGGCATTCCCCAAGGCGAAGGACGAAGCGCGCAAGGCGTTGGAGATCGACGATACACTCGCCGACGCCCACGTCTCGCTGGCCTATGCGCAGTTCAGAGGCGATTGGAAGTGGGTGGAAGCCGAAAGAGAGTTCAGGCAGGCTCTGGCGTTGAACTCGAAGTCCGGGCAAGCGCACCAGTGGTACGCGAGCTTGCTGGTGGCGACGGGTCGCACGGACGAAGCGATCGCGCACACAAAGCTCGCCGTGGAACTGGACTCGACTTCACTGATAATCCGTTCGCAATTCGGGTTCGTGTACTTCTTTGCGCATCGCTACGAGGACGCGATCATGGCTTCTCAGAAGGTGCTTGAGTTGGATCCGACGTTCTTTGCGGCGCGGCGCTATCTGGGGCAGGCTTACGCGCAGAGAGGCAGGTACGAACAAGCGATCGCTGAGTTCGAGAAGTCGGTTGCGGCATCCGGGAGCTCGCCGCTGATTAAAGCAGAGCTTGCGCACACGCTCGCGATGGCGGGGAGAAAGGATGACGCCCAAAGAATTCTGGACGAGCTTAAGCAGCTTTCGAGCGAGCGGTATTTCTCGCCTTATCACATCGCGATGATCTGCGCGGGATTAGGCGAGAAGGACGATGCGTTCAACTGGCTTGAGAAGGCAATCGAGCAGCGTGCTGACTACATGGTCTTCCTGAAAGTCGATCCGCGATTTGACCCATTGCACGCCGACGCGCGGTTCGCCGGGCTTCTGGATCGGGTCGGGCTGCGGTAGGAGTTGGTCGACGACCAGCGGTCGTCGAAATTTCATCGACACGCAACCATAACGTTCCACTCACAACTCGGACGCTTTTGACTGAGACATCCAATATGGCGTTGCGACTTGCAACCATCAAAGGAGTGTCATCTTGAAAAGAGTTGTTGTTCTAGTCCTTTCCTGTATAGTCCTCTCGTCCGTCGCTGCTCCTTCACAGACTCGGCGGCGCAGCACGCAAAAACGAACCAGCGGTCCAACTTTCGCTGAGAAACAACAAGCCGAAATCCAATCGGGCCGCGAGCAGATCGCCGCGCAGATTAAGGCCCTAACTCAGTTCCTTTATTTGTTCGGCGGCATCTCGAAGGGCATTGAGACCGCCGAGCGCGCGAACACAACTCGCGAAGGTTCGTCTGCCGGAATGCCGGCAGAACAGATCGCGCAGAGCAAGACCAAAGTGAAGGACAGCATCGCGAGCGTGCGGGTTGGCCTCGATCAACTCGAGTCGAGCTTCCGTCTCAACCCGGTGCTTCAGAGCTACTATCCGAACCTGGCTGGCGTGGCCAGGCTTGCCCAAACCGCCGAGAGTCAGGCCGCGGCCAATAGCTTTGATCAGGCGGGAAGATCACTGCTCGCAGCGGTCAACAAACTCGCAGACGCGCTGGTCGCGCTCCGCTAAGAATGAACCTGCGAGCGCAGGCATCCCGGCCTGCTTCTCGCTCCGCTAAAGGTTTTCGGCAACCCGAAGGTCTCGTTGTGGTTGATTGCGCATCACGGGATCGGCACATCCTGGCACAGGGTGAACGGCTCGATGGTGATGCGCCGCCCGTGGCTCGTCGAGCAGGCGGCGAAGACCAGGTTCACACCCCCAAATCACCGGGTGTGATTAGAAGTGGGACTTCCACGTAGTGACGAATTCATTCGTTTCTTAGAGTCCCGACGAATAAATTCGTTACTACGTGGCCGTTGTTCATATCAAAGTCCCACTTCTAATCACACCCCAAATCAACTGTTGGGCGCCACAGTAATTGAAGTTTCGATGCTCGAGTGATAACCTTCGCAAGTCGATTAAGTTTCCCGGACTCCAAGAAATCATGGCTATATCAGCAGGCACAAATCTAGGTCATTATAAGATTATCGCCTTACTTGGCGCGGGCGGTATGGGCGAAGTCTACAAAGCCGAAGACACGACTCTTGGCCGCCCCGTCGCGTTGAAGCTTCTGCCCGCTCACCTGGTTGAAGATCCCGATCGCGTGCGGCGATTCGTTCAAGAGGCCAAGTCTGCCTCAGCGTTGAATCACCCGCACATCATTACCATCTACGAAATCGGCCAGATGCAGGCCCGCGACGGGAGTGACGGTGGTTCCGGTTCATCGTCGCCTGCCGGCGAGGGTGTTATGCACTACATAGCTATGGAGTTCGTAGACGGCGTGACGCTGCACACTAAGATTCATCGCGACAAGACCGAGCTGAAAAAATTGCTCGAGTATCTCGTTCAGGCAGGAGATGGACTGGCCAAGGCTCACTCGGCGGGGATCGTCCACCGCGACCTCAAGCCCGATAACATAATGATAACCAGCGATGGTTATGCGAAGATTCTCGATTTCGGTCTGGCTAAACTTATCGAGCCGAACGAGCCGTCTGGTCCGGCTGCGGCAAACATCGAAGAGGCTGCTACGGCGATGATGGGTGAGACCCGCCCGGGCATGGTGATGGGCACCATCGGTTATATGTCACCCGAGCAAGCTCTTGGAAAAGACATAGACCAGAGGTCGGACATCTTTTCATTCGGCTGCATTCTTTATGAAGCCGCGACCGGCGCCAATCCTTTCGCCGGCGAATCCGTAATAGACGCGCTGCATAAGATTGTTTACAAACAAGCCCCACTGATAGGGGAACTCAATCCCAACGCGCCAACCGAGCTTCAGCGAATCATCCGCAAGTGCCTGGCGAAAGATCCCGCCGACAGGTATCAGTCTATTAGAGATATCACCATCGATCTGCGTGACTTGACTAGAGACTACGAAAGCCAGCCGCGTGTTTCCGGCACGGCTTTCTACCCTGCAGTCACCAGCACGCAGCCCCAAACCGTTGCCAGCGGCCCGCATTCACAGGATGTGTCTGGCGGGCCGCAGCCGCAGTCCTTTGCTACCGATCCGCAGCGGGTTCTTTCGACAGGACCTGTGTCGTCGATTGAGTCAACACCGCGGCGTAAATCGAATCGGTGGCTTTTGATTGGAGCGAGCCTGGTGGTTTTGATAGCCATCGGCGCCGCTCTTTTCTTTTTCGTTTTTCAGAGACAGTCGAAGGGCAGAACCGGTCCGCCGTTTCAAAACACGAGCTTAAGCAAGCTGACCAGCACCGGGAAATCCATCGGAGCGATTATTTCTCCCGACGGCAAATACGTCTTCTACATAAACAACGACGCAGGGCAGCAAAGTCTCTGGGTCAAACAGGTTGCTACCGCAAGCAACGTGCAGATAGTTCCGCCCGCAGAGGTCAGTTATAAAGGTCTGACCTTTTCGCCTGATGGCAACTATGTCTATTACGTCAGAGGAGAAAAGGGCAATCCGGTTCGCGCGCTCCTCCAAATTCCGGTGCTTGGAGGAACGCCCAAGCACGTGCTTGAAGATGTGGACAGCTCGATCACATTCTCACCTGACGGCAAGCGCTTTGCCTTCATGCGCAACTACCCAAAAGAATCCGCGAACGCCGTCATAGTGGTGAATGCAGACGGCTCGGGAGAGCAGAAGCTCGCCGTGCGCAAGCAGCCGAACATGTACTTTGAGCCTGTCTGGTCGCCTGATGGGAAAGTCATTGCTTGTTCAGCAAGAGCTTTTGCCGGAGGCTTTCACTTTGAACTGGTCGCAATACAGGTCGCAGACGGGTCAGAAAAAACTATTGGGCCAGGATGGGGAGTCATCCTGGGCCTGGCGTGGCTTTCAGACGGCAGCGGACTTGTAGTGACAGGTAGGGATCAAACTCCAGGCTCATTTCAGATACAGATATGGCAGGCTCCTTATCCGGAAGGCAAGCCGCGAAGAATAACAAGGGACCTGAATAACTATGCCGGAATAAGCCTGACTGCAGATTCATCGGCTATAGCTACTGTGCAGGCCGATGCAGTTTCAAACATATGGGTTTTGCCCGAAGCAGACGCAAATCGCGCCAGCCAGATCACATCAGGGTCGGGCAAGTACGCTTATATCTCCTGGGTGCCTGACGGCCGGATCGTCTATGTAACGGATGCAAGCGGCAACTTTGACATCTGGATAATGAATTCGGATGGAAGCAATCAAAAGCAACTGACCGTGGAGGCCGGCGTAAACATCTGGCCGACAGTTTCATCTGACGGCCGCTACATTATTTTTTGCTCGAACCGAGGAGCCGGGATTAGCACCCTTAACATCTGGAGAATGGGAATCGATGGGAGCAATCCTAAACAGTTGACTAAAGGCGAGGGCGAGTTCTGGCCGGTCTGCTCGCCCGATGGCAAGTGGGTCGTTTACACCCCGCTCGGAACCTCAACCAAGCCCAAGCTGCAGAAAGTATCAATCGATGGCGGCGACCCGGTGCAAGTAACAGACAAGGTGTCATACCAGCCGATTATCTCGCCTGATGGAAAATATATAGCTTGCTGGTACAGCGACGAGACGGGGACCTCACCCCCGAAGCTTACCGTCCTTCCGTTTGAAGGAGGCGAGCCCGTAAAGACATTCAAGGTGCCGCCGCTGTCGATTGGCGAGATGGTCACGATTCACTGGACCGCAGATGGGAAGGCGATCACCTATCTCGACTCGCAACGCGGCGTCACTAACATCTGGAGCCAGCCGATAGACGGCAGCACGCCAAAGCAGTTGACCAGTTTCAAGGCCGACCAGATATTCGGCTACGATTGGTCAAAGGACGGAAAGCAACTCGCCTGCGCGCGCGGGACTGAAAAGACGGATGTAATTCTGATAAAGAGCCAGACGCAATCGGAAAAATAAGAAGTCGAGGGTTAGCGGGTTGCAATTAAACACGACCGGAACCCCAAGTGTAGCCCCGTTCATTACACGCTAGGCCGTATGAAGAGATTAAGCCACGCGAGGTGACGGTTTGAGATGATCGAGTCGATGATCTATTTCCCCAGGCCGTCAATCAAAATCTGTGACAATCGCGACAGCATCAAGTAGCCTGGATTCTCTTCGGTCCATATCACTTCCGGCATATCGTCACAGGTGATCGCCATCGCGATTCGACCGCGCTTGCTGTAAATAATTCCGACGTCGCTTCGAAGCTTATCAAGCGCGCCTGCTTTCGTTGCCATCTCAATGCCAGCGATTGCCCTTCCGATGCCGTCGCGATGCTGCTCGCGCTTCATTAAGTCGAGCATCTCTTTCGACGCGGCGGGGTTGATGACTTCGCCGCGTTCGAGCTTCTCCATCAAAGTCACCATCTCGTGTGGCGTAGTAACTCCCAAACCGAACGGCTTGAGCGTAGGATCTTCGCCCGCTCGGCTGGTCCCGCCGCTGCCGACTTTGCGAAGTACTCGCGTCTGCTTCAACCCGACCGAGTCCATTCGCGCATTCACGGCGTCGGTCGTCAGCACGTCAAGGACGAGGTTGGTTGCTGTGTTATCGCTTACGATCATCATCAGCGTCACGGCATCGCGGAGCGTTAGCTTGAGCCCGTCGGAGAGTTCCTGGAGCACGCCCGAGCCGGACACTTTCTTTGCGGTGGTCAGGACGACCTCGTCGGTCCATTTCGCTTTGCCTTCGGCGATCCGAGCGAACGCTTCGACCATAATCGCGATTTTGATCGTGCTCGCAGTTCGAACCCGGTTGTCTCCGCCAAGGTCGTATGTCGCGCCAGTGTCCAGGTTCTTGGCGAATAGGCTTACCTTGCCTTTGAACTGAGCGACCTCGACACGAATTCGCGAATCAAGCGAAGAATCCGGGCGCGTGTTGGAAGGCGCGCTGGAAGATTGGCCAACGGCATTGATGCTAATCAGCGAAGTGAAAGCAAGCGAACACAATATTCGTCTCTTCATTGTGCGAACTCCGTAGGAGTGGAATGTCTATACTTCACGCTTTTCTTGAAAAGGCGCCAGCCGCGATGTCCGTGCGATAGTGCATTCTATCAAACTTGATCTTGTTGATTGCCCCGTATGCGCTCGCGCGAGCATCAGCAAGGGTAGCAGCACGTGCCGTGACGCCCAGCACACGCCCGCCGGCTGTAACGAAGTCGCCGGAATCGTTTCGGGCCGTGCCCGCGTGGAAGACGGCCACGCCTTCGACTGACTTGGCGTCTACGAGGCCCTTGATTACGTTGCCCTTTTCAACCTCGCCCGGATAACCGCCTGACGCGGCGACGACGCACACCGACGAATCATCACTCCACTCGATCGGCGTGGCGCCGATTTGACCGTCGACTATCGACTCGAGGATTTCAACCAGATCGCTTTCGAGTCTCACGAGTACCGCTTGCGTTTCGGGATCGCCGAGCCGCGCGTTGTACTCGATCAGCTTTGGGCCTTCCTCGGTGAGCATCACCCCCGCGTACAAAACTCCGCTGAACGGAGCACCTTCAGAAGATATGCCTTCGAGAGTCGGCTCGATTATCTCACTCGTTATTCGCCCGAGCAGCGCGTCGTCGATCAATCCCGGAGTCGAGAACGATCCCATACCTCCGGTGTTCGGCCCCTGGTCTCCTTCGAATACTCGTTTGTAGTCCTGCGCGGGAACGATCGTCTTGTAATCGCGCCCGTCGGTGAAGACCATAACTGAGGCTTCGCGACCTACGAGGCATTTTTCGAGCACCACCCGCGAACCGGCTTCGCCGAAGACCCGGGCGATCATCATCGAGTTGATGGCATCTTCGAATTCTTGCTCGTCGCTAACGATGCGCACGCCCTTGCCCGCGGCGAGACCATCGGCTTTTACAACGACTGGAAAACGAAACTGTCTTAGCGCTTCTCGAGCGGACTCCGCCGAATCGCAAGCCACAAACCTCGCACTGGGAATCGAGTGTCGCGCTGTGAATTGTTTGGCAAAAATCTTGCTGGCTTCTAGCCGGGCGGACGCGGATGACGGGCCCACCAGCCGGAGACTTCGCGCGTGAAACGCCTCCGCCACTCCCGCGACAAGCGGAGCTTCAGGGCCTACGACAGTGAAGTCGGCGCCGACCGATTCGGCGAGAGTTGCGAGACTGGTCGGGTCATTGACATCGACAGGCAAGCACGTGGCGACCTCGCTGATGCCCGCGTTGCCGGGCGCGCAGTAAAGTTGCGACGTATGAGGACTGTTCGCGAGCTTCCACGCGATGGCGTGCTCCCGTCCCCCCGACCCTATTACGAGAATCTTCATCTTTGCGTCTTTGCGGTTCTCTGCGTCTTTGCGCGAAACCTTTACTCATTCAATCGGTTCACAAGTCTAGTTATCCCATCTTTGATTAGGGCGACGTTGAAGTTAATAAGCAAGCCCAGCCTCTTATCGGCAAACTTCAAATAGGTCAGCACCTGTTTCTTATGAACTGGATGAATTGCCTCGATCGACTTGACTTCCACGATGACTTTGTCTCCTACCAGTAAGTCACATCGAAAGCCGGCCCCAAAGTGCAGGCCGCCGTACACGATAGGAATGGGCTTTTGCCGGTGAACGCTCAAGCCGCGCTTGCTCAGCTCCGCTTCCATGATCCGTTCATAAACGATCTCAAACAATCCGGGGCCGAGGTCGCGGTGAATGTGAAAGACTGTATC
>DASXSR010000006.1:0-21146 GCA_036505875.1 Blastocatellia bacterium | reverse complement strand
AGTTTCGATCCTGATGTTTTTCACTTGCCGCTCGAGCTTTCCGAGCAGCTCAGTCGCGCAAAAGAGCATCAATCGATTGTGCGGGGTCAGTCGCTCGATCACTGAAGGCAAGATTACCTCAGCGCGTTCGAGCGCCCGGCTCGTCAGTAGCTCGTAACCGGACCAATCGAAGTCTTCCAGACGCGCCGTGATCACTCTGAAGTTTGTCAGAGCCAGCGCTTCCTTAGCTTCTTTCAAGAACAGCGACTTCTTGTTGTTTGCTTCGAGCGCCGTCACTTGAACGTCAGGCCTGGCAACCGCAATTGGAATCGCCGGAAACCCCGCGCCGCTGCCGATGTCCAGAACACTTTGTTCGTCTGCGATGAAACTCGCGCCGAAGAGTGATTCAGCATAATGAAACCTCGCCGCTTCTTCAGGCTTTATGATCCTGGTGAGGTTGACTCGCTGGTTCCATCGGCAAAGCATCCGGTAATGCCCAGTCAGCCGCTCGATCTGTTCTTCAGTCACAGCCTCAAGCCCAAAGCTCGCGATTGATGACACGAGCGACCCTCGGAAGTCTTTTTGCTCGTTGGCGCTCATTCAAGTTTAATCGCGCGGCGTTTGTTTGCCTGACGTTCTCTTATTACAATAGTCGTCTGGCGCGAAAATAGTTAGAGCGAGAATGTGAATCTTGTCGATCGAAGCGATCTCTTTTGATTTTTGGAACACGCTGTTCACCGAGCAGCCCGGCGGGTTTTTGTTGTATAAAGCCAGGCGGCGAAGTCTGTTGAAAGAAGCGCTATGTGCGTATCGTGATGTGACTGTCGCTGACTTGGAGCAAGCATGCCACGTGGAGGCCGTCGAGCACCAGAGAGTCTGGCGCGAGGAGCATCGCACCTGTGCTACTACCGAGCGCGTTTGCAGCATCCTGACTCAACTAGATGTGTGTTTGCCCGACGCGGCGCTTGCTGATCTCGTGGCTCGGTTTGAGGAAGGCATATTTGAGCATCCGCCGGTCCCGATCGAAGGCGCGGTTGACGTTTTGCCGCAGCTTTCGCGTCGCTATCGACTCGGAATTATCTCTGATGTCGGCTTCTCGCCAGGACGAGTATTGAAACAGGTTTTGGCGAGCCATAGTCTGCTCGATCTGTTTGACTCGCTGGTGTTTTCCGACGAAGCGGGGCGCTCGAAGCCTCATACGGAGGTGTTCGAGCGCACGTGTCGATCGCTTTCAGCGGAGCCTGCTGAGATCGTGCACATCGGCGATCTTGAACACACCGATGTCGTCGGCGCGAAGCGAGCGGGCTATCGCGCGATCCGATTTACCGGCGTCACACCGATGGAAGAGGACTCGACTACGCTGGCTGATTTTGTGACTGATGATTTGAGGAAGCTCCCGCGGTTGGTCGAAGCACTCGCCTGATCGCCGGCTGCAAGAGGACTCGATGAAGATTTTGAGCCTGCGTGAAGCTGAAGCTTCAGGCGACATCGATATAAAGATGATAGCGACCCGAGCGTCGCGCTATCGAGTATTCGGCTCTTCCGAGCGAATCCCGGATGCGGATTTGGCTGTGGCCGACTTGCGCGACGGGAACGAGCCGCCCGACTTCGCGGACAGATACGAAGTGCTCGACCGTCATTTCGCGAGGGCGATTGTTCTGGTGCGCAAGCTGGGTTGAGTTCGAGAGGGGCGTTATGGTTTGTTGTTGCGATGAAATGTCCAACGCGATGGATCGCGAGATGGTCGTCCACACCGAGCGGTACTTGATCCGCGATGGCCGAACTTTCAACGACATCGACAGTGAATACTTTCTGCGTTCGGGAGATACCCAAACCGGAAGGATCAATTATCTGGCTCTTAACTTCTGTCCGTTTTGCGGAAGGCCGCTCTCGCGCGGATTGTGGCAGGCGGAAAAGAAGAAGTGATTATTCCCACTCGATTGTTGAAGGCGGTTTCGAGCTGATGTCATACACGACTCGATTGACCCCGCGCACCTCGCTCACGATTCGAGATGAAATCCGCTGAAGCACCTCGTACGGCACTCGGCCCCAATCGGCGGTCATCCCGTCGAGCGACTCCACAATCCGCAGAGCAATCGCGTTGTCGTAGGTGCGGTTGTCTCCCATCACGCCGACCGTCGACACCGGCAACAGCACGGCGAACGATTGCCAGACTTTGTCGTACAGGTCGGCGCGGCGAATCTCTTCAATTACGATAGCGTCGGCTTCTTGAAGCAGCGCGACTCGATCGGCGGTCACTTCGCCCAGTATTCGAACCGCAAGGCCCGGCCCCGGGAACGGCTGACGGCCGACGATCTCTTCGGGCAAGCCCAGCTCGCGGCCCACTCTTCGCACTTCGTCCTTGAACAACTCCCGCAGCGGCTCGATCAGTTTCAGGTTCATCTTCTCGGGCAAGCCGCCGACGTTGTGATGGGACTTGATCACCGCCGAAGGACCCTTGACCGAAACCGACTCGATCACATCGGGATACAGCGTGCCTTGAACAAGGAAGTCTTCGTGACCGAGCTTGCGAGCTTGTTCTTGAAAGATCTCGATGAACTCATTACCGATGATCTTGCGTTTGCGCTCGGGATCGATCACGCCGGCAAGCTTAGTCAAGAAGCGTTCGCCCGCCGCGACGCCGATCACGTTGAGATCCATCTCGCGATAAGCTTCCAGCACTTCTTCAAACTCGTTCTTGCGAAGCAAACCGGTGTCGACGAAGATGCAGGTCTGGCGGTCGCCGATCGCGCGGGCGACCAACGCGGCCGCAACCGATGAATCAACTCCGCCCGAGAGTCCGCAGACCGCCCGGCCATCACGAACTCGACGCTTGATATCTTCGACGGTCGTTTCAATGAACGACGCCATCGTCCAATCGCATCGAAGCCCGCAGACACTAACCAAAAAGTTTCGGAGTATCTCTTTGCCTTGCGGGGTGTGCGCGACCTCGGGATGGAATTGCACGCCGTAGAGTTTGCGTCGAGGATCTTCAACAGCTCCGATCGCCGCTTCAGTAGCCGCCGTCACCGCGAAACCTTCGGGCGGCCGGCTCACGTAGTCGCCGTGACTCATCCAAACTTTCAAGAGGAATGGCAACCCGGCAAGTAACTGGCTCGGACCCCTTACTTCGATCTCGGCTTGTCCATACTCGCGTCTGTTGGAAGGCTTCACTTCACCGCCGAGAAAGTAAGCCATCAGTTGCACGCCATAACATATGCCGAGCACCGGCACGCCCATCTCGATTACCGCACGATCAGGATGCGGCGCGCCTTCATCATAAACCGACGATGGCCCACCGGAAAGGATGATGCCTCGCGGGTTCTTTTCGCTTAGCTTTTCGCCGGATATGTTGAAGGGGACGATCTCAGAATAAACGCCAAGCTCGCGAACTCTGCGAGCGATGAGTTGTGTGTACTGTCCGCCGAAGTCGAGAATGAGAACGGTTTCGTGGTCCAGCGCCATGACGTTGAGAGAGGATTATATGGAACGCGTTTGCAAGGATGCAAAGCCGTAATGATGCGGCGAGAGAGGTTTGCGCGGGAGAGGAAGATCTGAAGGCGTCTCCGGACCCAATCAGTTCAGTACAAACGAAAGGAATGTAGAGCCGAGAAAAGCGCCCAGGTACGTTATACTCATCGGATCACCTCACAATCGAGCGACGCTTTGCACTTGGTTTAGCGTCCTGATTCGGGCAATTCGTTCTTATTCAGTTGCGCTGATATCCATCGGTAGGTCGTTTCGAGCCCTGCTTCGAGCGAGACTCGAGGCTCCCAGTTGAGCACTTCTCTCAATCTTGAGTTGTCGCTGTTTCTCCCTCTGACTCCCTGCGGCTTGGTGAGATCGTATCTCTTTTTGATTTTCTTGCTGGCGATTTCAGCAACAATATCCACCAGCTCGTTGATTGAGATCACTCTGTCCTGGCCGAGATTGAGCGGATGATGATAGTCGCTTCGCATAAGGCGATGGATACCTTCGACGCAATCGTCGATGTAACAATACGAACGGGTCTGCTCTCCGTCTCCCCACACTTCGATCTCATCGCCGTCCCTTGCGAGCGCGACCTTGCGGCATATCGCCGCGGGAGACTTCTCTCGGCCTCCATCATAGGCGCCCAGCGGTCCGAAGATGTTATGAAACCTGACTACTCTCGTTTCGAGTCCGAAGTCTTCGCGGTAATGCCGGCACACTCGCTCCATGTACAACTTCTCCCAACCGTACCCGTCTTCCGCGTCCGCCGGGTAAGCGTCTTCTTCTTTCAACGGAGCGAGATCCGTTCGATCCTGGAGGTAACCGGGATATACGCACGCGCTGGAAGTGTAAAGATATCGCTTGATTCCGGCCGCGCGCGCCGCCTCAATCGATTGAATGTTGATTAACGTGTTGTCGCGAACGATGACGGCTTTGTTGCTCTCGATAAACCCGATGCCGCCCATATTAGCCGCCAGCCCGTACACCTCGTCGATACCGCGCATCGCTTGAACGCAGTTTTCCCACTCTCTGAGATCCAGGATCTGAAACTCGCCGGCCGTCGTACCTTCATACTCGGGCTCTTTGATGTCAACGCCTCGAACCCAATAGTCGCGACTGGTAAGATATTTCACCAGATGATGCCCGATGAACCCTCCGGCACCCGTGACGAGCACTCTTGTTTGAGGCATTTCGATTTATCTCCGTAGAAGCAGGTATTGCCGTTATACGATATAAACTTTCGCGTCGGCAACCGCAGAATCGCAGCGGCACAGCCGCAAGCAGCCCGGCAGCAATCGCACTATCGATAAGACCGGTTATCTTCCAACCAAGTCGATTTTGCAAAAGGCACCGACCGCGCGACAAATTCAGGCACAATGCAACATTGATTGCTAAGCCCGAAAGGAAGCCACGAGCGCGGCGGTTTAGTTTCTCGAACCGTCGAAGGTAACTTCTGTCGCGTCGCGTTAACAGAGGTCGTGGAGGACGTTCGCGCTTTTTACAGCTCTTTAGAGAAGGGATCTTACGCTATTCAGTTCCGAGCGCTAGCCTCATTTGGATCGAGCTTAGAGTCCGGGGACCACCCTTGAATCGCAGTCGCTCGAATCACCCCCGTCCGGTTCGCAACACGTTTCAGCGTCTGCACTCGAACCTACTCGGCCAGGCAAGACCATACTTAATTGAGACTTGTCTGTCAATCTTGTTTATGACACAAGAAGGATGAGAAGTTGCGAGTCGAAGGCGTGAGGGTTGACGGACGCTGTCGCGCTGCCTACGCTTCGAATGCTGCGGGGGGCACAATGAAGATATTGGTAAGCGGCGCCACCGGCTTGATCGGGCGCAGTATTTGTCAGACGCTCACCTCGCAAGACCACACAGTCGTCGGCCTGTCGCGCTCGGCTCGCAAGCCGGCCGGGCTTGCCGTCGCCGAGATCCATCAATGGGACACTCAAACCGGCCCGCCTCCAGAAGCGGCATTGAATGGCGTCGACGCGGTGGTGAATCTTGCCGGCGAGCCGATCGACGCGCGTCGCTGGGACGACCAACAGAAAAGGCTGATAAGAGATTCTCGAGTGCTGACAACAAAAAACCTTGTGGACGGGTTGCGGTTGATGGATCGCAAACCGGAAGTTCTGGTCAACAGCTCGGCAGTCGGCTTCTACGGCAACCGTGAAGACGAACAGCTTGAAGAGACTTCGCCGCCTGGAAGTGGTTTCATGAGCGAGGTCTGTCAGGAATGGGAAGGCGAAGCCGGGCGGGCGAGCGAGTTTGGCGTTCGTGTCGTTCAGGTTCGAACCGGAGTTGTCTTGAGCAGCGAAGGCGGCGCGCTCAAAAAGATGTTGGGTCCGTTCAAGCTCGGCCTGGGCGGGCCGCTTGGCAGCGGCAAGCAATGGTTTCCGTGGATTCACATCGCGGACATCGCCGGTATTTTTTGCCACGCGATTCTTACTGGTTCAATGAGCGGGCCGGTGAACGGCGTTGCTCCTGAAGCCGTGACAAATGCTGAGTTCACCCGCGAGCTGGCGCGTGCGCTGCATCGCCCCGCGTTCTTGCCGGTTCCCGAACTGGCGCTTAGAGTACTGGTTGGAGAAATGGCGGAAGTGCTTTTCGATAGCCAGCGAGTCGTGCCTGCAGCGGCGTTGGCTGCGGGGTATGAGTTTCATCATCCGCTGCTCGCGCAAGCGTTGGAAGATTTGTTTGCGCGTTCGTAGTACCGCATTCATGCGGAAGCTCGTAATGCGCTGGCGCCCAACACTCTACCAGCTTCAGCCTGAGAAGGCGGGACTACGAACATTGATCTGGAGGACACAATGGCATTCTGTCCCGATTGCGAAGCCGAATACAGAGCGGGCATCACGGTTTGCCCCGACTGCGACGTTGCGTTGGTCGAAGCGCTGACGCCTGAAACCAAAGTGCACGACACAAGCGAGGGCGAGCCGGTTCCGCTTCAGTCGTTCAAGAGCAGCGCCGAAGCCGAGATGGTTTCGGAGCTGCTCGAGCGAAATGGGATTCGCTCTTTCGTCGAGGGCGGAGAGTTTGCCATCATTCCGGGCAGCTTCTCGCAAGAAGTGGTCGTGATGGTGGACGAGCGAGACCTTGAACGGGCGATAGAAATCTACGAGGCTTACTTCAACGCTGAATCGAATTCTCCGAACGACGAAAAGCCTACTGACACCGAATAGCTATTCGAGGGCCATGTCGGTTTCCGGCGCCTGAGAGTCAATTCATGGGTGGGCAGTTTCGCTCACCAACCGCGATCGCTTGCTCTGGTTGTTAAAGCGATCCACGGCGGTTACCCGATAGAAATACGTCTGGTCGATCACTACTCGATCATCTCTGAAAGTCACCGTCGTCACCGGCTGATCGTTCATTTTGATCCACTCCTTGTCCGGAGTGTCCGCCGAGTCTGCGCGGTAGACGTTGTAGCCAATCACGTCACGCTCGGGGCTGGTCGGCCAGAACAGGCTTATGACTCCATTCGCCGACGCGATTGAGACTGGATCAGGCGCGGCCGGAGCGAAAGTGTCGACCGGCGTCAACGCCAGCGGCTCGCTGTCGGCGCTCTCGACTAGTCCATTTGCGCCTTGCGACAAAGCTCGAACGACGAACACGTAGTCAACCTGGTACTGAAATTTGCTGTCAGTGAAGCTTGTGACGGTGATCGCCTCTGAGTTGAGCAATTCGCCTCCGGATTCGCGCTTCGCGCGGCGTCGATAGACGTTGTAGCCGACGACCGACGCAGGCGTGGTGCCATCAACGTTGGCGGCGGGCGGGTTCCACGACAGCGTGATTGCGTCTTGATCCTGGTTCAGCGCGCGCAGGTCGGTGGGAGGCAGTGAGACGCCCGGAGCGGGTTCTAACGTAACGGTGTTTGAGAACAGCGCCGCTTGGCCGCGTTTGTTCACATATCGAATCGCGTAGCGCAGCCGAGTGTTGGCGAGCTGTTTCGAATTTGTAAGATTCACCGAGTCGATGAATTGGAGATGACCCAGCGTTCTCACCTGATCTTCAATCGTCGCGCGTTCCATGAATCCGATCAGCTTCGCGGTCGCCTCGAAGTCGTCGGTGTCGAGCACCGGTTCCTGATCGCGCCGCTCGGTCAGCCGATAAATCTCGACTCGCGCGACGTAGAAACGGCTCGACTGCTGCTCCACAAGCCTCGGCGAAGGCCACGTCAGCAACATGCCCGAGCCGCGCTGGATTGCCGTAAGCTCGGAAGTGCGCTCGGTGAGACGCAGTGGTGGCACGGGCGCGCCGACCTTCCCGCAGCCGGAAAGGACGGCAAGAGCCAGAGCACAAAAGGACGGGATTGCCCGCCGGAACCGACGAGCTCCACGTGTGCGAGAAGCTTCCGGGGTTTGATTGCTTCGCGAACCATCGGCAATTAAAAATGAAAAATGGAGAATTGAAAATGAAGAATGCCTGCGGTGGGTCACAGTATGTACCGACTTAGGTCTTCGTTCCTGACTATTTCGGCCAGTTGCTTGTGGACATACGCCGCGTCGACGACGACATTCTTCTCCTCGAGGTCGGGCCCCTCAAAAGAGTATTCATCCAGCAGCGTCTCCATAATCGTGTGAAGCCGACGCGCGCCAATGTCTTCAGTCTGCTCGTTGACCGAGAAGGCGAACCGGGCGATCGAATCAATCGCATCGTCGGTGAAGCGAATGTCTATACCTTCGGTACCAAGCAGCGCTGTGTATTGCCGGACCAACGAGTTCTTCGGCTCGGTGAGGATGCGCTTGAAGTCATCGATCGTGAGCGGCTTCAGCTCGACTCGAATCGGGAACCGACCTTGAAGCTCAGGGATCAAATCCGACGGCTTCGAAACATGAAACGCGCCAGCCGCGATGAACAATATGTGGTCGGTCTTGACCATGCCGTAGCGCGTGTTGACGGTTGTGCCCTCGACGATCGGCAGGATGTCGCGTTGGACGCCTTCGCGCGACACGTCAGGACCTTGCCCTCCTTCGCGTCCGGCGATCTTGTCAATCTCGTCGAGAAATATGATGCCTGCCGATTCAACTCGCTCGATCGCCAGCCGCGCGACTTGATCCATGTCGATCAGCTTTTGTTCCTCTTCCTGGATGAGATATTCGCTGGCCTCATCGACCCGCATCTTTCGAGGTTTGGGACGGCCGCCGAACATGTTTGGAAACATGTCGCGCAGGTTTATGTCCATTTCCTCGATGCCCTGAGGAGTGATTATTTCGAAGTGTCCCGGGTTGGTCCGCTCTTGCACCTCAAGCTCGACGATGCGCGAGTTCAATCGCCCTTCTCTCAACTGCTGACGGAGCTTCTCGCGCGTGCGTTCGAATTGCTCGTACGAAGACTCACTCTCAGGCTCTTCCATCTGCTTGGTGCGAGGCAAGAGCAAATCGAGAATGCGTTCTTCTGCGTTTTGCTCGGCCTTATCGGCGACTTCGGCGATTTTTTCTTCACGCACAAGATCGACGCTGATCTCGACCAGGTCGCGGATCATCGACTCGACGTCGCGTCCGACGTATCCGACTTCGGTGAACTTTGACGCTTCGACCTTCAAGAACGGCGAGTTTGAAAATCGCGCGAGCCGCCGAGCGATTTCGGTCTTACCGATGCCGGTTGACCCGATCATTATTATGTTCTTTGGAATCACGTCTTGCGCGAGGTCCGCTGGAAGCTTCTGACGCCGAATGCGATTGCGAAGCGCGATTGCGACCGCCCGCTTGGCGGCATTCTGACCGACAACGTACTTGTCCAGCTCCTCGACGATTTGGCGCGGAGTCATCTCATCGAGTCTTGGCTGGTCCTTCGTTTCCCCGGATAAATAGACAACCATGATTGTGTTTCGAAGCGCGGCTTAAATTATAACTCCTCGATGATCAGGTCGAAATTGGTGTAGATGCAAATCTCGCTGGTGATCTTCATCGCCTCGAGGGCAACTTCTCTGGCAGAGAGCTCGGTGTGTCGAAGCAGAGCACGAGCCGCGGCAACGGCGTACGGTCCTCCCGAGCCGATGGCGACAACGCCATCGTCGGGTTCTATTACGTCGCCGGCGCCGCTCAGCACCAAAGACGCGTTTTCATCGGCGACAATCAGCAGCGCTTCGAGATGTCGGAGAAATTTGTCTGTGCGCCACTCTTTTCCAAGCTCGACGGCTGCCCGCTGCAATTGTCCGTGATACTGTTCGAGCTTTGCTTCGAACCTTGTGAACAGGGTGAAAGCGTCCGCGGTTGAGCCCGCAAAGCCCGCGATGATCTTGTCGTTGTAGAGACGGCGGACCTTTCTCGCGCGCGATTTCATTACGGTCTTATCGAATGTGACCTGCCCGTCGCCCGCCACCGCGACTTGGTCATTCTTTCGCACTGCCAGTATTGTTGTGCTGCGAATTCTTGATCGCGGGAGCGAGCGGGAACGCTTCGAGGCCATAGATGGCGAATATAATCTGCACCCCTTGTGATGTCAAGAAATGCAATCGCGTAGTGTCGCGTCAGATTTTCGCGCATACCACCTCGTTAGAGACCGTGGGTGGGATTTAGATGGCGATCCGCGAAAACCTGACGCGCATCCAGTCGCGTAGCACAGACTTCAGTCTGTGTCCCTCGCGATCTACAGACTTAAGTCTGTGCTACAACTTCTCGCCTTCGCACAGCTTCCCGTATTCGCTTGTGTAATGCAGAGGGATTTCTCGGTATTGACTGGTCTCCAGTGAGTACACCAGGCAGCGGTCAAAGGGTCGGGAGTAGATATGCAAGCTTACCGCGCGACCGCCAGACTCGGCGAGGTTCAGCACCTGGTGCACCGGTTCGATGGGATCAACCTCGGCCGGCTGCAGCCTGTGAATTTCCATAGAAGTTGTCGCTTCGAGCCGGCAGTATCCGGTTGCCTCGTTTTGCTCGACCACGCGGAAGTTCTGCACGAGCAGTCTGCCGACCGGAATAGCCATCCAGCAATTCTGATTGTGATGATTATGGATCTGTGAGACCTGCCCCACTTCCCAGCAAATCGCCATCAGCTCGAACAGGTCATTCTTGTAGATCAAGTTGCGAGTGTAATGGTTCTTGCTGAAGAACAAATATCGAGTGAGCGAATCCGCGTCGACCGGATGGCTCTTGAGGTAATCGTAGACGCCGCCGACGTGAAAGTCCTCTACGGGAATGGCGCACAGTCCCTTGATTAATTGGTCGATGTTCACCGACTGCATAGCGTTTTGCGAGCCACACCTGGTCCGAGCCGGCTTGGCGCGGACGCTTAAAAGCTAACGGTTTGGATTCAAGCGCCGGAGTTACTCGTCCTGCAGCAATGATCTCAGTTGCTCGCGAAGCTCTGGCGTGTTCTCGTGTCCGTGGCTTGCGACTGCGTGTTGAGTCGCAATCTCGAGCACCTCGTCTTCCGTGCCGGAAATCTTCAACGAGCAGTTTCTTTCGCTGGGATAGTTCCTGCAGTCAATGTACTTTCGTTGGGGTTGCGGTGCCGACGTAGACATAGCGATCCTCCCAAACTCCCGTCGCGGCAAACGGAACTGATTTCTCTATTCTTCTTGTCTACTTCTTGCCGAAAGCACGAACCTTGGCGACCAAGGCTGCGATGTCGGCGTCGCCCAGCTTAAACGCGGGCATCTTTCCCTTTCCGTTCTTCATCGACGCGGCAAACTGGGCGTCCGTTCTCGACTTCTGCCAGTCGGCGTTTGTGAAATCCGGTTGGCCTTTAGCGCGCCAGTTAGGCGTGCCTCGCCCGTCCTTGCTGTGACATATCGCGCACTTGGCCGCGTACAGCGCATTGCCATCTGCTGCGGGTCGCGCGCTGCCATTCACGGGTGTGCCTGCGAGAACGTACGAAGTGATCATCATCGCTGTTAGAAGAATTAGTCCTTTGAGCTTATTCATGTTCTATCATTTTCCTCCCAAGATGTAGATCGCCCTTCAGCCGCCGATGATAACAAGAAGAAATCGAAAAGGGCAACGGCCTCAAACTACAAGTCGGGCGGCACGTGTCCTAACTAGCCTGCGAATCCTTCAGCCAGTCAGAAAAGTCCAGGCCTAATAGTACTTCGAGTTCTTTTATATCGTCGTTGAACTTCGTCAACAAGTAAATCCTGTCCGACGATGACATCGGACCATACCGATTCGAATAAATCTCAGCGGGCTCAATAGATTGGGCCTGGCCCACGCCGAGAAAATCAAATATGCGATCCAACGTTGCCGAATGATTGTTTCTTAGGTCTTCGGTCTTGATGAACAGCATCTGCGATAGCGAGAAGTATCGAAGCAGATGTTTGATCTGCCGGGCGTAGTATCCTCGATCGACGTATGAGTGCCATCTCGATTGCATCGGAAATTGTTCCACATTGCGAAGACCTTCGAGTCGGATCGCGACGGAAAAGGGGAGCGACTCCTTATCCATCACTCTACGCGCCCAGTTGTAATGTGAATACGCGCGGTCAATTGGATTGCGGAGTATGAAGATCAGCTTGATTGACGGATTATATTGTTTAATCCGCTGTGCGGCGGGCGTCCAATACATATAAATCGGAGTCGCCTCGCCTACGACCTTCGCCCGCGACGGGATATCAAAACCGGCATGATAGGAACCGTAATCCACTGCTTCGAGTGACGACGCGAAGGCTGTTTCGTCGTCAAAGAAGTGCATCTCTTTGCGTTCGGGGATGTAAATCTCAGGATGTTGCATCAGAAAGTATGTGAGCGCGGTAGTCCCCGACTTTTGGGCGCCCATGATCAGGAAGTTTAGCCTGTCGCTTGTTTGCATAATCCCGTAGTCGATCTCACAGCCTGGTGGCCGGCCTGCCGACCTGGTTGGCCACCAAGCGTATAATCAGCGCGGCGCTTTCGACAAGTCCTTATTTCATGATAGATTGTCCGGGCAAATTAGGATGCTTTCCTGCCGAGGCGTCGCGTGCGGGTGGGTGGTTGCGGGAACTGCATCCTCGTTCCTGGGTATAAGGAATCTTCGGAAACGTCATATCAGACTGAGGACTCAAAAAGGAGAGGGAATATGCTCGCAGGCAATACTCAGACGGGTTTGTCGAGAGGAGCCCCGTATCCCATGCTCTTCGACAGGATTCCGCCGAAGCCGCCGCCCAAGGCCCCGGACCGGGTGCCGCCCAAGCCGCCGCCCAAAGCTCCATCGCGCGACGACGATCAGCGGATTCCACCGAAGCCACCGCCCAAGGCTCCATCGCAGGCTTAGAGCTTAGGTCGCAATGAAAGCGGAAGCATTGGCTGCCTGAGGTAGTTAGATGGTGGCCGACGCCATTTCCCATTACCGAATAGTTCGCAAGCTAGGCGCTGGCGGAATGGGTGAGGTGTATCTTGCAGAGGACACAAAGCTCAACCGGCGCGTAGCTATAAAACTCCTGCAACAAGACCTCATCGGCGACGAAGACGCGAGAAAGCGTCTCGTCCAGGAAGCTCAGGCCGCGGCCAGTCTGGATCATCCGAACATTTGCGCAATTCACGAAGTCGGGGAAGCTGAAGGCCAGTGCTTCATTGTAATGCAGTTTGTGGAAGGCGAAATGCTGGCCGAAAGGGTCAATGCCGGTCTGACCTTGGAACAAACCCTCGACGTGGCTATTCAGATTGCAGACGCACTCAGCGAGGCGCACTCGCGCGGCATAGTGCATCGCGACTTGAAGCCGCAGAACATCATGATTTCGACAAGCGGACGCGTGAAGGTGCTCGATTTCGGACTGGCGAAATTCTCACGCCCGGATGCGCTTTTGGACAGTCAGGCTGGAACGATGGCGTTGACCGCGCCGGGCGTGTTAATCGGCACGATTCCTTACATGTCGCCGGAACAACTGGAAGGTAAGCCGGCTGACAGTCGCAGCGACGTATTCAGCGTCGGGGTCATTTTGTTCGAGATGGTTACCGGGCGCCATCCGTTTGTTGGCGACACGGCAGCTACAATCGCCGCGAACATATTGATGCGGGACCCACCCAACGTGTTTGAGCTTGCTCCTCATACGCCTCTCGAGTTGCAGCGCATTATCAGCAAGGCCCTGGCCAAGAGTAGAGAAGCTCGATACCAATCGGCAATCGAGCTTCTTCTGGACCTGCGCGACCTCAGGCGGAATATTGAACTGAACGCGGATTCAATCAGCCGACAAGCAATGGCGTCGTTCCGGTCTGCTGCATCGTCGATTAATACCGGCCAGGTCGCAGAGCGGCTGACGGAGAGTCTTGGGCAGATGCCGACTGGAGAGGTCGCGGCGCGCTTGCGGGCGATGATCTTCAGACCAAAGATAGCGATCCCATTGGCCGCCATAATAATAATCACCGTCGCCGCCGCAGTAGCGCTTAGATCCACCAAGAGTCCAACAAACAGGACGATCAATTCCCTGGCGGTGTTGCCGTTCACTGAAGCGAACCCCGACCCCGACTCGGAATACTTGAGCGACGGATTGACCGAGGGCCTGATAACGAGCTTATCGCAGTTGCCAAGACTCAAAGTGATTGCAAGCACGTCCGTGTTCCGTTATAGGGGACAGGAGATCGATCCTCGGCAAGTCGGGCGGGCCTTGGGCGTTGAAGCGATTGTCACCGGAAGAATGGTGAGGCGAGGAGACTCCCTCGCGATAACCGTAGAGCTTGTGGATACGCAAGACAACAGCCGCATCTGGGGCGATACGCTCACGAAGAAGGTCTCGGAGGTTTCAACGATAGCCTCGAGCCTCTCGGTCCAAATCTCCAATCGGTTGCAACCGAAGGCCGGCAGCGAAACTCAATCGCAAGCCAGCCGGCGCCAGACGGATAATCCGGAGGCGTACCGCTACTATCTCCAAGGCCGCTACTACTGGAACCGGAGAATGGGCGGGGCTTTGAAGAAGGCTATCGAGAATTTTCAGAAGGCTGCTGAGATCGACCCGAGTTACGCGCTGGCCTGGGCAGGCATCGCCGAGAGTTGGGTGCTGGGAGGAGGCGCCTCGCTTCCACCAAGTGAATACATTTTCAAGACCAGAGAAGCTGTGGAACGGGCCCTAAAGTTAGATGATAGCTTGCCAGAGGCCCACGCTGCTCTCGCAAAGCTGAAGGCAAATTTTGAGTGGGACTGGGAAGGGGCTGAAAGAGAATTCAAAAAGACCCTCGAGCTTGACCCGAATTATGCCGGGGCATATGCGTGGTACGCAGAATACCTGATGACGATGCGGCGGCTCGACGAAGCTGCGGCGATGCTGAAACGCGCTTATGAGCTGGACCCGTTGTCGTTGGATATTAATACCAGTCTGGGAGACCCGTTGTTGTATGCCGGCGACTATGATGGAGCCATAGCAGCATACAAGAAAGCGTTGGAGATCGACGCGAACTTTCTAGTGGCTCACCATAAGCTCGCAATTGCGTACGAGATGAAAGGAGTTCATGAAGCGGCGGAATCCGAATGCCAGAACGTGCTCAGTGTCGCCACGAGATACTATCCAGCGTTGGCGCTACTCGGATACTCTTACGCGAGAGCAGGGAGGATGGCAGACGCCAGGAAGGTCCTCGACCAATTGATGGATATTTCGCGCAAAGGGCATATTTCAACCTTTAACATGGTGGTGATCTATGCAGGTTTGGGAGACGCGGATCAGGCTCTCGACTGGCTCTCCAAAGCTCACGAGGCGCGCGACTCCAACCTGGTCGACTATGGGATGGTTCCGGTAATCGCGAGCCTCAAATCGCATCCCCGCTTTCGGGACCTGCTCAGAAAAATGAAGCTGCCGCAGCCGCAGTAATAATCCAAGGAGAAACCGGATCGCAATGAGACTCAAGAAAAGCCCCTTCGTCTTTGCGCTGCTCGCGCTGTCGCTGCCCTTGCCGATTCTCGGAACTTCCAACTTGATTCAAACTCGGCGCGCGCCGCGCATTCAAAACCAACTGGGTAACGAGGAGGAGTACACGCGCGAGCACAGAAACAGCTTCATGGAGGAACGCTTATACGGAAGTGAAAACATCGACGAGTTAGCGAGACTGGAAGCCTGGAACGCCGCTCTGTTGATGCCTCACACTAAGCCGAAACAACGTTACATCGGCGGCAAGCGGATTCAGATCACCGAGCGCTGGCGGCCGGTCGGACCAATCGGCATTCTAACCGGCAAAGGCAAAGCAAGCGGCCGCATAAACACGATCGCTATATCTCCGGCCGAACCGAATCTGATACTCGTGGGAGGCGCCACGGGCGGTATATGGCGATCGGTTAACGCCGGTAGGACTTTTTCTCCGGTCTCGGACAACATTGTCGGCCTGGCGGTCGGATCGATCGCGTTTTACAAGAAGGACCCACACATCGTTTATGCTGGAATGGGCGATCCAGTCTACGGCTATCTGGGCCATGGAGTTTTGAAGTCGACTGATTCAGGCCGAACGTGGACGAGGGTCAATAACGCATCGTTGAATGCGCCTTGCACGATCTCGAAGATCGCAGTGGATCCGACAAATCCGAATAGGGTCTACGTAACTCAGGGTTCGTCAATGGGCGGCAAGTATGAGAATAGCGGTTTCTATCTGTCGACGGACGGCGGAATTCAGTGGAGGCAAACGCTGCGTGGCGAAGCTCTCGATCTCGCAATCGATACGACGAGCTACAAAACCTTTTACGTCGCCGTTGACTCGGGCGCGGCCGCCTGGGGCAAGCCGGGAATTTATCGTTCGACCGACGCGGGCGAAACGTGGACAGCCATCCTCGACCTAACAGGCGGCGCCTCTCCGGTAACGTTCGACAGCGGGCAGAGCCTTTATGTGAGAGTTGCAACGGCGGGTCGAGACCCCGGCTTTATCTATGTCCTTTCCAGCGGCGCCATCAGCAATCAGGCTACAAACCGATTGCTGATCAGCAGCGACGGAGGGACGACGTGGACCTCGGTGAACGCCGACAGCATCGACGCGGTGCAGCCGTACTGGAATTTTTATGTCGCTGCAGATCCCCGGAGCCCGGGAACGCTTTATGCCGGCGGGCTTGACATCTACAAGAGCACCGATCGCGGCGCGACCTGGACGAATCTCACTGGTAACGTCCAAGTGCAAAGTCCGCCCTCCAAGGTTGTTTTCTCGACCGCTCCCGGGCTCATACATGTGGACCAACACTCGCTGGTCTTTTCGCCGCATGATGCTGGTGTAATCTATGCTTCTAACGACGGGGGTATCTTCAAGTCGATTGACGGTGGGGCATCATTCAAGCCGCTGAATCGGAGCCTTTCTCTTACCCAGTTTTACAGTCTGGCCTTGGACCCCGGCAATGCAAAATTCGTCTTCGGCGGAACACAAGACAACGGCACGATTATGTGGGCGCCCAACGTTCGAGACCGTACCTGGACGAGGGTTCTTGGTTCAGATGGGGGACGCTGCGCGGTTTGTAGTCCCAGCCCGAAAAGGGTATTTGCGACGCGGCCTTCCGGACCAATATCCGTGGTTCATCACGGAGAGCCGAATGCCATTGTCTCATTTGGATTCGAGGGTGATCGCAAGGCGTTGATTTATCCGATCCTCACCGCTGGAAAGAATAGCAAGCTCTATGTCGGGACGTATCGGCTCTGGGTCAGCCGCGTCGGCTGCAGCGAGCTGAACCCTAACGACCCGAAAGCCTGGGTCGCACCCGGCGGCGACACTGATTTGACCAAAGGAAATCCCGATAAGCTTACCGTAATCGCAGTTGCCGATTCGAACTCCGATGTGATCTACACCGGCTCGAGGCAGGCTCGTGTGATGAGGAGCACAGATGGCGGAAAGAACTGGACTGACGTTTCTCAGGGCCTGCCCAATCGCTTTGTCTCAAGCATCGTGGTCGATCATTCGAACCCACGCATTGCATTCATTACGTTTTCAGGACTAAATTGCAGTCACGTTTTCAAAACCACCGATGCCGGAGCGTCCTGGATCGACATCGCCAACGGTCTGCCTAACATTCCGGTGAATGCATTGATAGTTGCCCCGCGCGATCCAGACCTGCTGTACATTGGAACCGACATCGGCGTGTTCAGATCCAAAGACTGCGGCGGCCACTGGGAATTGTTCAACGACGGGATGCCTCCGGTCATTGTGAACGCGTTTGCGATCGGGCCCGGCGGGCGGATTGTGGCTGCCACGTTCGGGCGCGGAGTATACGTTCTCGAGACTCGTTAAAAGACCGTTCGTAGCTAATTACGGATGGACGACAAGACCTTCATTTTTTTGGGCGGGTTGCATCGCAGCGGCACCTCGCTGCTGCACCAGATAATGCGAAGCCATCCGTTGGTCAGCGGCTTCCAAAATACTGGAGCGCCTGAAGATGAAGGCCAACACTTGCAGACGGTATACCCGCCGGCAAGCGAGTTCGGCGGACCCGGGCGCTTCGGATTTGATGAACGATCGTTTATGAGCGAATCCCATTCACTTGCCTCAACGTCCAACGCGGGGAAGCTGTTTAGCGAATGGGGCGAACGTTGGGACCTGCGCCGCGATTATCTCATTGAGAAATCGCCTCCCAACCTTGTTCGCGCCAGATTTCTGCAAGCGATCTTTCCGCGCTCGATGTTCATAATGATCACCAGGCATCCCATCGCTGTAGCGTACGCGACACAAAAGTGGAGTGGCACGTCGATAACGTCCTTGATCGAGCACTGGTTGTTGTGTCACGAGCGCTTCCTCTCTGATCTGCCACGTCTTCGCAAGTGCTTTGTGATTCGTTACGAAGATTTTGTAGCGCGACCACAAGAGGTGATGGATGAAGTTTATCGGTTCGTGGGGATCAACTCAGAACCGCTGAACCGTGACGTTCACAAACACCTGGATGAGAAGTACTACAACGAGTGGAGCAAGGATCACCAAACAACGAGGCTGCCGCTGAGCTATGAGGAGCGAGCCAATCGCTTCGGTTACAGCTTCAGGAGCATGCGTGCAACAGCGACTTCAAGCCCGAAGCATTCCTAAGTCGCGACGTGGCTGCCCGGGTTTTGATAAATTCAGGACGCCTTTGGTTCGAGTTTTTCGAGGCGCTCCTCCATATCTCTCTGGTAGGCGTAAGGGTCAGCAACCTTTTCGGAAAACATAGTCACTTTGTGATCCTGCCTGCGAAAGCCTTTCTCCATCTCCGCACGAAGGTCGGTGATCTGCGATTGAACCGCTTCCCACATTGGACGTGTATCGTAGAGGCGCTGCTCGACCTTCTGCTCAAGAGCTATAAGGCGTTCGGCCATTTCTCGCTGCCGCGCGTCAAACTCTCGAAACAACCCGACGAGCTCCAACAGCAGGGTGTGATCATCTAGATTTTTGGTTGGATCGTCGCTGCTCATTCTTTCCTCTCTAATACTTCTCCATAATGTTATACCAGTCTAAGACACTCATCCTACAAAGACAACTTCAATCTCCAAGCACGCTGTAGTAGGATTTTGCTTCCGGAACCTTGAAGTACAATTGGGAGGATCATGAATCGAACGTACATTCGGGACGTGTCCAAACACGACGGTGAGGAAATAACAATAAAAGGCTGGCTTTATAACCTGCGGTCGAGCGGCAAGCTGATGTTCCCGCAGATACGAGACGGCTCGGGCATCATCCAGGGCGTCGCGTTCAAGAAGAATGTTTCCGAACAGTTGTGGAGCGATCTCGAGAAACTAACGCAGGAATCGTCGATCGTAGTTCGCGGACGCGTTCGCGCGGACGAGCGAGCGCCCGGCGGCTACGAGCTTGACGTGACGGATCTAGAAGTCTTGCAAATAGCCGAACCGTATCCCATCACGCCAAAGGAACACGGCGTCGAGTTCCTGATGGACAAGCGCCATCTGTGGCTTCGCTCGAAGCGCCAACACGCGATCCTGAGCGTCCGCGCCGAAGTCATTCGCGCCGTGCGTGATTACTTCGACTCGAACGGCTTCCTGCTGATGGACACGCCGATCTTCACTCCCGCCGCTTGCGAAGGCACGACGACGCTCTTCGAGGTCGATTACTTCGAAGACGCGAAAGCATACCTCACGCAATCGGGGCAGCTCTACAACGAAGCGACCGCCGCCGCTTTCGGCAAGGTTTACTGCTTTGGGCCTACGTTTCGCGCCGAGAAATCCAAGACTCGCCGGCATCTGACCGAGTTTTGGATGGTCGAGCCAGAAGTCGCCTACGCCGACCTTGATGACATAATGAATCTCGCCGAGGAGTTCATAACGTTCATCGTCCATCGAGTTTTAGAGAACCGGCGAAACGAGTTGGCGGAGTTGGAGCGCGACACATCGAAGCTTGAAAAGATCGAGCCGCCGTTTCCGCGGCTGCAATACGACGACGCGGTCAGGATGCTTCAGGAGGCGCACGAGAAAGGCGAGATCGAGCAGCGGTTCGAATGGGGCGGAGACTTCGGCTCGCCTGATGAGACGTTGATCTCGAGTCAGTTTGATCGCCCGGTTATGGTGCATCGTTATCCGGCTTCGGTGAAAGCTTTTTACATGAAGGCCGACCCGGAGCGGCCCGAGCTCGCGATGTGCGTGGACGTGCTTGCGCCCGAAGGCTACGGCGAGGTAATAGGCGGAGGCCAGC
The DNA here is from genome assembly GCA_036505875.1 of Blastocatellia bacterium. Classification (GTDB taxonomy): domain Bacteria; phylum Acidobacteriota; class Blastocatellia; order UBA7656; family UBA7656; genus Onstottus_A. The sequence goes on along the minus strand of DASXSR010000006.1, from coordinate 1,224 downwards.
GCGCGGACGACTTGGATTATCTGCTGAAACAGATTCACGCTCACGGATTGCCGGAAGAGGCGTTTGATTGGTATCTGGACCTTCGCAAGTACGGGACCTTCCCACACGGCGGCTTCGGGATGGGCATCGAGCGCTGCACGGCGTGGCTGTGTGGCATTGAGCACATTCGCGAGACGATTCCGTTTCCGAGGATGCTGTATCGATTGAAGCCTTGAAGCGTGACTGAAACGCGAGGTGAATGTTGAGCGAAACAGCGCCGGGAAATCGCATAACCGTCTTCGGCGGATCGCGCTGCGGGCCGGATGCCGACGAGTACAAAGAGGCACTCAAACTCGGGCACCTGCTTGTCGAAGCAGGGTTCGATGTCTGCTCCGGCGGCTACTCCGGCGTGATGGAAGCCATCAGCCGAGGCGCGCACGAAGCGGGTGGTCACGTCATCGGCGTCACGATGGAACAATTCAAAGTCGCGCCTAATCCTTATCTCAAAAAGATCGAGCCGAGCGCGGACTTCTACGCGCGGCTGCAAACCTTGATTCGCCAGTCCGAAGGTTACATTGCGCTGCGCGGCGGCATGGGAACTGTGACGGAAATCTCGCTGGTGTGGAACAAACTCCAGATGAAAGTGCTGCCGCCTCGTCCGTTGATCCTGCTTGGCGATTGCTGGCCGCAAGCCATTGGGTCCTTGCGCGAACACCTGGTCATCTCGGATGATGATATGGCGCACTTGCAATTCGCCGGGACGCCGGAGGAGGCGGTCGGCATTCTGCGAGAGCGCATCGGGACGCCAAACATCAGGGGTTAATGATTATGAAGAAAACAAAGACCAAGACCCGAGCCGGCGACGGCAAGACGCGACGGGTCGCGAAGACAAAAGAAGTCCCCAAGCCTCAATCAGCACCTGACACCAGTCTTGCAACAGACATAAGAAAAGCCTACAAGAATCGCTTGATTCGCGACTATTTCAACAGGTCGCACTAAAACCGGGAGCGCAGGCTTCCCTGCCTGCAACCAACCTTGAAACCAAGCCAATAAGCAGACAAAGATGCCTGCGCTCCCACATCTTGCAACTTTCTTGCAAGTGATCCAAACATCTAGACGGCCCCATCCACCCCTGTTACTATCATAGTTACCCAAGGGTAGATTACAGAACGAACAAGGGGTAGGGGTGATGATGTTGTCCACAAGTAGACGGCTTCTCAGAAGAGTTCACACCCAATAGCTGAT
>DASXSR010000005.1:0-28614 GCA_036505875.1 Blastocatellia bacterium | reverse complement strand
AACCAGTCGTCTCGCAGTCGCGCGACGATCGCGAGCGCAGATTTGATCTTGGGATTCGAGCTAATAGATTTTTGGGGTACGGTCAACACGCTTCGCGATCAGTTGTATAAGTCCTCGCGGGCGATAACCAACGCTGGCGTTAAGACGATCAGCATCGGCGCAGGTGATCTCTTCATCAAGAGCAACTTCCAAAATTTTCAACGGTTTCTGGAAGTCGACATTGCAATAGCCGCTGATGCGGAAGCTACGCTGCCGTCGTTGATTGAGGCGGTGAAACGTTTGATCACCCCTGATCGTAAGCGTGCATTCGAAGCTCGCGGCGCGAAGCTGACAGCCGCAAGCCGAGCATCGCTGGACAAGATGCGTACTGATGCAGCTTACGCGTGGGATGCCAGCCCGATCAGCACCGCTCGACTGAGCGCCGAGTTGTGGGCGCAGATCAAGGGCGATGATTGGTCGCTGGTCTCAAACGCATCGACGGTGAGCCAATGGCCCCTTCGTCTGTGGAGCTTTGATAAGCATTACCAGTTTATCGGCGGGTCAGGCGGCGCGGGGGTTGGTTACGGCGCGCCGGCTGCGATAGGCGCGGCGCTGGCCAATCGAAAACATGGTCGGCTTTCGATCAACATTCAAAACGACGGTGACCTGATGTATGCGCCGGGCGTGTTGTGGACCGCGGCTCACCACAAGATTCCGCTTTTGAACGTAATGCACAATAATCGCGCGTATCATCAGGAGCTGATGCACTTGCAACGCATGGCGAACCGTCACAATCGTGGCATCGATCGGGCGAAGATCGGAGCTGCGATTGAAGGTCCGAACATCGACTACGCGAAGCTTGCGCAAAGCATGGGTCTGTATGCTGAGGGACCGATCAGCGACCCGAAAGAGCTTGGCCCGGCCATCAAGACAGCAATCGCCGCGGTCAAGCGCGGCGAACCGGCCCTGATCGATGTTGTCACTCAACCGCGTTGAGGAATCTGATGTGAAGATTATTAATGTATGCTGTTGTTTGATAATGGCAGCGGTTATCTGTGCCGCACAAACTGCATCGCTGACTAGCGCTGGAGACGCGAAGACCGGCAAGCAACTGTACAAAAACTACGGTTGCTATCAATGCCACGGTTACGAAGGCCAGGGCGCGCAGAGCACTGGACCTCGACTCGGACCTGACCCGCTTCCGTTCTCGGAATTCACCGCGTACCTTCGTGAGCCCAGGGGCGAAATGCCGCCCTACACCGCCAAAGTTGTTTCGGATCAGGATATGGCCGACATATACGCGTTTCTCAAATCGCTTCCGCATCCGCCTGACGCGCGGAGCATTTCACTGCTTCACTAGCCCGATCACAGTTTAAGATGAAACGAACAAGGATCCTGATTTTGCTTGGAACGGTAGCCGCCATTCTCCTGTTCGGCGGTCAATGGGTGCCGTTCTCACGAGCGCTCTCAGACCCGCCGGATTCTCCTGCGGGGAGCAACGATCACCACCAACTCGGAGGCGACATCGCCGCCGCCCGATGCGTCGCAGATCCCTATCCAGCGTTCAATGGAATCGCGTTAGACACCGAACACAACACGGTGGTGATGACCGATACGAATCGCAAGAGCCTGTTAATGTATGACCGCTCCGCTGGAACCCGATCCGCCGAAGAAACCGAACCGCTGCGACAGATCATTGGGCCCGAAACAAACATCGGATTCATCGCCGGAGTAATGGTCGATCCGCGTAGACGAGAGGTCTTCGCGGTTAACAACGACATCGAAGACACGATGATTGTGATGTCCTGTGACCAGGAAGGAAACGCAAAGCCCTTGCGAATCTTGTCGGTCCCACATCAGGCGTGGGGACTCGCGCTCAGTCAATCGCGGAATGAAATCGCAGTGTCGGTCGAGATGCACAACGCAGTTGTGTTCTACCGCCGAGAAGCCAGCGGGCTGGAAGCTCCCTTGCGAAGCATTCGTGGCGCGAATACGGGTCTGGCTGATCCACACGGAGTCTATTGGGATGAGATCAACAACGAAATCGGCGTCGCCAATCACGGTAACTTCAGAGGGCTCGTCAAGAACGTCGGTCTCGGTTGCGTTCCCGCTTCCGGCGCGGATGAATCCGAAGGAGGAAAATTCCAACCTCCGTCGATCACGTTGTATTCTGCGACGGCGAAGGATGACGCCAAACCATTGCATACGATTCAAGGCGAGCACACCGGACTCGATTGGCCGATGGGAATCAGCGTCGACACGATCCACAACGAGATTGCGGTTGCCAACAACGGGGACAATTCGATTTTGATGTTTCGTCGAACCGCGGGCGGGGATGTTGTTCCGTTGCGCGTAATTCGCGGCGCGCGAACGGGCGTGAATCGTCCGATGGGAGTGACGATCGACACCAAGAATAATGAAATCTGGGTGGCAAACTTTGGCGATCATACTGCGGTAGTTTTCGACCGTGCCGCCAACGGCAACGTTGCGCCGAAGCGAATCATTCGCAACGCCCCCGCGAGCGAGCCGACCGTCGGGTTCGGAAATCCGATGGCTGTCGCGTACGATTCCAAACGCGAGCAGATCCTGGTTCCGAATTGAGTGAGCCAACCGCGAATAGCGATTTTCGCCCGTGCGGCGAACGGAAGCGTCGAGCCCAAGAGAGTGATCACCGGACAGGCTTCAAAGCTGGGGCGAACGGTTCATGGGATCGCTTACGATGCGGTACACGATGAGATCATAGTTCCAAACGCCCTGGCAGATGCGGTGCTGGTGTTTCGTGGTTCAGCGAATGGGGCGGAGCCGCCGATACGAGTGATTCAAGGTCCTTGCACTCAGCTCGTGACTCCGCATTCGGTGAGCCTGGATTTGGATCACAACGAGCTTCTCGTTTCGAGCCTGACCGGAAAAACTATTTACGCGTTTTCCTTGAATGCAAACGGAGACGTTGCGCCTCTGCGAGTGATCAAAGGTCCGAGAACCAGGCTGGGCCACGTGGTTGGTCTTGGTGTAGACAGCATCAATGACGTGCTTGTGGTCGCGAACACTAAGGACCTTCTCTTTTTCAAGCGAACCGACAACGGCGATGTCGCGCCGCTGGCTTCGCTCGAAGGTCCGAAGACCGGTATCGGAGATGAGCCTTGGCAACTGCACGTCTACAAGGGAAAGATTTTCGTGGCCGCATCCAATCATCTTCATCAAAGCGTTTATTCGGCAGTCACGCTCAAAGGAACGTTCACCAAAGTACCCGAGGATCCCTGGCTCGATCCGAATCTGGGTTTCATTGGAGTCTGGAACACGACTGATAGAGGAGATGTGCCTCCAAGGGCGATCATCAGAGGACCGTTCAGCGGATTGCTTCATCCCATCGGCCTCGCGTTGAATCCGCCGCGCGGAGAGATTTACGTTTCTGACAGCGTGAGGAACGGGCTTTTGACTTTCCTCGTGCCGGATTTTTTCCCGGATGAAAAGGCTAGCGAGCCAAACAAGAGCGGCGGTCACACGAGTACGCGTCGGGGCAAAGGACAAATGCGTCCGCGGGCATCGGTTGCGGATCTGCCCGCTTGCTGCAGGCGCTGATGACGATGAGAGTTAAGATGGGGAGAGATTTCGACGGTTCTGTGAATCCCGCAGGGGTGGGATGTTTATAGTGTCAAGTTCGGCTATCGTTCTGAAACCCCGTAGGGGTGGAATGTTGCGGGCACTCAAGTCGATTCCGCTCCTATCGGAGCCCGGACGACCGCGTGGCGTCGGTTACTATAACCATCGCACCCCTACGGGGTTTTCACGCATCACGGTCAAAGAGCTAGTGGCGCTAGCGTTCGTAGTGCTAATAGGAATTCTGATTGCCGCCCCGCAAACCGCAGGTCAAGAAGACTCAAAGGTAAGGAACGAGAAGACGGACTCTCTGCCTGATGGAGAAGGTCGCCGGGTCATGCTTCAAGCGTGTGTTCAGTGCCACGATTTCAAGAACATCGTCGCTCAGAGAAAAACGCCGGAGGCGTGGCGACGGACTGTGGATGAAATGGCCTGGCGCGGCGCTCCGCTCATGCCCGGCGAGGCGGAGGTTCTCTCCCGCTATCTCGCTTCGTCGTTCGGCGCAGACAAGCTACTGGGTGCGAGCGTCAAAGGAGACACACCCCGAACCAAGTTCGCGCAGTATTTACCCGAAGGTAAAGGTCGAGATCTCGTCCTTCAATCGTGCGTTGAGTGTCACGATTTGGAGAACGTCGTATCCATGCGGGGGACCGCCGACGAGTGGCGACTGACGGTTAAGAAAATGATTCGCCTCGGCGCTGAGATCGATTCCAGCGACGCCGAGACAATCATTTCATATCTGTCTTCGTCATTTGCGCCAGACCGCCCGATTCCCGATGGACTCAAGAAGAAGCGGTAGACGCCTGACTAAAACTCAAAATTGCACTCGATGCGCAGCTACGATTCAAGCGGCGGCGATGAACAAAGCAGTGAACAGAGGGACGATGAGGAATTTGGCTAAGGATTACCTTGGGCGAGGTATCTCGCGCCGGAGTTTTCTTAATAGATCGACGGCAGCAGGCTTCAGCGTTGCGGCCGCGCGTTCGGCGATCAGCGCGCTCGAACCTCTCGTGCGAGCGGAAGCCGCGCCGACGACGGTAGCGAATACTACGCCGTTTGCCGGAACTGGCGGCGAGCTATTGGCCGAACAGCTCCGAGCGTTCGGTACACGGTTCATTTTTATCTGCAACAGCTCTGGCATGGGCGCTCTCTGTGACGCGGCGGTTGACAGGCCGGATCTTCAGTTCATACAAGGCGTTTGCGAAGGTCAGGTTGTCGGGATGGCTGACGGCTTCGCCAAGGCAACCGGCCAGCCTTCGATCGCTTGCTTCAGTCGAGTCGGAGGACCGCTTGCTTCCGCCAACATGTACAACGCGATGAAAGATCGCACGCCGGTGGTTATTCATACCGATCACATGGATTCGCAAGCCGACGGGCGCGACGGCCACGAAGACATCGACGACTGGCTCGAGGCGTTCAAGCAATATACAAAATGGCGCTGGATCGTAAAGGAGGGGAATCGAATTCCGGAGTGGTTCGCGCATGCGTTCAAGGTTGCGTCGATCGCCCCGTGCGGTCCGACCTTCGTCCGGGTGCCCCGAAACGTTCTTTATCAGAAAACAAAGGCCGAGATCTTTTCGCGCGAAAGCATATCGGTTCCGATGAATCTCGCGCCCAACGCGAAGATGGTCGAGCGCGCGGCTCGAATGCTGATCGAATCGAAGAGCCCAATTCTTTACGTTGGCTCAGAGGTATGGACTTCAGGCGGGCGCGCCGACGTGATGGAGCTGGCTGAGTTGCTCTCGATTCCGGTAACTCAAGCGTGGAGCTGGGCTGCCGACTTTCCGACCGATCATCCCCTTTATTTGGGCGGCTATCTCAATCCGATGCGCTTTCCTGAAGAGATCGACTTATTCTTGAATCTCGGAGCGAAGATGCCCGATCAAGGGAGCGGCGAGCCGCTCGTGCCGCGCACCGCTAAGATAATTCACTCGCGGATCGAGAGCCTCCAGGTTGGCGTGAACTATCCTCTGGATCTTGCGATTGTCGCCGATGTGAAAGAGACAGCGCGCGCGCTGATCGATGCGCTAAAATCAATGCTGACCAGGGAACGCTTGAATGCAATCAAAGAAGGGCGATTGGAGAAGACAAAACGCGCGACCGAGGGGCTTCGCCAAGCGTATCTCGCCGCCGCGCGGGATCAATGGGATTCCAATCCGATCACCTGGCCCCGATTGCTGCTCACGCTCAACGAGGTGCTCGACGAAGACGCGATAATCGTAGAAGAATTGGGTACGGAAGATTGGGTGCTTCGCTCGTTTCCATTCGCCGAAGGCAAGAAGACCAAGATCGGAAGGACGCTTGGCCGCTCGCTTTGCTGGGGCGTGAGCGCATCTATCGGGGTCAAGCTCGCTCGTCCCAATAATCAGGTGGTATCGCTGCAAGGCGATGGTGGGTTTCTGTTCGGCCAATCCGATGCGCTTTGGTCTATGTCTCGCTACGATGTGCCGATCATAACCATCATCTGCAACAACCGCAGCTACGACGAGCCGCGCAATAATATTATGATGAGAGGTGGTCGCGCGCGACAGGCGGGCAAAGATATGATCTGCTATCTTGGCGCCCCCGACGTCGAGTTCACGCACATCGCGAGCGCTTACGGAATTCGCGGTGAGCGAGTCGCGACTCCCGATCAGCTCAAGCCCGCGATTCAGCACGCGATTGCCGCAACGCGCGAGGGCCGTCCTTATTTGCTTGACGTACTGGTTGCGAGAACGGGGCTGGCGGCCGAATCAACCTGGCATCCCGGTTACTCGGTTGCCGCGGCGCGGAAGAGAAGAGTTTAGATTCGATTGTGAAGTTCGTAGTTCGGCCTTCAGGCGGAAGTTTGTAACGCGCTGCTGGCGTCCGACACTATACGAACTTCCGCCTGAAGGCCGAACTACGAACATTCTTCACAGGGAGAAGGGAATGGAATCACGAGACTTGCGCAGTTGGATTTACGCAGTAGACAAGCTTGGAGAGCTGAAGCGAATCGACGGAGCCGATTGGGACGTCGAGATCGGCGCGATCACCGAGCTTGGTCATCATCGCGGCGAGAAGAGTCACGCGTTGCTTTTCGACAAGATTAAAGGCTACCCGCAAGGTTATCGGGTTCTGACCAACACGCTGAACACCGTCAAACGCATCGCAACCACGCTTCACATGGATACCAACTACACGCGGTTGGAGTTTGTCAAAGATATAAAACGCCACATCAGCGAGGTCGAGCACACAAAACCGGAAGTGGTCAAAGACGGTCCGGTGATGGAGAACGTGTTCGAAGGCAAAGATATCGACATGTGGAAGTTTCCGACGCCGAAGTGGCACGAGCTGGATGGCGGCCGCTACATTGGAACCGGGTCGATCGACATAACGCGAGATCCCGACGAAGGGTGGGTGAACCTGGGGACCTATCGCGTGATGATTCACGATCGGGACACGCTGGGCTTTTACATTTCGCCGGGCAAACAGGGCCGGGTGATGCGCGAGAAACATTTCGCCAAAGGAGAGCCTTGTAAGGTCGCGGTTTCGTTCGGGCAGGACCCGCTGCTGTATCTTGCGGGCGGCATCGAGGTTCCTCGCGGCGTTTCGGAATACGATTGGGTCGGAGGATTGCAGAACGCTCCTGTTCCGGTCATCATCGGTGAGTACACCGGCCTTCCGATTCCAGCGACCTCGGAGATAGTTATCGAAGGAGAAGCGCTTCCTAATGAAAATCGGGATGAAGGCCCGTTTGGCGAATGGACCGGCTACTACGCGAGTTCGACGCGGCCGGAGCCAATTATCAGAGTGAAGCGGCTCTATCATCGAAATGACCCGATTATCCTGGGCGCCCCTCCGACGCGGCCACCCTGCGAGTTCAATTACATGCGCTGCTTCATGCGCTCCGCTTTGATTTGGCAGCAGTTGGAGGCGGCAGGAATTCAGGACGTTCAGGGCGTGTGGTGTCACGAGGCGGGCGGCGCGCGGCTGTTGACAATCGTGTCGATCAAGCAACGATATGCGGGTCACGCGCGTCAGGCCGGGATGGTTGCGGCTTACTGCCACGCCGGCGGTTATCTCGGGCGCTACGTGATTGTGGTGGATGACGACATTGATGTAACTAACACCAATGATGTTCTGTGGGCGCTGACGACTCGCTCGAATCCCGAGATCGATATTGAAATTATTCGGAGAAGCTGGAGTGGGCCGCTCGATCCGATCATTCCGAAAGGGCAAAAGGGGTTGAGCTCGCGCGCGGTTATCGATGCGTGCCGGCCGTATGAATGGCTCAGCGAGTTTCCGCCGGTCGCCGAATCGAGCGCCGCTGTCCGCCGAGCTGCCGAAGAGAAGTGGGGGAAAATCCTCGATGAGTGAGCCCAAAACCTGTTGTGCGAATCAATGGATAATGGACAATGCTTGAACAATCGCAAGCCGCGTTGGCCGCGATCGTGAAACCAGTCGAACCTGAAGCGGCGTCGGAGGGCGCCAAGTTTTCGTGGCCGACGCTGATCGGTCGAATTCTGTGCGTGGCCATTCCGGTGACACTGTGGTTTGCTCCGCTTCCACTCGATCCTGCGGCACAAAAAGCAATTGCCGTCGCGTCGTTCATGATCGTGGCATGGATCACGCACGCGCTCGATCACGCGTTGACTGGACTGATCGGCTGTTACCTGTTCTGGGCGTTGGGAGTAGTAAGAGTCGAAACCGCTTTCAGCGGATTCTCCCACAGCACTCCGTGGTTTTTGTTCGGGGCGGTGCTGTTCGGGACGATGGCGACGAAATCCGGATTGGGTCGTCGGCTCGCATACCTTGTTCTACGGCATGTTGGAAGCACCTATTCGCGGCTTTTGCTAGGACTGATCATTTCAGATTTCCTGTTGACGTTCCCGGTGCCGTCCGGGATGGCGCGAGTGGTGATCATGGCTGCCGTCGCCATTGGTTTGATTGAGGCGGCGGGCGTAGAACGCGGGAGCAATTTAGGCCGCGGCTTGTTCATCATCCTCACCTACACCGCAAATATCTTCGACAAGATGATTATAGCCGGCGCTGCTGCGATAACTGCTCAAGGATTGATCGCTGAGGTGGGACACGTTGAGGTGCTTTGGAGCCGGTGGCTTTGGGCATTCCTTCCAATAACCGGCATCACAATTTTGATAGCGTGGCGGCTGACACTTTGGTTTTATCCGCCGGAGAAGGAAGCGCTCGCAGGGCGTGACAAGTTCCTCCAGGCCGAGTTGCGCAAGATGGGTCCGTGGAGCGATCTGGAAAAGAAAACGGCGATCTTGATGGGCATCGCCATCGCGTTGTGGATGACCGACAAGGTGCATCACATCTCGCCGGCAATAGTGGCCTTGGGTGTGGGGCTTCTGGCGACGCTTCCGGGGGTGCGCGTGCTGGACATTGGGGATCTCAGGAAGCTCAACTACTTGCCGGTTTTCTTCGTGGCTGCGGCAGTGAGTATGAGTCAGGTTCTGGTGTCGACTAAAGCGCTCGACGTGCTGACAAAAGTTATGTTCGGGTGGATGGAGCCGCTGCTCGGTAATATCTACAGCACGACGACGGTGCTGTACTGGACGGCGTTCGTTTACCACATTTTCTTGGGAGACGAAGTATCTATGCTCAGCTCATCGATCCCGCCGCTCATGAGTTATTCCCTTTCGCATGGCCTGCAGCCATTGGTGATTGGCATGATCTGGACGTTTGGATCGGGGGCAAAAATCTTTATCTATCAGTCTGCGGTGTTGGTGGTGGGTTATTCGTACGGCTATTTCGACGCTCGCGATATGTTTCGCATGGGCGCCTGGTTGAGCGTTGTCGAATTTGTGTTGCTGCTGGCATTGGCGCCGTTCTACTGGCCGCTTCTTGGAATCAAATGAGAGGAATTGATTATGCGTGAAAATGTAGTCGTTGAGAAATCGTATGCTTTCGCGCTCAGGATAGTTCGCTTGTACAAATGGCTATGCACCGAGGAGCACGAGTACGTATTGAGCAAGCGGCTGCTGATCGCCGGGACTTATGTGGGCGCGCATGTTAAGTCGGCTCAGGAATCTGAAACAAAGTCGGTGTTCGCGCACGAGATGAGCGTGGCGTTGCAGAAAGCTTCGGAGTCCGAGTACTGGCTGCAGCTTCTGCGCGATGGGGAATTTCTCGAGCAGAGATCATTCGAGTCGATTCACGCCGATTGCGTTGAGCTGAAGAGGCTGCTGACTTCGATAGTCAAGACCTCGCGAGGCACGCTGTGATTATCCATTGTGCATTGGTCATTATCCATTGCGATTAATGGAGAATGAACAATGAATAATGAACAATGATGAGGTAGCGATGAGACGATTACTCGCCGAGTTGGTGTGCGGTAATATCTCCAGGCGCGAGTTCGCCGAACGAATTCTCGGAATGGGCTTCGGTGTTGTAACAGCCGAGTCGATTCTGGACACCGTTGCGGTTGGGCACGATAAGCAGAAACGTGCGGCCGTCGCCAAAGAGAAAGAAACTTTTCGCGCGGAGCCGTTCAGCCAGAAGACTCCTTACGAGCAATGGATGTCGCAGGAGAATGTGCCGATTCATACTGGTTATTTCGTGGCCGACGTTCGCAAACTCGAAGTAAGACCTTGGAAGCGCCTCCGAGCGCGAGGAGCGCTGATTGACCTGACGGGCGCGGAAGGAACCGACGCCGCCTACGTGTTCGAGCTCGCGCCGGGCAACAGCACGAAACCGCAGCGCTACATGTTCGAAGAAGCAATTTACGTTTTGGACGGCGAAGGCCAGACCAGCGTCTGGCAAGATGGCAAACGCAAAGAGACGTTTAAGTGGAAGAAGGGCAGCATCTTTTCACCCCCGCTCAACGTCTGGCGTGAGCACACTAATCTCGGCAAGTCGACGGCAAGGCTGATCTCATTCACCGATCTGCCGCTAATGATGGACCTCTTTCACAGCGCCGAGTTTTTGTTCGAAAATGATTTTGTTTTTCGGGACCGTTACAATTACGAGCCCGGCTATTTCTCGGTAGATGCGTCCAAGCTCAAGGGCGGTGGCAGCGCGGCGACATTCGGTGAAGAAGAGCGCGCCGCAGTGCGCATCCTGGACACTGGCTTGGTGCCTGACATAAACGAGCTGCAACTCTATGAGGCGAAGTCTCGCGGCGCGAAGAACAAGAGCATAGAGATGGTCTTTTCGGACAACGTGCTTCAGACGCACATTTCCGAATTCGAGACTGGCAGCTACAAGCGCGCCCACCGTCACGGGCCGGGCTCGCACGTGCTTGTGTTGAACGGCGTCGGCTACACGCTCGCGTGGAAAGACACGATCAAGTACTCGGAAGCTGCAAAGGACCGGCAGGTGCGAGTTGATTGGAAAGACGGAACGCTTCTGGTACCCCCTGATCGCTGGTTTCATCAGCATTTCAACAGCGGCGAGACTTCGGCGAAGTATATGGCGGCGACGTGGATCGGCGGGAAGTATTTCGTGAAAGGAATGGGCGGCGGCGGACGCACGCATCGCTTGAACACGGTGAGCGTGCATCAAGGGGGAAACATGATTGACTACGCCGACGAGGACCCGGTGATAAGAGCGATCTTCGAAGAGGAGACTCGCAAACACGGCATCAAGGTGCGGATGCCGGATCGAACAAAAGGAGACCCGCATGAAAAGCACTGACGACTTCGTCAAGAATTTCAGAGAAGGAAAGGTTACGCGGCGCGAATTCGTCGAGCGCGCCGCAACCGGTGGATTGAGTTTGGCTGCGACGGCGTCGATACTCAGCGGTGAGGCGCGCGCACAGCGGAAAAATGCCGATAATCATCAATACGCGACCCGCACTCGTGACTTCAATCAAACGAATCTGAACCCGTGGGAAGAATGGCTCAAGCAGGAAGGGATTCCGGTCTATCGCGATTACAACGTCTCGGATCTGCGTGCGCTCGAAGTGAAGCCTTGGACGCGGTTGGGCGGGGGAGCTCGCGGAGCGCACATTGATCTTGTCGGCGGAGAGGGACTGAACAGCGGCTACGTTTGCGAGATCGCAACGGGCGCCGGCACGACGCCGCAGCGGTACCTTTTTGAGGAAGTGATCTACATTTTGAGTGGGGAAGGCGAGAGCATAATCTGGACGCCCGGCGGCCGAAAGCAATCGGTCAAATGGAAAGCCGGAAGCGTGCTCTCTCCTCCGCTGAACGTCTGGCGTCAGCATTTCAATCGCGGCAACGCGAAGGCTCGCTTTCTGGCGATGACAAATGCGCCGGTGATCATCGATCTGTTTCACAATCTTGATTTCGTCTTCAACAATGACTACGTCTTTCGCGATCGGTACAGCGGCGAGGCCGATTTCTTCTCGGCCGGTAAAGATAAACTTCATCATAAAGAGACAAATCCTGAGACCAGCGAGATGGCCGGAGGCGTCGACACGTGGGACAGCGGATTCGTCCCCGACGTGCGAACGCTTAGGCTCTTTGAGAGTCGGGAACGCGGCTCGGGTAATTCCCGGATCGAGCTACAGTTGTCAGACAACAGCATGCAAGCGCATATCTCGGAGTTTGAAGTGGGAACTTACAAAAAGGCCCATCGTCACGGGCCGGGCTCTCACGTGGTCGTACTTAACGGGCACGGCTACACGTTGATGTGGAAGGGCACGTTAAAATACTCGGAAGCGCCGTCGGTGACGCAGAAGCGCATCGACTGGGTTGAAGGCAGCCTGTTCGTTCCGCCCGACGGCTGGTTCCATCAGCACTTCAACGCGGGGGCCGAGCCCGCGCGCTACATCGCGCCAACCTGGGGCGGCGACGGCAAATGGTTCACGCGGGCGCTGGGCGGGGGCGGAAGAACTCACCGCCTCGGAAAAACCAGCACACGAAAGGGCGGCAATCTGATCGAATACGTAGATGAAGATCCCGCGATTCGAGAGATCTACGCAGCTGAGCTGAAGAAGAACGGCATCGAGATGCGAATGCAATCAAAGTGATGTCCGATAAACTTCAGTTTGTCCGCAGACCGTGCAGGCGGGCGCTCAAGAGAAACGACAAACTGAGATTTGTCGGACTTCAGGAGGAGAGGGACGATGAAGGAACTGCTTGATGATCTTTTCAACGGAACTGTTTCGCGGAGGAAGTTCCTCGAACGAGCTTCTGCAGCCGGTCTCGCGCTCCCGCTGCTTGGCGGCGCAAGCTTAACAAGCGCGCAGGAGACTAAGCAAAAACAAAAGCACCCCACCTCGGACGACGTGGTGTACAGCCCAGCCAATATCGGCGGCGGCGGGCGCATCGAGCGTAACTTCTATCGGCAATGGACGAAGTCGACGAAGGTCCCGAAGATCGACGATCCGTACTCGGTCTACGACGTCGTGACGCAGGAGACGAAGCCGTGGCCGGAGATCGGCGGCCGTGGTCTTTACATAAACTTCACCGGCAACGTTCATATGGATGCGGCCATCTACGAGATCGCCGGAGGCAAGGCGCTCGAGCCTCGACAGCATTTCTATGAGCAGATTCTCATCGGGCTGCACGGCCACGGATACACTCTCTTTGGGTCTGGCGCGCGCAAGAACAAAGTCGAATGGGGTGAGGGTAGTCTGTTTGCCGCGCCGGTCAACGTAACCTACAGGCACTTCAATTCCGATTCGTCCCGTCCAGCGCGGCTGCTTGCGATCACTACGTTCCCGTTTATGCTGCAGGTCTTCGGGAACATGGATTTGATCAACAGTCTGAGTTTCGAGTTCAAGGACCGCTACAACAACGAGCCTGACTACTTCTCCAACAGCGCCCGAGTGCGCAAGCGATGGGACAAGACGAACTTCGTTCGCGACATTCGCACTTCTGAAGTTGTGCCGTGGCCCGAGCGCGGCGGCGAGAATGCAAGCATCTTCTGGGAGATGGCCGGCAATACGATTCTTGAGCCGCACATGTCGGAGTTCGAGGTTGGCGGTTACAAGCTCGGTCATCGTCATCCGTACGAAGCGATCATCCTCACTCTCAACGGCAAGGGCTTTTCACTCGCAGGCAAGGACAATCTGAAGGCGGATGCCGTGAAGGTTGATTGGAAAGCCGGGTCACTCGTATCGCCGCCGTACTTTTGGTTCCATCAACACTTCAACACCGGCGACACGAAAGCGCGCTACTTCGCCATGACCGAGGGCGATTTCCCGAAGCGCCTGGGAATTCCCCTTCAGGTCGAGCAGATCGAAGCCGATCAAGAGGATCCCGGGATCAAGAAAATGTTCGAGCGGGAGTTGAAGAAAGCGGGCGGGACGGCCAAGCCAATGGGTGCTGATCACCATCATCATCGTCACGATTTCCACGATGATCGTGGCGGCATTCTGTTCGTCGAAGAATCGTGGAAGTGATTCTGCAATGGCGAAGCTGGTAGGCGCGGAATTGCCGGATGAACTTTTTCGCTGGCTGTACGATCTGGACTCGAACGCGCAGAAGATCATCATGGTTTGCACAGTTGACGAAGTTGGTATGCCGCATCCAGCAATGCTCAGTTGCCTTGAAGTCGTGGCGAAGGACCGGAGCAACATCAGGCTTGCGCCTTACAAGGAAAGCAGCACCACGCGAAATATGCGGCACAACGGCAAGCTGACGATGATGGTGATCGACGAGCGCGTCGCGTACTACATCAAGGGTACGGTTGTTGAGCTTCAGCGCGATATGCGATCTTCGCCTTACCTCTCGAAGCTTAATATGAGTGTCGAGCAGGTGCTGACGGATCAGGCCGACGAACAGCTCGAGTCAGGCGTGTTTGTCGCGGCAGCGCCGATTTACAAAGATCCAAACCTCGCCTCGCGAATTGCCGAAGCGAAGGTCGTGTTGAAAGAGCTGCTCGAATAATGATGAGCGAGACGAGTGAAAAACTGATCGTCGGAATAACCGGAGCTACCGGCACGATCTTCGGCGTGCGGCTGCTTCAGTTGCTTCAGGGAACAGGCATCGAAACGCATCTGGTAATGAGCAAGTGGGCGGCAAGGACGCTCCTGCATGAGACGCCTTACTCGGTCGAAGAAGTGCAACAGATGGCGAGTTGCGTTTACAACAGCGGAGATCAAGGCGCCGCTATTTCAAGCGGATCATTTGTTACTCGCGGGATGGTCGTCGCTCCTTGCAGCATGCGAACGCTTGCAGCGATCGCGCAGGGCCAAGGGGACAACCTGATTCACCGCGCAGCGGACGTGATCCTGAAGGAGCGGCGCAAACTGGTGCTCGTCGTCCGCGAGGCGCCGTTCAACGACATTCACCTCGAGAACATGCTGAAGCTGTCGAGGATGGGCGTTGTGATAACGCCGCCGATGCCGGCTTTTTACAATCATCCTCAGACCATCGATGACGTCATCAATCACATCGTGATGCGAGTCCTGGATCAATTCGATATTCATATCGACATCACGGGTCGTTGGGATGGCGTGATGGCGACGGGTGGCAAGTTGGCCGAATGAAAGACGCGCTTGACCAAGTGAAGGTCGTCGAGTTCGGTGGCTATGCCGCCGGGCCTTGTATCGGCAAGTACCTCGCTAACTTTGGCGCCAAGGTCGTTCATGTCGAGTCGGCCCAGCACCCCGACGGCTTCCGGTTGCAATATCCGCCTTTCAAGGATGGGGAAGTCGGAGTGAATCGCTCTGGCTGTTTTGCGTTCTTCAACGATTCAAAATATGGCGTGACGCTGAACCTCAAACATCCCCAAGGCGTGAAGCTGGCGCGCCGATTAGTGGAGTGGGCAGACGTTGTAATTGAAAACATGCGACCAGGAGCGATCGAGCGACTCGGGCTAGGGTACGAGAAATTGCGCGAGCACAATTCGGATTTGATCATGCTCAGCACGAGCAACATGGGTCAGACCGGTCCGCATGCTGCGCATCCAGGGTTCGGCTCGCAGCTTTCTTCACTTGCCGGATTCACGCACTTGACCGGGGAGCCCGGCGGACCTCCTCATCTTTTGTATGGACCCTATATCGACTTCATCGCGGTCGCGTACGGCGGAATCGCAGTGCTCGCCGCGCTTGACCATCGTCGACGGACCGGCGAAGGCGCGTTCATCGATTTGTCGCAATACGAAGCGGGATTGCAATTCATCTCGAGCGCGCTCCTGAATTACTCGGCAGGCGACGTTATTGCAAACCGTGCTGGTAATCGTGACACTGCTGCAGCGCCGCACGGTTGTTATCCCTGCCAGGACGCCCAGTGGTGCGCGATCAGTTGCTGGGATGACGAAGAATGGCTCCGGTTCTGCCGGGCCGCCGAAAAGCAAGAGTGGATCATGGACGCGCGGTTTGACACACTTGCCGGACGGAAAAATAACGAGCGCGAGTTGAATGAGATGATCGCAGACTGGACGCGCGATCAGCATGCCGCGAGCCTAATGAGGCATTTGCAAAGTTGCGGCGTTCATGCGGCAGCGGTCAACACGATGCGCGATTTGTTCTCCGATCCTCAGATCTCGTGGCGCAAAATCTGGCAAGTGCGTGAGCATTCCGAGTTGGGCCGACATCACTATCGCGTGGTCTCTTATCAACTCAGCGAGACGCCTGGAAGCATTCAGCAGTCCGCCCCATGTTTGGGCCAAGACAATGAACAAGTGTTTCTCGAATGGCTCGGGCTTCCCCGAACAGAGTACCAGGAACTGCAGGAACAAGGTGTTTTTTCTTAGCCTCTTCCACTCAATTCTTCAAAACATACAAGATAATCGACTGAGAAAGGAGCGCAATCATGTCAAGCGCTGTGAAAGAAGTGGCAAAGGATATTACTTCATTGAGATCGACGCTGGAGTGGCTCGACTCTGAGGGCGACTTGTTAAAAACGGATGTCGAGATTGATCCCGATCTGGAAATCACCGGAGTTCAAAAGCACCTCGATGGCGGGCCCGTCTTGTTGTTCAACAACGTCAAGGGCAAGCCCCACGCTCGCGCGATTACGAATTTGTTGTCCGATATCAATGTCGTTGACAAGATATTCGGCTACAAGGATGCTACGGACCGAACCAAGAGACTCGCACACGCGATGACTCGTCCGCTTAAGCCGATCGAGATTTCTCAGGACCAGGCGGCGTGCCAGCAAGAGGTCATCACCGACGATCTGGACGTCAATAAATACATCACCGCTATCAGGCATACGGCGCTGGAAACCGAGC
This sequence comes from Blastocatellia bacterium, assembly GCA_036505875.1. Taxonomy (GTDB): domain Bacteria; phylum Acidobacteriota; class Blastocatellia; order UBA7656; family UBA7656; genus Onstottus_A. The sequence continues at coordinate 11,967 of DASXSR010000005.1, read as the reverse complement.
TGACGATCGGCAGCGGGATAAGTTGCGTGATCGGAGACTACTTCGACGGCGGCAGTCACATCGGTTACAACCGGATGAATTTCCGCTGGGGCAATGTGGGCACGTTTCAGGCGTCGCCCGGCTCGCACATGTGGCAGATCATCACTGCGCACTACAAGGACGAGAAACCGATTCCGCTCACGATGTGCTTCGGCGTTCCGCCGTCCTGCACGCTGGTTTCGGGCGGAGGGTTCGATTACGTCATTTTGCCAAAAGGCTGCGATGAAGTCGGAGTCGCCGGCGCGATTCAAGGCAGTCCAATCAACATCGTCAAAGGTCGCACAGTTGATGCTTATGCGATTGCCGAATCGGAGTACGTGCTCGAGGGTTATCTTTATCCGCGCGATAAGCGTTATGAAACTGCCGAAGCTGAAGCCGCCGACACTCAAGGCAAATATTTCTTCCATCCCGAGTGGGCGGGCTATATGGGCAAGGCTTACAAGGCGCCGACCTTTCACGTGACCGCCCTCACTATGCGCAAGCGCGAGTCAAAGCCTCTCATCTATCTTCTTGGCGTGCATATGGCCGATTGCAGCAACATCGACACTACGCTTCGCGAGGCTGCCATTTATGAGCTGTGCGAGCGTCTGCAACCCGGAATCATTCAGGATGTTCACATACCGTACTGTATGACCGATTGGGGAGGTGTGATCATTCAGGTCAAAAAGCGGAACAAGATTGAAGAGGGTTGGCAGCGCAATTTCCTGGCGGCGATCCTGTCGTGTAATCAAGGCATGCGTCTAGCTATTGCCGTGAGCCCCGACGTTGACATCTACAGCATGGATGACATCATTTGGTGTCTCACAACGCGAGTGAATCCGCACACCGACATAATCAACCCGCTGCCGGGCGGGATCGGGCAGACCTTTCAACCGCAAGAGCGAATGACGGCGGGCGAGAAGGAGTGGACGGCGTCGAATACTCGCTTCGAAGGCGGAATGGGAATCGATGCTACAGTGCCTTTCGGATTTGAGCAGGACTTCCATCGTCCCGTCTATCCGGTAGATAGGGTCGATCCCCTGAAATTTTTCTCCGCCTCCGATATCGCGAAGGCGAAAGAGCGAATGCGCGGGTGGGTGGAGGTTCTGGCCAGAACCGGACGGTAAACCGATTTTGGATTTTAGATTTTGGATTACGGGACCGTGACGCTTCTATGAAATCCATCATCCGACAATCCAAAATCTGCAATCCAAAATCTAAAATCCAAAATCGTTATGAAACTACTCAAGCCATATCGTGTCCTCGATCTCACCGGGCCGCTTGGATTCCTTACTGGGCGAATCCTCGCGGACCTAGGCGCTGACGTGATCAAGATCGAACCACCCGGCGGCGACCCGAGTCGGCGTCTGCCTCCGCTGGCGGGACCGGAGAGTCTTTATTGGCTTGCGTACAACGCAAACAAGCGCAGCGTCACCCTCGATATCTCCGGCGATGAGGGTCGGGGGCTGTTTCTGAAATTGCTCGCAACGAGCGACTTCGTGATCGAGAGCTTCCAACCGGGCACGCTTGAAACTCTTGGGCTCAGTTACGACGCGCTTTCAAAAGAGCAACCGGCGCTGATTTTGGTATCGATCACGCCGTTCGGCGAGCAAGGGCCGTATCGTGATTTTCAAGCATCGGACTTGGAAATCATGGCAGCGAGCGGAGCAATGTCTCTAGCGGGAGAAAGAGGCGGCGAGCCAATGCGGATCACGGTCCCTCAAGCTCCGATGTGGGCAGGAGCTGAGGCGGCGATGGGCGCGCTCACCGCACTCGCATATCGGGGCGTAACGGGCAGAGGCCAGCATGTTGATGTATCAGCTCAAGCCGCGGTGATTTCCGCGCTCGCACATGCACCTGCGTTTTGGGACCTTAATCGGGTAAATCCGGAAAGAGACGGAATCTACGTGACGGGCCGCAACGTGAACGGCGCCAAGATGCGAGCCTTCTGGCAGTGTCGCGATGGATGGATCAACTTCATCATCTACGGCGGCGCAGCCGGGCGTCACACGAATCAGCAACTGGTCGGCTGGATGGATGAAAAAGCAATGGCGCCTGAATGGCTGAAGCAGATCGACTGGTCTACCTTTGACGTGACAACGACCACACAGGGTTTTGTTGACGAGATCGAGGCGCCAATTGCAGAGTTCTTCTCCACTCTCACCAAGCAGCAGTTTCTTGATGGCGTCCTCCACCGCCAGATGCTTGGTTATCCCGTTTCCACAGTAGAAGACATATCGAACGACCGTCAGCTTGCGGCGCGCTACTTTTGGCAAGACGTGCCTTGTCCCGGCCTGGACAGCACTTTGAAATACCCTGGTGGGTTCGCGATTATCAACGGCGAGCGTTTGAGGATTCGGCGACCGGCGCCGCGTGTTGGTGAACACAACCACGAAGTGTTTGTCGAAGAACTCGGCCTCAGCGCGTTCGAGATAGAAGATTCGCAATTGGTGAGCGCTTGAAGTGAAGAAGCAAGTCCCGCGCTTGTCGATGGAGGAGATGACGCCCGCGCTTCAGGAGTCGCTGCGCCCGCGTGTCGAACGGCTCGGCTATCTGGGCGAGTTTTTTCAGTGCGCCGCACATCAACCTCAGGCGTTGATGTCTTTCATGTCGTTCACCGAGGACCTGAAGGAGGCTTTGCCTGATAACCTGACGGAAGTAGTTGCGTTGTCCGTCGCGACTCTCATGGGCAATGCCTACGAGCGAGTTCAACACGAGCGCCTGTCGCTGAAGCTGGGTTTCAGCCGAGATTGGGTGCGCGAAGTAATTTCTTCACCCGGCGACGGGCATTTGATGTCTGCTCCGGAACTAGCTGTTCAAAAACTCGCGTTAGCCATTATCGAACGTCGCGGACACAACACCGCCGATGAGCTAGAAGCCGTAGTTGAGTCCATCGGGCACGAGAGGGCAATTGCGGTGCTGATGTTGATTGGACGTTATGTTACGCACGCGTTGATGGTGAATTGCCTGGAGCTGGCGCCGCAGGTCGGCTCACCTCTTGTATAGAATCATGCCGGAACCGCTTTGGATTTCCGAAAGCGACGTCGTCTCGCTGATGAATCTGGGAGACGCGATCGAAGCGCTTGAACGGGGCCTTCTTCGCGAAGGGGAAGGTAAGGCCCAAAACATGTTGAAGACTCACGTGGCGTGGGGGGGCTCAACGCTGCACGCGATAGGGGCGGTTTTTGCCGGAGACGGCTTTGCTGGAACCAAGACCTGGGTGCACACGGAGGGCGGCGCGACTCCACTGTTGATTCTGTTTGACAGCAACACCGGCGCGCTGAAGGCGATCATCGAAGCGTTTGCGCTTGGGCAAATGCGAACGGCGGGCGCGTCCGCAGTGGCGACGCGATTGCTTGCAGCGGAAGGCGCCGATGAGCTTGGGATCATCGGAGCTGGGAAGCAGGCGATCTCGCAAGTTGCGGCGGTGATGGCCGTTCGGCCGATCAAACGGGTCCGCGTATTCAGTCGCGACGCACAGCGCCGCCTCGCCTTCGCGTCACGCGTGAGTGAAGAGTTCCAAACGACGGCGATCGCTGCGGACACCATTGCTGAAGCAGTCGGTGCAGCGTCGATCATCACGGTCGTTACGCGAGCTCCGGAGCCGATCCTACGCTCGGAGATGGTCGCACGCGGCGCACACGTTAACGCAGTTGGCGCGATCGTGCCAAGCAAGGCGGAAATAGCGCGCGACGTGTTGTCGAGGTGCAACCAGATTGTTGTTGACAGCGTGCCTTCCGCGCAGAGGCTCGCGAAGGAATTGATCGACTATCTCGGCCCCTACCAGGCAAATTGGCGGCGCGTGCGCTCTCTGGCTGAAGTTGTTTCAGCAGGACTGCGGCGAGACTCCGGTGACGACATAACTCTGTTCAAGTCGCTGGGCATGGGCATCTCGGACCTGGCGTTGGGGATTGAGCTTTACCGAAAAGCCGTGGAGGCTGGCGTAGGTCGGAGGGTCCCGCATCCTCAGAGAGTCGCGCCTGTATTGACTATTGCTAAGAGGAAATGAGATGCAACGAGCAACGTTCAAATTCATTGACCGGACTGGACTCAACGACGGGCCGCTGAGATTTCCCGATCCAGTAGTGATCAAGAAGCATGCGATCGACGCCGAGGTAGAACGACTGGCGAGCTTACCTGAGCCTGAGAACGGTCGGCGTGTTTCGATGGTAGTGCACCCGGAGACGGGCGTCGGCAATGGGCTGACGCATGGGATCGGTGTTTCAATCTGTGTGTTGAAACCCGGCGAGCGAACGCGACCGATCCGACATAATTCATCACTTGTGAACTTTTGCATTCAAGGCGCGGGACACACGACGATCGGAGGGAAGAGAATTGACTTTAAACAGTTCGACGCGTGGACAACACCGCCTTGGGCCGTATACGAGTACTCCAACGGCTCGAACGACCTGCAAGTGCGATTTACTTACAGCAACTCGCCTCTGCTTGAAAAGCTGAACGTCCACATCGTTGATGAGAATCCGATAGTGGAACCGGCGCTTCTAGAGGCTGATTTGAAAGAGTCAGACGATGAGGGCGGCGCGAGTGAGAGTCCGTTCGGCGTGTTTCAATTGACTGAAGACGGCGCCTGGCTGATGCCGTATGAGAAGCTGATCGACCCTGGATCCGTCGAACTGAAGCCGTTGTATTGGTCCTGGGAAAAGGTTAGGAACGAATTGGATCGACTTCGAGCGCTTGGAAAGAGCTATGTAGGTCGTCGCTTATATCTTCTGTACGATCCCGCGACTGGGCGGACGAACGGCACGACGAACAATTTCTTCGCGACCATCACGATTCGTCCGGCGAACATCGCCGATCGTCCGCATCGCCACGTATCGGCCGCAATCAACTATTACTTTGCCGGGAGCGGTTACAGCGTAGTGGAAGGAAAGAAGTACGAATGGGCAGCCGGCGACCTGATGCTGAGCGCGCCTGGTTGGGCGATTCACAATCACGCGTCGAAGGATGAAGACGTTTATGAGCTGACAATTCAAGACCAACCCTTGCACATCGCGATGGGCTCGTTGCTTTGGCAAGAAGACTTGAAGCGCGAGCCGAAGTTATTGGGCGTTGACAGCGGCTTCATTACCAACCGCGCGGCTGTGGTGAAATGATCAGACTCAGAGACAGATTTCTCAAGGGTTCCTACCCGCCCGTCATCACGCCGTTCCGTGATGGGAAGGTGGACTTCGACAAGTTCGCGTCACTGCTGGACCGTCAGGTCACTGAAGGCTCGCATGGAGTCGTGATTACCGGGACGACTGCCGAGCCGAGCAGCCTGACGTTCGAAGAACGAAGCGAGCTTGTCAAAGTCGCCGTCAACACAGTCGCTGGCCGTATTCCAGTCGTCGCCGCAACTGGTTCTCAGTCATACGAAGAAACAAGAGAGCTGACTGCGAGAGCCGAGCGAGCCGGTGCGGACGCGCTGCTGGTCGTTACTCCTTATTACATTCGGCCGCCTCAGGCTGGATTGATCGAATACTTCGTCGCGGTTGGCGAGCGCGCCTCGATTCCGCTGCTGATCTATCACATTCCAGGTCGGGCCGCAGTGTCTGTCCGCACTGAGACTGTGTTGAAGATTGCCGAGCGGCTTCCAAACCTCGTCGGGATGAAGCATGCGGCTGCGGATCTTGACTTCGTCAGCGAGCTGCTCTTGCGACTGGGAACGGAGTTTCGGATTTTTTGTGGGCTCGAGTCTTTAAGCCTGCCGATGCTTTCAATCGGAGCGGCAGGATTGATGAATGCTGTAGGAAACCTCGCTCCTCGCCGTGTCGCGCTGCTGTGCGAAGAAATAGCAAAGGGAAATCTTGAGGCGGCCCGCAAGCTACATTTCGATTTGTTTGAGTTGAATCAAGCGATCTTCATTGACACCAATCCTATTCCGTTGAAGTACATGATGTGGCGAACTGGGTTGCTCGAAAATGCGGAGGTCCGACTGCCGCTTGTGCCGCTCGATCAAAAGGAACAGCAAGTGCTAGATGGTATTTTGCGCGGCGCCGGGCTAGTGTAAGTGGCTAGTGTAAGTGGGGCACGGTTCGCGCATTCACTAAGTACGGAGTTGCTACAACCCCGCCTGTAATGAATACATCCAGCCAGTAGGATTCACGCCTCACAAGTCTTACCCAGAAGAGATCAACCGGCTCTCAAGATTTTCGCTTTCCTTTACGACCTACCCCGCTCAGGTAATCTTCCTTGCGAAATCGTCCTTTTGGTTCTGAACCATTTTGAAGGCGTAACAACACCCGCCTTTTTTGGCATTTGGCTTGCCGCCGCCTGACTGAGAACATCGACTTCACAGATGTTCTATTCGGTTCGAACGAGCCAGACCAAAGGAGATTCTCTCATGCCGCCGGTTGAGTATTATTCGTCTGCCTTCAGAGCAGCGCTGGCCCAGCCGATTTACTGGCGAAACGTAGTCACCAGGGAACCTGGTTACTGTTGAGGAGGTCGATATGATTGTTACCAGAAAAGTCGCTTGGCTTATCGTTTCCATTCTTTTGACATTAAATACCGCACCCTTACTTGCTCAAACACAAAATTCCGTGGGCGGATCGGCAAACGGCGGCAGCGCCAACGTGACAGCAACCGTTGCCGGGATAAACGCCAGCGCGACTGTGCTGCCGGTGGCGCCTGTGAACCTACCACCTCAAGGTGGGTCGTTCACTAATCAAGTGGCAAGCGTGTTTGCTGAGCTCAGCGCGCCGGGCGTGCTGACGGTCATGTCCACGGGGGTTGTGGTCAATACAACATCCGGCTCTGTGACTCAAAGCTCTGCCCATGCAGAGAGCAGTTCCACGGTTAACAACCTCAACCTCCTTAACGGATTTGTGACGGCGGCCACGATCCGTTCACGGTCGAGCAGCGACGGTAACGGCGCTTCAGCCTCCAGCAGCGCGGCCGGATCACTCGCGAATTCGTTGAGAATAGGCGGCACTCTTTACGAGCAATCGGAATTTGCCCCCAATACCAGAGTCTCTGCCAGTGCAACGATCCAGGCCAACGTTAATGGTTTGCCTGTGCTCGTGCCGGTAACCGGGACGGTTATCATCAACGAGCAGATGGGAGGCGGCGACGGTACCACAACCTCGTCGCTGACTGTGAACTTCCTGCACGTAACCGTAAGCGGGTCTGTAGCGGGTTCCATCTCGCTCAACGCAAACATCGTCATCGCCTCTGCATCAAGCAGCGTGAACTTCGCCGCCCCGCCTCCGCCGACTAATCATCCGCCGGCTCTAAGCGTGCCGGGCCCTCAGACCGTACAAGCCGGGACCACCCTGAACTTTGGGGTCGCAGCGACAGACCCAGATGCAGGGGACAGTGTCACTATCAGCGCTTCAAATGTTCCTCCACACGCGAGCTTCAGCCAGGCGAGCGGCAATCCCGCAAGCGGCCAATTCAGTTTCACTCCTGATTCTTCGCAGGTCGGGACCATCACCGTCGGTTTCACTGCGACGGATAATCACGGCGCATCGACACCTGGCTCTGTGCAGATCACTGTGACAAATTCGCCCCCGCCCCCAACAAATCACCCGCCGACGCTCAATCTGCCCGGACCGCAGGTCGTTCAAGTCGGCGCCAATTTGAGGTTCAGCGTATCGGCGTCTGATCAGGACGCCGGTGATACAGTAACGCTGAACGCTTCCAACATTCCGACGGGCGCGAGCGTCACGCCAAACCCCTCAACTGGTAACCCTGCGAACGGGCAAGTGAGTTTTACTCCCTCTTCGTCGCAAGCAGGACAAACCTTCACGATCAATTTCAGCGCCACTGACAATCATGGTGCGGGTGCTTCCGGCTCGGTGCAAATCACAGTCACCAGCAGCCCTCCTGTAAATCACCCTCCGATAATAAGCGTGCCGGGACCGCAGACAATCGAGGTCGGAAAGCTCCTCGCGTTCACCGTTACCGCGAGCGACCCCGATGGTGACGCTGTGACTATTAGCGCCGGAAACCTCCCGGCTAATGCAAGCTTCAATGCCGCAACCGGAGGATTCAGCTTCACTCCATCAAGCGCGCAAGCTGGTTTGACCCTGATCGTGTCTTTCACCGCCACCGACACGGCTGGAGCATCCGCAAGCGCCTCTGTGCCAATCACCGTGACTACTTCAACTGGCGGCGGGCTTTCTGGTCCGCCCATCATCAGCGTTCCCCCGAGTCCAATCATCATCGAAGTAGGCAAGACGCTAACCTTCATGGTTTCGGCAACATCTCCAGTACCGAACTGCTCAGCATCGATCTCGGCATCTGGACTACCCGCGCACGCGGGCTTTGATGCGGCAAACCAACGGTTCAACTTCACGCCCACCGAGGATCAGAAAGATCGATCTTTTGTTGTAACGTTCACTGCGACAGACTGCGCCGGTCAGACTGCAACTGCGACGGTGACGATAATAGTGATTTCTCCGCAAGTTTCGGGAATCAACGCTGGGCGTATTTGCGTTCCCGTAACTAAGATTTTCTTCGACACAGCTCCTGTAGACGGCAGTTGCGGGTTTGTCACCGTTTCCCTGACGAACGCTGGGGCGGGAACACTCCGGATTACGTCACTGGCATTGGCCGACGGAACGCACTTCCGCGTGGAAGCTCCCGGGAACGTTCCGATGCTGCTCCAATCCGCCGGTGTAATGGAAATCAAGATTATGTTCCAGCCTAAGAGCCGAGGTACGCAGTTTGATACCTTAACGATCAACACCGACGATCCGAATCAGCCAACGATAACGATCGTCTTGAAAGGAAAAGGAGGTCAATAACTCGCCGCTGGGAACTGGGAAGTTGAGTTCGAGTTTCGACTCGTAACCAACTTCCCAGGTCCCTGTTTTCTGAGTCAAGGAACCAGCCATCTCGCGGACCGCAGCTATCTCATCGACCCTTCCAACACGGACTGCGTTTCTCAAGAAAAGCCCCCATCCCTTCCTGAGCATCCTCAGCCATCGCGTTTAAGCTCATAACTTCCTTTGCATACGCGTAAGCCTTAGGCTGATCCAAATCGATTTGCGTGTAGAAGGCTTGCTTTCCGACTGATACCGTGAGTGCACTCGCTTCCGCGATCCGTTGTGCCAGCGCATAGGCTTCCTCTCTAAGCCGTTCAGCCGCAACCACGCGGTTGACAAGACCCCACTCCAGGGCCGTCGGCGCGTCAATAGGTGTTCCTGTGAGCAGCATCTCAAGCGACCGCTTGCGACCGATCGCGCGGGTGAGCGCAACCATTGGTGTCGTGCAAAACAAGCCTATCCGCACACCCGGCGTCGCGAACTGACTCTGTTGGGAGGCGATCGCAAGATCGCAGGTGGCAACCAGCTGGCAGCCGGCGGCGGTCGCGATTCCCTGGACTTCGGCGATAACCGGCTGAGGAATCCTTTGTACTGTTGCCATCAATTCGGCGCACACGTCAAACACGTGCCGGTACTCGCCAATCTCGCGGTCTATCAACTCACTCAAGTCGTGTCCGGCAGAGAATGCCGGTCCGATTGCGGCGAGAATGATCGCACGAATCTCCGCGTTCCGGCCCAACGCACGAAAAGAATCGATCAGCTCTTCCATCAGGGCAAGCGATAACGCATTGCGGCGATCCGGTCGATTCATCGTGACGATCGCGATCGGGGCATCTGCTTCGACCAGCAAGTATTCGTAAGATCTCATAAGTCCTCCAAGAGATCACAAGTTCGTGTTAGTTCGATCCCTGCTAATGCTCAGCACCAGCGTACTTCTTCTCTCCTGCCTCAACCCGTATCGGCAGACGATTTTGCCTTGGTGGCAGGGGGCACGTCGCGAACTTCGTGAACGCGCACGGTGGATTATGGGCTTTGTTGAAGTCGATGATTACTTTGCCGTCTGCGCCCGGCGGATCGGCGTAGAGATAACGCCCAGCGCCGTAAGTCTCTTTCCCGCTGGTCTGATCGGCGAAAATGATGAACAGTTGCTTCGAATCTTTTTCGAGCACCGGATCGACTCGGAGCCTCTTCCCGTTAGCCTCGAAGGTCAGCGCGCCCGGCGAGGTCATGTCATCGATCATACCCAGCACGTTTGCTATTGGAATAAGCTTCACGGGATCGTAGGTTTCATACTTCGCTTCGATTCTCCATTTCGAATCGGTGGGATAATAATTCAAACCCGCGAAGCGAGAGCGCGCCGGATTCTTCTTGTCCTTCACTCGTAAGCCAAGCCTCTCGCCGCGCTTTATGACAAAGAAGCTGAGTGAGCTGAGCTTCAACACTGTGGGTTTGCCGTCTGCATCCGACTTGAGCACAAGCTTGCGCACTGTCTTGCCCTCTTTTGTGACGCCGGCGCCGCGCCTTGCCTCAAGCTGCACGATACCATTGTCGAGCCACAGGACGCCCGCAGACTTGGGCGCTCTATCTTTCGGCAAAACAATATCGTTGGACGGGCTGCTGCCGATTGTGTTCTTGCCTTCCTTCAGCCAAAAGAGTCCCGCGAGGGTTGTCCACCCGTCCTCTCCGTTGATTTCTTTGAGGCGTTCCGCGCGCCACTTCGCGATCTGTTCGTCGTAAGAAGGATTGTCTGGTATGTGAATCGCTGGATTCGCAAAGGCCACGCCGAGAAAAATACTTATCAGTCCCAGAGCTGGTGGCAACTTCGCAGTCATCGCATAAATCCAGCGTGAGTGTTTGGCTTTGCTCAGACTGATGATACTACACAAACGAAGGCGCCATGAAACTGGAGCGTCGAGAGTGGTCAAACGACAACGAAGAAAAGGCGCGACGGTAATATGGTGCTTCTAACGTGCTACTTCAGTTTGCCGACTTCCGCAGGAAAGCGGGAGTGTTGAAATCAGGCGGAGCGTCCCGGTTATTGCTGTTTGATTTGCTGTTGCCTGTCTGCGGCACCAAGAACGACGAATCACCCGGTTCCGACTTACCGGATGCGGCTGCCAGGTTAGTCGCGATCACAGTGATCTTCATTGCGCCGCAAAGTCCTTCGTCGATTACCGCGCCGAAAATGATATTTGCTTCGGGATCGGCAGCGTCGTGGATCAAATCCATCGCTTCGCTAATTTCGATCAGTGTCACGTCAGGACTGCCGGTTATGTTTACTAATAAAGCTTTAGCGCCTTGAATTGAAGCCTCTTCCAGCAATGGACTCGAGGTGGCTCGTTGCGCCGCCTCGATTGCACGATTCTCGCCCGATGCTTGTCCGGTTCCCATCAAGGCGACGCCTTTGCCTTTCATTACAGTTTCGACGTCGGCGAAGTCCACGTTGATCAAACCCGGGAGGGTGACGATATCAGAAATGCCTCGCACTGCCTGTCTCAAGACCCCGTCGGCAAGACCAAATGCTTCGAGGAAGGGAATAGCTCTCGCGACCGACTGCAGCAGCCGCTCGTTGGGAATAGTGATGACGCTGTCGACGCAACCCCAGAGCTCGGCAAGAGCGTATTCGGCGAACCTCTCTCGCTGACGACCCTCGAACAGAAACGGCTTGGTGACGATTCCGACGGTCAAAGCGCCCAACTCGGTTGCAAGACTTCCGATGATAGGCGCCGCTCCCGTCCCGGTGCCTCCGCCCAGCCCGGCCGTCACAAAAACCATGTCAGCGCCCTCGATGGCCTCTACTAGCGTGTCAGTATCTTCGAGCGCGGCCCGTTTGCCGATCTCAGGGTTCCCGCCGGCTCCCAGCCCACGAGTTAGCTCCTGGCCAAGCTGAATCTTGACGGCGGCACGCGAGTTTTTCAGAGCCTGAAGATCCGTATTGGCCGCGAGGAATTCTACCCCTTCCATGCCGTCATCAATCATGCGATCGACGGCGTTGCCTCCGGCTCCGCCGACGCCGATTACTTTGATTTTCACATCCTTTGACTGCGAATCGGCAAAGGTTATCCAGTCCGAGCCGAGAACGCCGGTTTCGTGTGAGAACATAGAGGCCTCCCATTCCAAACCTTTTGGCATGCCGCCCAAGTAAACCTGCGCATACCGACAAGCATTCACCGTAATT
>DASXSR010000004.1:0-17005 GCA_036505875.1 Blastocatellia bacterium | reverse complement strand
GAACGAATGAAGAGCGCCGCGGTTCCTTGATGAGCGATGGCGATGCAATTGAGAGGTGGCAGTTGTGGAGGCCTCTCTTTTCTATTTAACACCTCACTTCAGTGAGGTGTCGGAGTGGGCGTCGGACTTGACCTAACTGTTTCAACAGTTTGGCGGTCAGACCAGGTAAACCGTTGAAACGGTTGCAGGTTTGCCAGCATCACCCGCCGCCTCACTGAAGTTAGGTGTTAATGAGAAGTGAGCGTTGCCTGCGCCTTACAACAGGCTAGTGTCAAGGTCCCGCCTCAACAAGTCCACTCTTAGTGCAGCAGTGCCAGGAGCAAAGCGATGTCAATCAAACAGTTTGAGCCGAAGTTCATGAAGATCGGAGTCCTCACGGCAGCTCTACAGGAGCTAACGCCGCGAGAAGTGCGCGACCCTGATCCTGACCGCGCGATCGAGGAGTGGGTGGCCTTCGCACGCGAGCTGGGAGCTGACAACATTCAACTCGCTGCTGCGCTGCACCCCACCGAAGCTGATGTGCCTGCCGAAGCGATGCTCGATCCTTTAGCCAACACCCTTGATCTGCGCCAGCCCTTCAACAATTCGCGGGCAAAACGCGTTCTCGCGGCTCTGCACGAGTACAAAGTCGGCTTATCAGATATCATCTACGCCGACAATTTGCTCCATCACGACCCGGCCATAAGAAAGAAAAAGCACGACTTTATGCTGAGAGTGTTCGAGGCTGCAGCGCTGTTGGGCCTGGACGCGGTTTGCGGGTTCGTGGGCAGAAATCAGACGCTGAGCATGGACCAGAACTTGATTGATTTCGAGGAGAGCTTTATTCCTTTGCTGAAAGAGGCCAAGGCGCGAGGCCTGACGTATCGCATCGAGCAATGTCCAATGCCCGGCTGGACCACCGGCGACAATTTTCATAACAACATCGCTTACACGCCGGGCACGTGGATTGCGCTTCATCGAATATGCGAAAGGCATGGCGTAGGGGATCAGTTGCGCATTCATTATGATCCTTCGCACGCGATCTTGATGGGACAAGACACGCGCTCGCTGTTCCAATACTTGAAGGACACCGGTTACAACTTCCTGATAGGCGGCTTCCACGTAAAGGGTCAGGTAATCGATGCGAAAGGAATAGCGGGATGGGGCTACGGCGGTCAGACCGTTGAGCGCGGCGATTGGGTAGACGGCAAGCCATCGGACAACCCTGCAGATCAAGCTAACGCATGGCTTAAGCAAACCGTGTTTGCGGAGCATGAATTGCCGGGCACCGCGCGCCACGATCCTCTCGCCTATTTACAGAACCGGACCGTTGACTGGCTGGACCATCAATTGGCTGCACGCGAGTTGCTCAATCTGGATGTGGCGAACACCCATCTTATAGTCGAGCACGAGTATCCGCCGGCGAGGATTCAGGATAAGGAGCGGCTCAAGCCGATATTGAAAGGCTCGATAGCATTCACCCGCAAAATAGATGAAGCGGCAGGCTGCATGTACGCATTGCAGCACGAGGTGCTCGCGGCCCAGGATATTCCCGTGCAGGGAATTGGAAGAGAGTCTTATCGCTCTTAACTTTCGAAAGGTAGACAATCTAATGCGAAAACTGGCCTCCAATCTGCGCAACTCCTTTGCGCTGCTTCTGGCTCTCATCGTTGCCACCGGTGCGCTCGCCCAAAGCCCGAAGCAGGCGACGTTCGACATCCTCATCAAAGGCGGAACGGTCTATGACGGCACGGGCGCCGCGCCCAGACGAGCGGACGTGGGAATCAAAGGCGACCGCATCGCCGCAGTCGGGAACCTCAAGACGTCGACTGCCACGACTGAAGTCGATGCCACCGGTCTCGCCGTAGCGCCCGGCTTCATCAATATGCTTTCGCATTCGGAGAACTCGTTGATAACCGACGGCCGTTCACAAGGCGAGATCCGACAAGGTGTGACCACGCAGATTTTCGGCGAAGGCTCGATGGGACCGCTAAGCGATGAGATGAAACGGCGTCGCACTTCCAGCCAGGGCGATCTCAGATTCGAGATTCCGTGGACGACGCTGGCCGAGTATATGACTTATCTCGAAAAGCACGGCGTGTCGCAAAACTTCGCGTCGTTCGTGAGCGCGACTACGGTTCGCGAAAACGTCATCGGTCTCGAGGACAAGCCGCCGACCGCCGAGCAACTCGACCGGATGCGCGAGCTTGTGCGCCAAGAGATGGAAGCCGGCGCGCTGGGCGTGACCACCGCGTTGATCTATCCGCCCGCGTTCTACGCGAAGACTGAAGAGCTGATCGAGCTCTGCAAGGTCGCAGCAAAATACAAAGGCAAGTACATCGCTCACATTCGCAGCGAAGGAAACCAATTGATCGAGGCGGTGGAAGAAACGCTTCGCATAAGTCGCGAGGCAGGTCTGCCGGCTGAGATCTATCACCTGAAAGCCTCGGGCGAATCGAACTGGAACAAGATGGACAAAGTGATCGCGATGATAAACGATGCTCGACGCCGGGGGATGAAGATCACCGCGGACATGTACACCTACACAGCGGGCTCGACGGGGCTTGATGCCGCGATGCCGCCTTGGGTCTTTGACGGCGGCCGCGCCGCGGCTGAGAAGCGAATGCAAGACGCCGAGACTCGAAAGAAGATCGCCGATGCAATACGAACTCCGACAAACGATTGGGAGAATCTTTATCTGCTGGCCGGCTCGCCTGATCGGATACTGCTAGTGAGTTTCAGAAGTGAAGCCTTGAAGCCGCTCACCGGAAAAACGCTCGGCGAAGTCGCCCGAACGCGCGGCAAAGATCCGGTCGAGACGATTATGGATTTGGTTTATGAAGATCACTCACGAGTCGGGACTGTTTATTTCATGATGAGCGAAGAAAACATCAAGAAGCAGCTTCGCCAGCCCTGGGTGTCGCTGGGGTCGGACGCCGCTTCAATGGCGCCCGAAGGTCCGTTCCTGAGATCGTCGACCCATCCTCGCGCCTACGGAAACTTCGCGCGGCTGTTGGGCAAGTACGTGCGCGAAGAAAAAGTAATCACGCTGCAGGAAGCGATCCGCCGTTTGAGCGGCTTGCCTGCGACCAATCTTGGGCTCGATCATCGTGGCTTTCTCAAAGAAGGAATGTTTGCCGATGTAGTGGTCTTTGATCCGGCCACGATCTCCGACCGCGCGACCTTTGAGAGCCCGCATCAGTATTCGGTCGGTGTGAAGCACGTCTTCGTCAATGGCACTCAGGTGCTGAAGGATGGCGAACACACGGGAGCAAAGCCTGGCCGCGCGCTGTGGGGCCCGGGGAAGGTGAGGTGATCGGCGCCAGTCTCGGCGGCCATTCCTGCTCGAGCCTGGTCGCCTGGTCGCCTGGTCGCCTGGTCGCCTGGTCGCCTGGTCGCCTGGTCGCCTGGTGGCCTGGTCGCGAAGAGCTCCAGTTGCTCGAAGTCGACGGGATGCTCAACCGCGGGGAAGCTTATGACAATCCCAACGGGATTGCTGCTACTAGCCCAGCGTTGGTACTCCTACCCTGGGAGACGCGATGATCCAACAACGCCACAACCCCAACGAGGTTGTGGCTGAGGCGAATCAATTCATTAAACGAACACGATGGCGTTGTGCTAATGGCTGGCGTAGGCCACAACCCGGTGAGGTTGCTGCGAAAGCCTTCGGGTGGGCACCGAAACACTAGCGTACGCGCGCGAAACCAAGCCACGCACTACGGCGTCCGAAAAGGATAGATTCGCGCTGACTTTAGATCGCGAGCTGGACTTGTGACCCGTGACGCTTGTGAGACACGTGGACATTCGTCATCATATTCTCGATGGCTAAGCCGAAACTCGCAGGTCCAAGACCGGAATGGCTCAAGGTCAGGATTCACGCTAACGAAACTTTCGAAAGCGTGAATCGGATGATCAATGACCTGAGCCTGCACACGGTTTGTCAGGAAGCTCGCTGCCCCAACGTTTTTGAGTGCTGGAGCGAAGGCACCGCGACCTTCATGATTCTCGGCGATGTTTGCACACGGCATTGCGGCTTTTGCGCTGTGAGCAAAGGAAAGCCGAAGGCGCTCGATCCTGACGAGCCGCGTCACGTTGGAGAAGCGGTTCGACAACTTGGCGTCAAACACGCGGTAGTAACCAGCGTCAATCGAGACGAGCTGCCTGACGGCGGCGCGCATCACTTTGCGCAGACGATTCACTGGATACGGCGGTTAAACCCGGGCACTCGCGTCGAGGTTCTGATACCGGATTTCTGCGGCAGCGAAGCAGCCTTGAATATCGTGCTGGAAGCTCGACCCGACGTGCTCAATCACAACACCGAAACGGTTCATCGTTTGTACAAGCACGTGCGTCCCGATGCAAAGTACGAGCAGTCACTCGAGTTGCTGCGCCGGGCCCACGCGCGAAAGTCCGAGCAGCCGCTGCTGACAAAGTCCGGCCTGATGGCCGGACTGGGCGAGACGGTTGACGAGCTGCTGAAAACGTTTCGCGACATAGCCGGCACGGGCTGCGACATTCTTACTGTCGGCCAATATCTGGCGCCCACACCGAAGCACATCCCGATCGAGAAATATTACTCTCCCGACGAATTCGGTTACTTGAAGTCAGAAGCGCTGAGGATGGGTTTCCGCTACGTCGAAGCTGGACCGCTTGTACGCAGCTCGTATCACGCGGGCCGCCACACCGAAGGCGCCGAAGCAGCGGCGGGTGACTACAGCAACGACGATATTTTCGCCGCCGCGTCGCCAGCGCTAGAAGCTTCAATGTTGATCCAGCTTGAAGGCAGACCTCAAGCTAGCAAATAGCCGCTTGATGGTTGGGAGTAAAGGGCAGGGCCGGCGGTTGCCGGCCCTTAAGACGTTGGGTTTATTATTACTTGCCGCGGGCGGCTGCTTTTGAGGCCTTGAGCGGGTTCTTGGTTCCGTCAGACGAACGCGCTGCTGCAAGCTTCTTCTCGTGGGCGGCGCAATCGTGCTCTTCTGCTCGCTGCTTCCAGTAATCGTTCGCCGCTATCCCCTGCGAGAGATAAGCGACCACAGTAAACGCACTGAAGCACTTCGGGCAGTTCAAGCGAACCGCGCGGGATGATCCTCTTGCCATAGCTCTGCTCTCCTTTCAAAGTGATCGCGCCATGTCGCGAATCGCGCATGGCGCACAAATTTTCAGACTAACAGAATCGAGCCGCTGATTTCAATAGCTATTTGAGAAAATGGAGGTTGGCGCCTCAGGGGCGCTGCCACGGACGCTTTCTGTTTGGACCCGGTCGCGGCATCTCGTCGATCTTCTTCTGCAGTTGAAACTGCACGACGTTCCTTCCTATTGCAACGACCGACTGCTGAGCGCCAAGCAACGCGCCGCGGGGTCCGAAGACGGCGACCCGGATTCGGTGACCAGGCGCGAGACCGCAGTCATGCCATCGGCCTTTCTCGTTCGTCTGGCCGTTATACAAAGTCGCACGCGCGCCTTCAGCTTGCTCGGCGATGGCGACTCTGAGGTGCGGCGCCGGTTGGCCTGCGGCGTCGGTGACGATCACGACGACGCAAGCCTCGCGGTTCGGAGTTGAGGAATGGTGTTCGGGTTCGGGAAGCGTATCGGCCGCGGGCGGAACCGGCGCGGCCGGATGCGGCTCTATGGCTTTTCGCTCATCCTTGTCCGATTCTTTTGGCGCGGCTTTCTTCTCGAGTTCGGCTTGCCGTCGCGCGTCGGCGGCCTTTTTTTTGTCTTCGATCACTTGTTGCTGGTCCGTCGCTTGAGTATCCGGCTGTTTGTCAGAGGCAGTCTCCGGCGCAGCCTGCGCCGGAGCCGCTGAGGTGGCATTAGAAACCGAAGCCGACTCAACTTGAGCGCGATTTCGGTTGGGGCCTCGCAAGACGAAGTAAGCCGTAGCGGCGAGCGCCAACAGTAACGTCAGCACACCGGCCGCGGCGAGTTGTCTCCCTCTTCGCGAAGGCTCGCCCTTTCCCGGAAGACGCGGAGTACTGGCGCCAGTTGCAAGAGTGAGCGGAAGAGTTGTTGTCTTGACTGCACCGGCATCCTGGTCTGTAATCGTTACGACTCGCGCAGCTGTGGCGCCCGACGGCGCAGACGCGCGAATCTCGTACGCGCCCGGACTGAGTTTAACCGTCGCGCGGCCATCCTCATCTGCATGGGCAACCGGCTGGGACCCGACGAAAACAGTGCTGCCCGACGGAAGGCTCTCGACCAGGAGCATTGCGGTCTTGACGTTATCCGCACCTTGAAGCTTTTGGGTCTCAAAACCACCGGCGGCTGTCTCTGCGGCGGGCGGCATAGCGACGGTTGCGCGAGCCGAGAGCACGACTTGCAAGTCAGTATCCTTTCCCTCTTCGAGCGCAACGTTGATTCGGTACTCGTTGAAGCCTTGCTTAAGGACCCGAACGCGATGCACTCCCGCAGCCAATCCGTCGATCAGTATCTTGCCTCTCACCGAGTCAGACGTTCCGTGCGACACGTCGTCAACGAAGACCTCAGCGCTGGCCGGCACGGTAGTCAGAAGCAGACGCGAGGTACTCGCCGCGGTCGAAGCGTCCGACACTGGGATGCTAATGTTCTTAAGGTCGGCAAGCATCTCATCCGCGGTCTGATAGCGATCTTCGACGCGCTTGTCAGTTGCGCGCGCCATCACGTCTTGCAGCGCGCTTGAGACGCCGAGCGAGGCGAGCGACGGCAAAGGTTCGCGTTGATGAAGCTCGCGCATTTCCGTCCAATAGAGAGCGGGATCGCTGGCCGCGGATGTGAACGGAGCTTTGGCGCTCAGCATCTCGAAAAGGATTATTCCCGCCGAGTAGAGATCCATTCGCGGGTCGTCTCCCGCGGCGCCGGCGATACGTTCAGGAGACATGTAAGCGGGCGTACCGAAACCTTCGCCTGTGAGCGTAAGACTCTCGCCGCCGACCATCCGCGCGATTCCAAAGTCGAGCACTTTGATCCTCGGAGTGTCGCCATCGCCTACGAGAATGATGTTGTCGGGTTTCAGATCGCGATGAATGATGCCGTTGCGGTGCGCGTACCCGAGAGCGTCCAATACCTGCGCGAGCACGGCGACGGCGCGTTGGGCTTTCATCGGACCGTGTTCGTGGATCTCATCTCCGAGCAGCTTGCCCGAGATGAACTCCATCACCAGATAGTAGGAGCCGTTGTCTTCGCCGAAAGTGAAGAGTCGCGGCAGATTGGTATGATCGAGACGGGCCATCGCGACGGCTTCCTGGAAGAAGCGCTGCTTGATGACCTGATTACGAGTGTGTTTCTTATGAAGCTCTTTGATGGCGACAACTCGGCCCGGTGTGTGAACGTCTTCGGCTTTAAACACCGAGCCGAACCCGCCACTTCCTACGTACTCGATGACCTGGTAATTTCCGATACGTCTGGTGCTCATTGTTGTTCTTGCGCGATTGGAGCCGAGGGGAGCTTCACAGCCGCGACAATTCTCACATAGGGGCTTAGCGAAGTCAACGAAGCCCAATCGGACAGCCGGGCGGGGGTGGGCGGTTAAACGAGCTGCTCTTATCGCACTTACACTTCAGAACGTCTCAGTGGAGCAGCGATCATTTGCCCTTGGATTCGGGGCGATTCTTTTTCAGGTAAGCATTCAATCCCGCGAACAGCGATGCCGCGACTCGCTCGCGGAATCCGACCGTCTGTAATAGAGCTTCGTCTTTCGGGTTTGAGAGGAAGGAAACTTCGGCGAGAACGCTTGGCATTGCCGCGCCCAACAACACGACGAACGGCGCGTGCTTGACCCCGCGATTCATCGCCGTTCGTGGCGACTGTGCGCCGATGCCACGCACCAATCCCGCTTGAATGTAACGAGCGAGCTCGCGAGATTCGGCCACGCGATTGCCGACCGTCACGCTCGCAAACATCGGCTCCGGTTTGTCAGTTGCCTTCTCGCTTGCAAGCCTGGCATTTTCGCGAGCGGCTGCTTGCAGATCTTCAGCAGGCGCGCGGTCCGGACTGAGAAAGAAAGTCTCGACGCCGGACGCCACGCGCGACGGACTTGCGTTTGCGTGAATCGATATGAACAAATCGGCGTGGCGCGAATTGGCAATTGCCGTTCGTTCTTCGAGCGCAACGAAGCGGTCTGAATCTCGCGTCATTATCACTTCGACGTCGGGGTAGTTGCGTTTTATGTAAGCCTTCAACCGATGAGCTACGTCGAGGACCAAATCCTTCTCGCGCATTCCGCTCGCGCTAATTGTGCCGGTGTCGTGACCGCCGTGGCCGGGATCGATGACGATTCGCTTGATCGGCGACTGCGCGGCTTTGGCGTCGACTTTGGCAGCCAACTCTTGAGCGGCTGCTGACGAGTTGGGTGCGCTGCGCGATTCATTCGGCGAGAATGGCAGTATCGGCTCTGTAATCTCCGGGAGCGTTTTGTAAATGTTGCTGGTTGTGTCAGCGAGGGATCTCGTTTGCGACGCCCTGCTAGGTGATTCAGACTTCCCGACGATGGACCGAAGCGGCGATACCGAAGACCGTTCGCGAGCAATCTCACCCGAATGGACGTCGATCACCAGACGTTCGGGATCGCTGAGGCGGACTATCGAAAAAGACGATAGCGTTCGGACCTCGACATCGACCTGAACAGCCGCACTTGTTGAATCGACGCGCGAGTCAAACGCCGTAACCCGCTTCAGCAAGCTGCCTTCGTTCACAAGGAATCGTCGTCCTCTGAGGGAGGAAGAGATCGCCGCATCGCTCAACTGAATGCTCAATCGATTGCCGGCGCGCCGTGCGGCGTAACGAGTCTGCGCGGAGAGGTCTATTACCACTCGAGCGTAATCGGGTCCGCTGTAGTTGCGGACGTTCGTCAGCCTGGGCGCCCAGGTTGATCGCTCGATGGCGTTTGGCGACCCGATTGTCACATCAACTGGACGGTTTTTGAGCTGCGCTTCAAGCCGCGCGCGCACCGCGCGCGCCTCGCGGCCCAACATGGACGATGGGAAATAAGACATCAACTCGCTGTAAGCCGCCGCAGCGCCATCCAGATCTTGCAAACTCTCTTCGTAAATCTGGGCAATGCTTATCAAGGCGTCGCCGACGAACGAGCTTTGAGGATGTGAAACAACTACCTCGCGGTAGCTCTCGATCGCTTGTTGATAGAGCGCCGAATCCCCCGTCGCGTCCGCAATCTCGCGCAGCAGCTCAGCCCTTCGCGCCAGCGACTCAGCAGAATAGTAATTGTCGGTGTTAAGACGAATGACCTGACCGTACGCATCAAGCGCGCGACGGTAATCGTCGGTGCTTCGTTCCTGGAGCGGGCGCTCGTGCAGCGCGCGACCGAGATCACTGGCATCCCGAAATAGTTTTTCTGCCAATGAGGTTGGGTTATTTGAGAACGAAGAGGCGGGATCTGCGGCGTTCAACACCGGTCGCGCCGTGAGGCAGAACACCAGGATGAAGACCATCCCGATTACTATCAACCTGTCGCGTTCTGGCCACTCCATAGTCGGACCCTTTGGAGCTTGAATAACTGCCGGCCATTCCTAAGCCGACATTGGGTGCAGTATACAACAAAGAAAGCGCGATGTCTGTTCCCGATTCGGGGAAGAATCGTCAGCGGTCATTCGAGGGCGAACTCGGGGTCCTCTCGCCGGTCTGCGTACCAAAGATCGAGACCTTCGCGCGTTTTGAGCGCCTTGCGACCGGAACGCAAGTAACTCACGAAGGGCGTCAACATCTCTTTGCAGGAATACATCCTCAGCTTTCGGCCCGACGTAACAACCGATTCCGGAACGACGACGAATCGGCCCACTCGCTTCAAAGCGAGACTCATCGTAATCTCTTCGGACGCGAATAGTGTTTCATCGAATCCGCCTGCCGCTTCGAACGCTTCACGGGTGCAAAACAGAAAGCAGCCGCACGCAATGCCCATCGCGCGAAAGGCTCTCACAAAGAGCGGGTTGAGAAGCTCTGCCCAGGGAGGGACCTGCCCATCGAACCGAGCTGCTGATCCGCCTCCGACCGCGCCGACGTTCATCGCCTCAATCGCTGACCTAACGACTGCTTCGCAGACCACGGTGTCAGCGTCAACGAAAATGAATTTGTCGCCTACGGCCTCGCGAGCGCCTGCGTTGCGAGTCGCGGCGATCTGTCGAACGTTGACCCGAATAACCCGCGCACCGTGAGCTTCAGCGATCTCAGCCGTTTGATCGTTTGACGAATCGTCGGCGACGACGATTTCATAAGTCTCGCCGATGCTGGTCGCTGCCCGGTTCAACGCATCGAGGGTCCGGCCAATCAGCGCTTGTTCGTTGTAAGCGGGGACGATGAAAGAAATCATCTTCAGATCTCAGATCTCAGATCTCAGGACTTGAGACTCAGCGCCTAGTAGTTGTTCGACAGCCGGCTGCTCGCGACGCCGCCTGAGAAGACCGCCGCCGAAGGAGCGGCCGCCGGAGCCGAGCCACCAGTTTTGACGACCTTCTTTCCTGCGTCGTAGCGCGATGAAATACTTCGAACATAATTCTGCGTCTCGCGATATCTCGGAATCCGATAGCCTGAATTGACCACCGCGTTCTCACCAGCATTATAACCTGCTAGCGCGAGGTTCACATCGCCGTCGAAGGTGTCCAGCAGAAAGCGCAGATACTTGGCCCCGCCTTCGATATTCTGCGCGGGGTCGAGGATATTTGTCACGCCGAACCGCTGAGCGGTCGCCGGAATAAGCTGCATCAATCCCGTGGCGCCTCTGTAAGATCGCGCCCGAGGATTGAAACCAGACTCCTGGCGCATCACCGCCACGATCAAGTTGGGGTCCACGCCGTTGCGCGCGGCTGATGACGCTATCAACTCGTCATATTTCGGATTGCCGGTGCTTATCCGCTCGCTGTTCGAGTTTGAGACAGGCGGCAGAACTAGTGGTTGCGCAGTTGAGACCACGGGAAGCGCGCCTGCGGCGGTCGTTTTTGAAGCCGCGGTTTTTGACGGCGCGCCCTGCGTCCTTAACGAGGATCCGTCGGCAACGGGAGAAGGCCTGACCATTTCGCGAACGATAAGAGTGGGAGTTCGTTGGAGCTGCTCGCTGTCCGGATCGCCATCCACATGCAAACTCGCTTGCTGAGCCCGCACGTCGCCGGCGAGGACAGTCAGTAAGGCGGCGAAGCCTGCAGCCACCATCATGCCGGGTGTTCTCATTCGTCCTCCGCTATCAGAGAAATGAGGCTCTGAGCTGATCGGTAACGTGAAACCCACGGGGACGTCGGGGACCGGAATTGCTGCTTAGACTCTGTTTGATGAGTCCTGTCCAGTGTAAGGTCGAGGTGCTGGGTTGTCAATAATTAGTATTAGTCCATCAATCGCTAGGACGTCCCGTCAGTTGAACGATTGGCGTACGACACTGAAAGCATTTATGATAGCGCTGGACTAATGATCAGGCCCGTTATCGCTCTCTTAACGCTGTCTTTGGTTGTGATTGTCGATGGGTTTGCTGCTAAACCGCAGAAAACGCAGCGAGGCGAGACAGCAAGCTTTGAAGACTTCGCCGTGTCGTCAGCCGAGCGCTTCAAAGACAAGCCCGCGCCGGTCAGGCTTGCGACCCGTGAAGCGAGACGCTACCGAACTGCAATCAGAGAAGGCGCACGCGAGGGACCGAATTTCGCAGGGCACTACACGATCGTTCAATGGGGCTGCGGCGCGGGCTGTGTGCAGTTCGCGGTAGTCGACGCGAAGAGCGGCGCGGTTTTCATGCCGACTTTCTACGTCGGACCTCGCGCGCTCGTCCAAGGCCAATCCGGGGAGCCCGACGAGCCTTTGCAGTTTCGCATCGACAGCAGGCTGTTGATCATCAGCGGCGCGCCCAACGAAAAGAACGAGGGCGTCTATCGTTACGCTTGGGACGGCAAACGCCTGCGGTTGCTGTCCAAAGCGCCGTTTAGTAAGGCCGCAGGAAAGAGGTAGAACCGATGTCGACAAATGGTCAGTTACGTAACTACATCAACGGCGAGTGGCGCCGGTCATAGGCGAGCGAGTCTTTAGAGATGAACAACCGGCCACGGCTGAGTAGCTTGGCCGAGTGCCGCTAGGCGGTGAAGGTGACGTGAGCGCCGCGGTTGAGACCGCTTCTGCTGCTCTCCCCGAATGGCGTCGCACGCCTCTCGAAGAACGTATTCAATACCTGTTCAAGCTGAAGCAACTCCTGGGGGCTGCGAGAATTCCTGGGAGTATAGCATGTATGACACGAGGACATGGACAGAGATTGACTTGTCCAATCGGGCAGCTGGACCACTCAACAAAACGTTTATTGAATGTCATCGACGATATAAGGATAATGATTACGTTTCGGACAGGGAATTGAACTGTTGCTTAGAAGATGAAGTCTGTATAATGGGTTTCATTCGGACGCCGCAGCGCGGTTCTTGTTAATAGTGCGATGCCGTTGGCGTCGGCGGAACAAAGCAAATGAGAAAAAGGTGCCTATATCATGCCTTCCTAATGGCACTGATCTTGTGCGGAAGCATCTCTCCGGAAGTACATTCTGACAATCTCTCGCTCAATACGAATACTGCGGAAGTCGCTCAGGTCGTAACTGAACAGTTAACTCCCGGGGTGCCAAGGGCCGGGTCCTTACCGGTTGCTGACGGCACAGGCAAAATCACTCTGGGCGAAACGCAATACACGGTTCAGTATCCCGGCGGAGGCGTTAAGTTAGTGCTGGAATTTCATCCCGACTATCCGATGAACTTCTTCGTGCGCCGAAACCTTCCAGTCACAATCGAAGATAACAAGGTTGTGGCTGACTTTGGACCACTTGTGGTAGGGACGTTCAGCCTTCCGCGGAATCTACCGATTGATGCAGCAACTTACTACATAGCGGTGAGGAACTACTCTCCACGAGCAGTAAACTTCACGGTAATAGCTAACCTGGTTGGCCCTCCAACCGCCGACACGGTGGACCTATCGTTTCCACCCTACAATGCCGACATTTTCGATAAGCTGGAACTCGGCTCGATACCAATACCGGAGGCTGATACTTGTTCGCTCGGTCGAACACAGTACACCATCTCGCTTGCTGACAGTGTCTATTGCAGCTCGGCGACCGGCTGGGGGGTCTCGCTGCGTGGCGATCGGCCTCTAAAGTTGTATGCCCGTCTCGGCCAGCGAGTGGCGGTTGAGAATGGAAAGGTGGTAGCTGATTTTGCATCAGATTCATCAACGCTCGGCGGGTTGTTTTTTCAGAGCAGTTCTGGTTCTCCTGCAGCAGGAGTAAGGACTTATTTCATCGCGGTTGAGAATTGCAGTTCTAACACAGCAAACTACCTTCTAAGTTTTGCACCGTTCATTGCAGACCTTCCTGATCCTGGAATCAATAGTGTGTTTCTCGAAGAGAGGGAGCTGTACGTTATCGGCTATTTCCTGGGCCAGCCGTCAATCGTATTAATCAATGGGGAGCCTCAAAAGACGAGATATGGTGGAGTTGTATATGATCGTTTTTTTGCTCAGGAAGTTCTAATTGTCAAAAAGGCGAATAAGAAGATAAAGCCAGGTGAGAGGGTCACAATAAATGTTAAGAAGGATGGCTGCACAACCTACCCGTTTCAATATGTCAGGCCAAACAGTTGACGGCTGAACACATCAATGTGATTAGTGCATAATGACTTTGATTTATGTTAGTTGCCGATCTGCAGAACTATCATCAGCAGTTTCAGGCGATCGAGCTTGATGCTCAAGATCTCCTTGCAGGCTTAAGTGATATCCAATTCAACTGGCGGCCAGGCGCTAACCGATGGTCGCTGCGTCGCAACGTCAGCAGGCTGTCTTCTGGCGGCCTAAGGTGAATTCTATTCCCTCGGACTCGCGAGAGCCTGAGGCTTCTGAGTGTGATCCGACCGCCAGATTTGAATGCGTGGGCAAAATCACTATTCGCATGAAAAAACGGTTAGTCTCGTTTGAGTACGATCCTGTCCGCGAGCACTCCGTACCGCGCTCGACGACGGGAATCGCAAGTACGCTTCCGATACGGGAAAAGGTGCGTCGGGTTGGCTAGGTGGTACTGCCGAAGGGACTCGAACCCTTGACCTCCTGATCCACAGTCAGGCGCTCTAGCCAACTGAGCTACGGCAGCACTCTCAAACTGCGAGTACGATTATAGAAACTGACCCCACCACAGTCAACGCGCGCATCTTGTCGGGTTGATTACTCCCGTGAGATTATCATCGATTGTAGACGAATTCCAGCAACATAATGAGAACAACATCGCCCGATCGTTTAATCATCCACAGTCGCATTCCCGAGAGCGAATCGGACTCGTTTGCTCGCGACGTTCGAAGCGGGCTCAGTTCGAATCCGAAGACCTTGCCTCCGAAACATTTCTACGACGAACTTGGCTCGCATCTGTTCGAAGCCATATGCTGCTTGCCAGAGTATTATCTCACTCGCGCCGAAACTGAAATACTGAGCGCGCGCGCCGATGAAATAGTCGCTCGAATAGCGGAAGCGGGTCCGCAGAACATTCGTCTCATAGAGCTTGGAAGCGGCGCATCCGAGAAGAGCCGCTTCTTTATTGAATCGATACTACGTCGGCAAGCTGAACTCCATTACTTGCCCGTCGACCTGTCCGGTGCGGCGCTCGAGCGCAGTTTGGAGATTCTCCTGCAGGACTATCCAGAGCTCCGAATCACAGGTTATTCGACCGATTACATTAATGGCCTTCAGTGGATTTCCGATCACACAACGACAAAGCATAAAGCCGACTTTAAGAGTATGGTGCTTTTTCTGGGATCCAGCATTGGCAACCTTGATCGCGCTGAATCAAACACGCTGTTGCGACAGATTCGAAAGCTTCTCCATCCGGGCGATGCTTTTCTTCTCGGCGCGGACCTAAAAAAGGAGCGCTCGGTGCTCGTGCCGGCTTACGACGACGCCCTCGGAGTCACCGCCGCATTCAATCTGAATCTGCTCCTGAGAATCAACCGGGAGCTGGACGGCAACTTCGATATCAAGAAGTTTGAACATCGCGCGATTTACAACGAATCGCTCGGTCGCATCGAGATGCATCTGGTCAGCCGCGAGCCGCAGACAGTTGTGGTTGGAAGAATCGATCTCGAAATTCGCTTTGACGAAGGCGAATCGATACACACCGAGAACTCTTACAAATACGATATCAGCCAACTGTCAGAACTTGCGCAGGACACGGATTTCTCACTCGAAGAGACCTGGTACGATCGCGATCACAAGTTCAGCCTCAACCTTCTGATTGCTCGCTAAACTAATACTTGACACGACAAGCACGCCCGCTTCATGCTCCCTCGGTATTGATCGTAAATCGACGCTGGAGGTGCTCGGTGAAAAGCCTGCTGCTATTTATTCTCGGGAGCCTGATTTTTGCATTCGTTCTTCAATCCGAATCAAGAACTCAAACACCAAACCGTAAGTTAAAGTCGATCGAGGAGGCTGAGCTGCGCACCGCAGCAACGAAAGCGATCAAGCTGATTCAGCGCGCGCAGTCGGTATGGTACCAGAAGGAGACTTGCACCTCCTGTCATCACCAGCTTCTCCCGCAAATTCCTTTCAGCCTGGCCCGTGAGCGCGGCGTTCAGCTAGACGAAAAGGCTGCGCGAGAGACTACAGCGACGTCATTCGCTTTTCTGAAAGACCTGGACAGCGTGGTTCAAGGTTACGACTACATCGATGTGATGTTCGATGGCTGGGCGCTGACCACCGCCAGCAGAGCCGGCATCCGCCCAAGCCCGACGACCGACGCCGAAGCTCAGTTCATCGCTTCTCGTCAGCTCCCGGACGGAAGCTGGCCGACAGTTGACGACCGACCGCCGCAGTCCAGTAGCTTGTTCACGGTGACTGCGGTGTGCGCCGAGGCTGTGCGTCAGTACATGCCCGAACGGTTTAACGTCGAAAGAGAAACTCGGCTGCGGCTTGCGAGGCAGTGGTTTCTTAAGGCCCAACCGCGAACGACAGAGGACCGAACGTTTCAACTCTTCGGCTTAAAGTGGGCCCGAGCTGATCAAGACACTCTGAAGAAAGCCGCGCGTCGACTGATTGCCGAACAGCGTGAAGATGGCGGGTGGTCTCAACTACCGAGCTTGAGCAGCGATGCTTACTCGACTGGCGAGGCGCTTGTCGCTTTGCGCGACGTGGGCGCGATTGAAACGGGCGACCCAGCTTATCAACGCGGTCTGCGGTTCCTGCTTGGCAACCAGCAATCGGATGGCTCGTGGGTGCTCAAGTCTCGCCTACACCCGCCTGCTCCCGTGAGTCCGCCCTACGTCAATACCGAATTCCCGCCGTTTCAGCACGATCAGTTCATCTCGATTATGGCAACCAGCTGGGCCGCAAGCGCGCTGCTTGAAGCGGTTCCTTCGCGGACCGACATCGCGAAACAACCGGCGCTGGCTGACATTGCTCCGACTGCTCAAGAGAAATGGATTCACGTCGCGCTCAACGGAAGCACAGCAGAACTTCGGAAACTTCTCGACGCCGGTATGAACGCAAACGCCAAGACGGCCCAGGGAACCAGCGCGTTGATGCTGGCTGCGCGCGACCTCGAGAAAGTTAAGCTCTTGATCGATCGCGGCGCCGACGTGGACGCTCGCTCCGCAGCCGGCGTAACTCCATTGATGGTTGCGGCTCGGTATCGGGGAAACGTCGAAGTCGTTCGCTTGCTCCTGAAAAAGGAAGCCAAGGTGATTCCCGACAAAAGCGTCGAGGTGCGCAATGATGCTTCAGCTCTCTTCTTCGCCGCTGCCGCAGGCGATGTGCAAACTGTCAGCGCGCTCCTGGATGCGGGCGCGAAAGTCGACCAACGAATGACGCTTCTGGGGCAATTCTCGATAAGCCCACTGAATTACACGATCTCACTCGGCGACCCCGCCTTGATCGATTATTTGATCAGCAAAGGCGCGGATCCAAACGAGGTAGATAACGATCAAATCTCCATGCTGAGCTGGGCAACGATCGCCAACCAAGGAAGAGTTGTTCAAGCGCTACTTGCGCGCGGCGCAAAAGTAAACCACGTTGACAAGTTTGGTATGACGCCGCTGTTGTACGCAGCCTC
>DASXSR010000003.1:0-6194 GCA_036505875.1 Blastocatellia bacterium | reverse complement strand
CGCATCCCCGACATCGATATCAGGCAGAACGTGTTCACGCTGCGAGGAACGAGCTATGTACCACAGCCAGATTCGAATCAGCAGAAAGAAGAACAGATACGATACACACACCGCCACCAAGTAACGTTCAAGCATCGAGCGCAAGCCTAACTCGAGCAGGAGCTTGCTAACCAGGAGGCCTGAGACACAGACGCCCGATAGCGCCAGCGTCATGTGAAACCGCACGAAAAAGCGCTCGAGCAGATTGTGTTTGAACTGCGCCTTGCTGCTGAAGAGTTGCGAATTTCTGAGAACCCGACTGCCCATTCGTCACCATCTAGTCTCAAGCTTTCTTCAACAGAGCGATCTGCCCGGCGTGGTAGAGATCGTGTTGAATTACGCCATGCAACAAGAAGTACACCGAGTATGGCGTGCCAGGCACGATCTCCGTCAGTCGCGATTCATCGAGAGTTCCAACCAGTCCGCGCAGAACTTCGTGGTTAAGTTTCAGCGCGTTCACCGTGTTCTTCCACGCGTGCTCGGTAGTGTCATTGATCGCCGGCCAGTCCTCCTCGGGAGGGACTTCTATCGGCGCCCATTCTTCGATTCGTCGTCGCGCGATCCGTTCCCACGTGTTGATGTGAAGCACGATCTCCCATATGCTGTGCGCGCCCGCGATTGGATGAGCCGCAGCATGTTCTGCTGTGACATCATTCAGCAGCTGCATCACCGAAGGCCCGTGCCATGCCTCGCCGCGAAACGCGCGGGTGAGTTGATCCTTGATTCGTTTCGTTTCGCTCATCACATTTCTCCCACTTGTAAGGGCGCCTCTCTGTCCCTTCGCTTTTTGGACGACTGCAGTTTCGGCTCAGTGTGGGACGGCCACTGAGGACCGCCCCTACATAATCTATTGGTTTGTTTGTCGTGGCTGCGGTGTTGGTGTTTGAGTCGGCGTTGCGCCTGGTTTCGGCGGAAGCGGCGGCATCGTCTCCTTGCTGAAACGCGGCAACATTTCATCTCTCATTGCAAGTTGATAGACCGCAGCAGCGATCGCCATCGCCGACTTGCGCGCGTCGTCGTCAATGATTCGCTCGTAGGTGTCCAGATTTGTATGCCAAGTCGCGGAATTGTACTCGATCGGGTCCTGACCCATTCCGATGCCTGCAAGCCCGGCCTGGCTGAAAGATGTGCTGTCGGTTCCGCCAAGCGCGCGACTCTTTGAAGCAATCGCTCCCATCACGCCCAGATCTTCGAATGGAGCAAGGGCCGCGCGAACAACCGTTGCCGCTTCCGGCGGTCCAAACACGCTTGCACCGCGCGCTCGACCCGTCCCCGAGTCGATGTTGAAGTAAGCAACAAGCATTGAGTAATCGGCCTTTGGTTCCTCGAAAGTTCCGAAATGCTGTTTCACATAAGCCTGCGAGCCGAGCAGTCCTTCTTCCTCGCCGCTCCACAACGCGACGCGAATCGTGCGGCGGGGCTTGACGCCGATGGCTTTGAGAATTCGTGCCGCTTCCATCATCACCGCGCAGCCGATTGCGTTGTCGGTAGCTCCCGTAGCCGAGTGCCACGAATCAAGATGCCCGCCGAGCATCACCACTTCGTCTTTCTTGTCGGTGCCTGGAATCTCGGCCACGGTGTTGTACGCGGTCCTGCCTTCGGGATACCAGTGATTGACGATGTTAAACTCGAGCTCGACTGACGTTCCGTCCGCCAAGATGCGCGAGATTCGTCCGTAGTCCTCGTTGCTCATAACCACGGTCGGCAGCGCCTTCGTGGCGTCAAAAGTGCGGTTGTTGAAAGCGCGAATCTGGCGATGCTCGCGTCCGGCGTCGTTTGCTCTTATCAAAGCGCCGCTTGAAACCAGGAACTGGTCCAGTTGTTCATCGATTTGCCGAGCCGTCAACTTGGTCGGATCTTCCGGTTGTTGCGGACCGCGAGGCCCTCCGCGAAACTGGCCCGCATTTGGATTATTCGGATCGTAGCGTTCTTTCGCCTGCTTGTCGTCCTGCCGTCGCGGCGGCGGAGTTAGCGTCACAGGCACGAGCTGATGCTTCCCGGCCAGCACGATCTTGCCTCTAACTTTTTCCTTCTGTGTTGCGAGATACGCGGTGAATTCTGCTTGAGTAGGCTTCTCGGGAAGGACCATCTGATAAGCCTGCGCGACGACGGGACCGTTGGTTCCGGGCGTCCACGCCAACACTTCGCAAGTGAGGGTATCTTTGACCGGCGAGGTTATGAAACCCGAGAAGCGCTCGTTCGTCCACCCCGGATGCCCGAAGTCCCACGGCTCCAAATGTCCGTTCTCAAATCCCCACGCGGTCATTTGTTTTATCGCCCATTCGCCGGCGCCCTTTAGATTGGGTGAGCCGGTCAAGCGCGGACCGTAGACGTCCGTTAGAAAATGCATCGTGCGCATGATCTGAGAATTGTCAGCCTCTTCTTTTCTTATCTTCGAGTTGATGTCTCCAGCGTCCTGCGCGAACGCCGACGCGTAACCGAGCAGTAACACGGATAACATGAGGACGGCCCGATTTTTTTGCATGCCTGTTCTCCAAACAACTTGTTGAAATTCCACTGATGGCGACGAATGAGGATTATATGTCGGCGGTCGCGACGGTGCCAGCTTTACCACGCGGCGCCTAATCTCAATACAGCATGGCAAGCGCGTCGTCTTCGGCCTCGTAGTTGAACAGCGCCGGATCGACTTGTTCTGGTGGGTATGCGCGCTCCCATGCCACCGTTTCTTTCATCCCTTCATCGGGGGTCACGCGCTCGGTGTAATCAAGTTCTGTCCGGATTCTGCTCGTGTCGCAGTCGAGATGATACTCAAAGTCGTAGGGCGCGGCGAGATGAGCCGGCAACAGCTCTTTCGGCATGGCTACGATATCGCCGTTCCAGCCCGCCGCTCGACCAATGCTTCGAACCCAGTCAGCTTCAGAGAGCGCGTCCCGCTCGCCGATGTTATAGACTCTGCCAGCTGCGCGATCGTCGATCACAGCCAGAGCTATTGCGTCCGCGACGTTCTCGACGTAGCCGCGAGTCCAGCGCCATCGCGCGCGAGACTCTTCGAGCGGGATTTTCTCTCTGCCGTCATCCATTCGCTTCAAGTGCTCGAACGTTCGATGATACTTGTCTCCCGGTCCGTAGACCGCCGGCAAACGCAAAATCGTCGCCCGAGGATTAGGCGCGCTCGCGACGACGCGCTCGACGTGACGCTTCTCATAGTACTGAGCGAAATCGCGCGGGCTCTTGGCGATAGCGCGATGAGGGTACTCGCTCTCTCGCAGCGGTGAATCTTCTGTAAGAGGCCATGGATCCGGTGGACCAGCTTCGAGCCCGAGCAGCCGGCCGTAGTTCCGATAAACGTCCATGCTGCTAGCGACAACCAGCCGATCGCTTGTGCCGTCGAGCGTTGTGATGAGGTTCTTCGCCTCCTGCTCGGTGTAGCAAATCATGTCGAGCGTGACGTCAGGCGAGAAGCGTTTGAACTGCGATTTGAAGTTTCGAAGATCACGTCGATCGCCTGAAATGTGATTGATGTCGGAGAGTAGATGGGCTACGGTTTGGCCGCGATGAAAGACGGTTACCGCGTGACCGGTCTCCACCAAACGGCGCATCACATGGCGCCCGATGAAACCAGTTCCGCCGATCACTAGAATCCGCATGAGCTTAATTAACAAGGATAGACAGGATGAACAGGATGAATCAGAATGTTCGGTTTTTCTATCCTGCAAGTCCTGTCTATCCCTGTTTGAATTTCTGGTCGGGCTGCGCGACGCCACACTTTCGGTTCGCCTTCCTTTTGAATCAGCGTCTGAACCTCGCGATAGGCCGCTGCATAAAGTGATCGCATCTCGGCAGGTGAGCGAGGGCTGGCGAGTCTCCGTTCAAGTTCATCGAGCGCAAGTCGGCCCTTCGGCCTGAACCGCTCTAGCGACGGACCTTCGCCGGCGAACGAGATTGCCAGTCCCTCGGCCAACCAGCGAGGCGTGCGTCCGCCTCCGTTGATTTCGATCACTGCGTGCACGTATTCGTGACGAAGCGTTGAGCTTAGAACGCGGCGCCTGTGCAACACGGCTATCGGTTGCAGCTCGATGCCCTTTCCGTGAGTCACACCGGCAACCCACCATGGTTGACCTGTTGCTGCGACGAGCTCCTGCGTCGTTTCGTGAATCACGACGTTGGTCGCATCCGGTAAGTGAAGTGACGCCGGGCCTGCGCGAGCGAGCATGTCAAGGCGTGAGGCCTCAAGTGTTCGGAGCACCGCTTCAATTTCGCTGCGAGGGATTGTGGCGGGATAGCTGACGTGAAAGTGTTCGCTTGATAAAGCCAGGCGTGAAGTTCCTGCAAAAACGCAAGGCCGCAAAGTCGCGATGTTATCGCAGCGCGTGGCGTAACTCCGTAGGAGTGATATATCTATAGAAGCTGAAATGTGCGTGCCGACTAGCTCTGGAGGAGCGAAATGTTTCGATTCACCACGGGAAAACGTTTGGGTCCCGGGGAAATAGTGATCGAGTATCTGCCGGTATGCCGCTCCACGCCGCGCCATCACGTGCGCTCCGTTCTGGCATAAGCCCAGCCCGTGACCGAAGCCGCTTCCTCGAAAGATGAAATTTGATCGCCGTCGACTCACGCTGAAGCGTGAGCTCTTGAGCAAGTTCCAACCTAGCACACGTCCCACCACGATTTTGAATTCCCAACCGCGCACCTGTCGTCGGCGCTCACCTTCGATTGAGATCATCTCAGCCCGACCCGTCGCATCTCGCTTAGTCACGACGACTTCATCGATCGGTCTTCCAACATCAGTCAGCGGATCGCTCGCAAGCGCGCGAGCTAAGTGCGTGGCCGGAATCACATCTGTCCATTCGTGATTCGGCATACTCGCGCAGAAGTTATCGCGAACTCCGCGCAGGTAACTCGGCGCACGCGCGCCCCAGAGCGTCTCGATGTTAGCTGTCATGCCTCCGCACGCGGCATGGAAGTACGCATCAACAAGCTGTCCGTTCGCGTCGCGCAAGACCTCTCCCGAAGTATCGGTGACCGCGCGCCGCATCTTGTCCGAGGCTGGGCGCTGGGCGTACTGCTGGCAATGAGTGTTTGAACATAGATCGAAGCCTTCGCTCGCGTGCCGGCCGAGATTTTTCAGCGCGTATGTTCGAGTGATGATCGCTTGAGCCTTGAGCGCTTCGGGCTGATCTTCGACCGCTGCTTCGACCGAGAGAACCCCGAGTACATAATCTTCGAGCGGGAGACGCACAACCCGATTCTTGCTCAATATCTTCACGCGAACAGTTGGAGAGCGATCAACATCGGCCACTCGCTCTGTCGTCCACTCGCCCACTCGTCCATTCGTCGCATCCAACCGGTGCCGTATCGCGTATTCTTCAAACACGCGCTTCGACACCACGGCCGCGTCCGAGCCGTGAGAGCGTTTTATGAACACGAGCACTGCCAGCCCGAGCGCTTCAGGCGTCGCTTCTGCTGTCGAGTTCGCATCGGCAGCGAAGCTTACGAACCATCCTTGCCTTCGAAACCCGTTGCTTGACGTCGAGGTTCCGGTCTTGCCGAAGATGAAAATCGGCAGCGAAGCGAGCCCGGATTTCTCTGCGGTCCCGTAGACAACTGCGCCGCGCATGCCTTCTATCAGAGCCGCCCTGCGGGGATCGTCGATGTGAAGAGTCCTTTGTTCTTCCCCGGCGAAGCCCGCAGCCTCAGCGATCTGCGGTCGATAGAGGTGACCGCCGTTCATCAGCGCCGAGTACGCGGTGAGCAGCTGAATCGGTGTGACCAGAAGATTGTCACCTTCGCCGAGCAAGTTGCGTACTCGCCATTCGCCGTCGCGAAGCACGCCCGCCGATTCGCTCGCATTCACGCCAGTCCGCGCTCCCAGTCCCGCCGATGCAAGCGTTCCTTTGAAGGCGTCGAAACTCAATCGCCCGCTCATCGTCGCGAAGAAATAGTTGCACGAGTACGCAAGAGCTTGTGCGAGGTTAAAGGGCAGTTTGCTCTTAGGATGAGAGCAAACCACATCGATGCTCTCGCCGCTGAATCGACCTCGGCAGAGCGTTCGAGATTCAGCGTCGATCAAGCCAGCGTTCATTGCGGTCAGAGCAGTAAACGATTTGATCGTCGAGCCTGGCGGGAACGCTTGCTCGAAGGCGAGCCGTGGGTTCACAACAGCACGCAGACGCCCCGTGTGAGGATCCATCACC
>DASXSR010000002.1:0-2302 GCA_036505875.1 Blastocatellia bacterium | reverse complement strand
TCGTCGACGATGATCGCGCCGGAGAGCTGTGAGTCTTCCCTCGTACGATACGCAAACCGGCGACCCATTGTCGTCGCCCAGTAGTAGTACTCGCCGGCCGCGTCGAGTTGAAAACTCACTTCGCGCGTTTCGCCGGGCGGTATTTTCACCACTCCCGAATCTCCCCTCGGCGCAGGCCGTGACACCAGCCCGTATACCGTGAGCGTGCTGTCCGGGAGAGAGTTCGTTACCGAAGCGATCACCACTGTGCCAGCGGGCACGCGAATAATCGGTCCAGGGATCTGCGGAGTTTTCCCAGCCTCGGCAAATGCCACCATCGGAGCGGAAGGACCATCGTCAGCGTGCGGGAACCACAAAGCGTTTCGTGCTTCGAGATGAACGCGCAGAACGTGACCGATCAACGTGCCCGCGGGTCGCTCGTTGTCGTGCGTGCGAATGCGCGGCAGGTCTTTCCAGTGCGGCGCGGCGGACGCCAAGACGAGCAATGAGACGCCGATGACACCCAGCGAGATAGGACGCCGCATCGAAGTGTCCAGAAAGGGGTGTCAGAACATGATCGGGTTCTGATAATTCGTCAATTAGCGCTGGGGACACGCCCACGTGAATCCGCTCTTGCGAGGGCATCCGATCATCGCAACTCTATCCGTGAAGCAGATCGCGCTGTAAAACGACTTCTCGGGATCAGTTGAGCTCATGCTCGAAGACGCATTTCGACGCGAACCTCCTCGAAGCCGACTCGCAGATCGATGAGTATCGCGAGGTCCGCGCGGCCCTGGGCAAGAGGCTGAACGAGTTGATGGCAACTGCCGACGAGCCGGGAGTCGTCGCCGACATCGTGCTGAAAGCGGCGAGCGCGGCACACCCGAAACTCCAATATACAGCCGGTCCTCTCGCCGGCCGCCTGCGAATGCTGCGCCGTTTTGCGCCCGCTCGCTTAGTGGATGCTGGTATTCGGAAAGACTTACGACTCGACGCGCCGGCGCCTTCGCTGTCATGAAGGCATTCATCATCGATAGTTATGGAGGCGCCGATCATGTGCGGGCCGGCGAAACGCCAGTCCCAGAGGTGGGGGAGAGCGAAGTCCTAGTGCAGATCCACGCCGCTGGCATCAACCCTCTGGATTCCAAAATCAGAAACGGCGAGTTCAAGCAAATTCTGCCCTATGGCTTGCCGCTGGTCTTAGGGAATGAAGCAGCCGGCATCGTGGTCCGTGTCGGATCTGGAGTGCAGCGATTCAAGCCAGGCGACGAGGTCTATACACGACCACGAAAAACTCGAATCGGTACTTTCGCGGAATACATCGCGATCGCAGAAGATGACGTCGCGCTTAAACCCAAAGCGCTCACCATGGAAGAAGCGGCTTCCATCCCTCTCGTCGGCTTGACCGCCTGGCAGGCGCTGATCGAAAGGGCGAACCTGAAAAAAGGACAAAAAGTTCTCATTCACGCAGGCTCCGGTGGGGTAGGCACGTTTGCAATTCAACTCGCCAAGCATGTTGGCGCGACCGTAGCGACGACAGCGAGCGCAGCCAATTTCGACCTGGTGAAGCGCCTTGGGGCAGATATCGCGATCGATTACAGGAAGGACGATTTCGAGAAGATTCTCTACGGTTACGATGTGGTTCTGAACAGTCTGGGTGGAGAGACGCTGGAAAAATCTCTGCGAGTTCTGAAACCTGGTGGAAAACTCATCTCGATTTCCGGTCCGCCCGATTCCGATTTTGCAAAGGACATCGGCGCCTCTTTGATCCTGAGTGTGGCAATGCGCCTTCTCAGCTACCGCATCAGAAGAAAGGCAGGACGCCGTCAAGTCCGCTATTCATTTCTGTTCTCGATAGCAAGCGGAGACCAGCTACGAGAGATCAGTCCTCTTCTCGACGCCGGGATCATCCGCCCGGTTGTGGATCGGGTCTTTCCATTCGAATCGACCAAAGACGCTATGGCCTATGTCGAAACCGGACGTGCCAAAGGCAAGGTCGTCGTCAAGGTGAGGTAAAAACGGCCCTACTTCTCCAATAGACTGAAGTCGAGATCTGGCTTGACGTGTTCGTCACGAGCGGCGACGATACCTCCCCGGTTCAATTCGCGCAACGAGTCAGTCGAATGGTCTGGCGCTCCCGGAGAGTCCGCGCTGGCTGCTCACACGCAAAGGAGGCCGCGCAGACAGGTTAATGCGATCGGTTTCGACGGCTTACGTGTCGAAACAAATACGCTATCTGCTTCGTTGATCGAATCGTGCGGGAGGACTCATGATTTCGTTCGCTTATTTGTCACTGCGGCGGCGCGGTATCTTGCGTGGTTCA
>DASXSR010000001.1:0-3703 GCA_036505875.1 Blastocatellia bacterium | reverse complement strand
CCTTCGCCAGGCGGCAGACCGTCGATTGCCGGGTTCGTGTGGTACCGCGCCACAAAGCCGTCCTTCATCAGATATTTTTGAATGGCCGCGACGGTGCCGAGCACGCGCGGATCAGTGGCCGGCAAAAAGCCGACTAAGGGCATCAGCAACAAACTCGCATCCACTTGTTTTGCGCCGTAGTACTGGACGAACGAGTTCATCTCCGTGTCGAAACATTTGCAACACACCTCGGCGTGAATGCTGTCCCGAACACCGCGCCAACTTTCCAATGGTCCGTCCAGATTCAAGCGCTCGATAGCCCTGATCGCGCGCTCCAGCGCGACCCACGCCATCATCTTTGAATGCGTAAAGTGACGGCGCGGTCCGCGCACCTCCCAGAATCCCTCGTCCGGCGCTTGCCAAACCGACGCGAGAAAATTCACCAGTGATTTCTGAAACGCCCAGCTGGCTTCGTCCGGTTCCAGTCCAACTCGGCGCGCGAAGTGAAGCGCGTCGATCACTTCGCCGATGACGTCAAGCTGAAACTGATCGGACGCCGCGTTTCCGACCCGTACCGGCCGCGAGTTTTCGTATCCGGGCAACCACGCCAATTCGAGCTCGGGCAAACGCCTCTCGCCCATGACACCATAGACGGTGTTAATTTGCGATGGTTTTCCAGCAGCGGCGCGGAGCATCCAGTCACACCACGCTTTGGCCTCTTCAGCATAACCGCCGGTCGTCAATGCATAGAGCGCAAATGTCGCGTCACGCAGCCAACAGAATCGGTAATCCCAATTGCGCACGCCGCCAAGCTGTTCCGGAATCGAAGTCGTCACGGCGGCAACGATGCCGCCGGTCGGCGCATAGGTGAGTGCTTTGAGTGTAATCAAGGAGCGAATCACTTCTGCGCGCCATCCGCCTCGATAAGTGCAGCGCTTCGACCAATCGAGCCACCAATCGGTGGTGCTGCTGATTTCCTCTGTGGGATTTCTCTCCGCCGGCGCGGCGCGGTGCGACGGGAACCAGGTCAGCGTGAAAGGAATGCTATCTCCGGCCGAAACCGTGAAATCAGCCACCGTGCGAAAATTTTCGCCGCGAAGCCGAACCGGCGTAGTAAGGCGAAGCGCGTCTGGTCCACCAATGGCAATCAAGCCATTATCGGTCCGATTCACCCACGGAACCAACGAGCCGTAGTCGAACCTGATCGTCAATTCCATACGCATATCGACCTGTCCGCGTTTTCCTTCGATAACCCGTACGAGATCGGGCGCGTCGTTCCGTAGCGGCATGCAATCGATAACGGTGGCGACGCCGGTTGCGGTCTCGTACTCTGTTTCGAGCACCAGAGTGCCCCTGCGGTAGTTGCGACGGATCGACCGGACAGCGCCGGCCGGAGCGAGTAGCCATCGTCCATGTTCCGGCGTGCCGACAAGGCCGGCGAAGCAGGCTGGCGAATCGAAGCGCGGAAAGCACAGCCAGTCAATGGAACCGTCGCGCCCCACGAGCGCGGCAGTTTGGCAGTCACCGATAAGGGCGTAATCTTCAATCAGTCGTGGCATGGAATATGTTGATGTTCGGCGTTGTATCATCAGGGTAACATGAGAAATTTGCATTGTCGCACTCGCGCCTCTCATGCGAACCTTGTCACTTTTCTGTGCGTGCATTCACTTGCATCTCGGTTAAGTCAAATGCAAAAGTAGGAGCAATGGATGCCGGCAAGCCTTCTCCCGATCCCACCGGGAAACTACGGGTGTTGATCATCGATGACGAAAAGAACATCCGAACAACCCTATCTCTCTGCCTCGAGCAAATGGATTGCTACGTCAAGGCAGTGTCTTCCGTAGACGGCGCTTTGGCCGCTTTGAGACACGAGTCCTTCGATGTGGCCTTTCTCGATTTGCGCCTCGGCGAGGCCAACGGCTTGGAAATCATTCCCAAACTCTTGGCGGAATCGGCAGAACTAATGATCGTCATGATGACTGCTTTCGCGACCATCGATAGCGCGGTCGAAGCGATCAAGCGCGGCGCCACCGATTATCTGCCCAAGCCTTTTCAACCCGCGCAGATTCGCCACGTCATCGACCAGTGCATCAAGCGGCGCGAGCTGAAGCGGCAAGTCACCGAACTCGAGAGCCGTTTGCGCGAAGCCGCTCCGGAGGTCGAACTAGACAGTGACTCGCCCAAAGTTCGCGCCGTGCTTGAAATCGCCAGCCGGGCTTCGGCGTCCGACGTTCCGGTGCTGCTGCGCGGCGAGAGCGGCACCGGCAAAACGGTTCTCGCGCGCACGATTCATTCGCTGAGCCCGCGGAGCAAACATCCCTTTACAGTGGTTAACTGCCCCACCCTGTCTGAGGAGCTTCTGACCAGCGAGCTGTTTGGCCATAGCCGCGGCGCTTTCACCGGAGCAGTCCGGGATCAGCCGGGTCGGGTGGAAGCCGCTGAGGGTGGAACGCTCTTTCTCGATGAGATCGGCGACATCTCGTCGTCGCTGCAGGCCAAGTTGCTCCGTTTCCTTGAGGAAAAGGAGTTCGAACGCCTAGGGGAAAACAAAACTCGAAGAGCTAACGTCAGAACCATCGCCGCAACCAACCGCGATATCGAGGATCATGTGCGACGCGGACTTTTCCGCGAGGATCTGCTTTATCGTCTCAACGTAATCGACTTGCAACTGCCGCCGTTGCGGGAGCGACCCGAAGACATCTTGCGACTGGCGCGGCGCTTCCTGGCTTTCTTCGCAAAAACGGCGCGGCGCCGACCGCAGGAGTTGTCCAAAGCGGCGGAAGACGCGCTCGTATCCTATGCCTGGCCCGGAAACATTCGCGAACTACGGAACGCCATCGAGCGATCCGCGATTCTTTGGCCCGCGCCAGTGATCGAACCGGAGGCATTTCCGGCGCATATTTCCGCCCAGGCCAAATCCGCTGCGGCGCAATTGGGCGGCGATTTTACCCTCGATACGATCGAACGGGAACACATCACGCGGGTTGCGGCGCGAACCTCGACGCTCGAAGAAGCGGCGGCGATTCTCGGGATCGACGCGTCGACGCTGTGGAGAAAGCGCAAGAAGTACGAGACCTGAACGAACTTGACTCCAGCTTTCCGCGCGGTTGCAAAGGCTACGAGTGTCGCATCGAAATTACGGTCAGTGCGACCTGGCTCCTTTCGAGCCGTTGGGCGATTGGGGCAAGGTAAACCAAAATACACTTCCTTTTCCCGCTTCACTCTCGACGCCGATCTCGCCTCCATGACTGCGCACAATCTCTTTGGCGATATAGAGGCCGAGCCCTGTCCCCCTGGGTCCCGATTCCGGCACCCGAAAAAACTTTTCAAAGATTCGCTCTTGATACTCCTTGGGGATTCCCGTACCGGTGTCGGCGACCGTAAAGCGCACGGAGCCGTCGAAGACCTCCGCGCCGAGTGTGACGTTGCCGCCCTTGGACGTGTGTCGTACGGCGTTACCTATAAGATTCGAGAACACATGTCCGATGCGCTCGTGATCGGCCAACACCTTCGCGTCGGGCAGGGGACCCTGGGTTTGGAGGCTTACGCCTTTAGCATCCGCTTCCGCCCGGTTTGCGTCGAATGCCGTGGTGATAAGAGTGGAGACTTCTCGAGGCAGAGGGTAAAGCTCGACACGCCCGGATTCGATGCGAGATAGATCAAGCAGATCGTCCACCATCCCTTGCAATCGATCGCAATCTTCCCGCGCCGCGTGGAGCAAGTC